>DASRZF010000336.1:0-19961 GCA_035686645.1 Polyangiales bacterium
GGAGGGTGATCGTGTCGATCCCAGTCAGCACCTCGTCTAGATCGAAGTGAAGGTCGGGCAAGCGGGCCAGCGCCTTCGTCCAGTACTCGCGTATCGCGGGCTTGCCCCGTAGCGTCCCGCTCGGCTCACCCACGGCGTCGATGATCACAGGCGACGAGAGCTCGAAGTCGTCAGTGTAGTGTACCAAGACCGCGTCGAGGTCGCGCCGGTTCCACGCGTCGATCCAGTCGCTGGCAAAAGCGCGCGCGAACTCCTGCTCCACTCGTGGCACAACCGCCTCCGTCAGTCGATGGCTTCGAAGAGGCCCGCCGCGCCCATGCCGCCGCCGATGCACATCGTGACCACCGCGTACTTGCCGCCTCGACGCTTGAGCTCGTTGAGTGCCGTCGCCGTGAGCTTGGCGCCCGTGCAGCCCAAGGGATGGCCGAGAGCGATGGCCCCGCCGTTGACGTTGAGCTTGTCGTTCGGGATGCCGAGCTCCTTCTGGACATAGACGGCCTGACTCGCGAAGGCCTCGTTGACCTCGAAGATGTCGATGTCGTCGATGCTGAGGTCGTTCTTGCGAAGGAGCTTTTGGACGGCCGGGAGCGGGCCGATGCCCATGATCGACGGGTCGACGCCGACCGTCACGAACGACTTGAAGATCGCCATGGGTGCGATGCCGAGCTTCTCGGCCCGCTTTTTCTTCATCACGATGGCCGCGGCCGCTCCGTCCGAGAGGGGCGAGGAGTTGCCCGCGGTGACGCTGCCCTTGGCGGCAAACACCGGCCGCAATTGCGAGAGCGCTTCCACCGTCGTGCCGGGGCGTGGCATCTCGTCGACCTTGAACTCGAACATCTGACGTTCGCCGTTCTTGTCGAACGTCACGCCATGCACCGGGACGATTTCGTCGACGAAGGCCCCCCGCTTGATGGCGGCGAGCGCCTTCTCGTGGCTCCAGGCCGCGAACTCGTCCTGCTGCGTACGACTGATCTTGAATCGGTTGGCCACGTTCTCCGCGGTGATTCCCATCGGCGTGTACGTCTCGGGGTACTTCTCCATGACCTCGGGCGAGGCGCTCGGCTTGTTCCCGGTCATCGGGACCATGGTCATCGACTCCATGCCGCCTGCGATGACGACGTCGTCGAAGCCCGCCTTGACGGAGCCCGCGGCCAAGGCGATGGCCTGGAGCCCGCTCGAGCAGAAGCGGTTGATCGTCATGCCCGAGCTCTCCTCGGGGAGACCCCCGAGTCTGCCGACCATGCGCGCCACGTTCATGCCTTGCTCCCCTTCGGGGAACGCGCAGCCGAGAACCAGGTCCTCGACCGTGGCCGGGTCGACCCCGGGGTTGCGCGCCATCAAAGCGCGAATCACCTCACCCGCGAGCTCATCCGGGCGGCGATTGGCCAGGGACCCTTTTTTGGCGCGCCCAACAGCGCTTCGAACCGCATCTACGACGACAATCTTACCCATGTCTTTACTCCTGATTCCTAGTTGGCTCGGCGTCCCGGGTTGGCCTAGTTCCTCAACGGCTTGTTGGTGGTGAGCATGTGCTGCATGCGCTCCTGGCTCTTTGGCTCGCCACAAAGGCTCACGAACGCCTCGCGCTCGAGCTCGAGCATTTGCTCCTCGGTGACCTCGTGGGCGTTGCCCGACGGGCCGCCACAAAGCACGGACGCGACCTTGCGAGCGATCAGCGCGTCGTGCGCGCTTGCGAAACCACCCGCTTCGAGCGAGTCGATCATCATCTCGAGCGTCGCGATGCCGCTCTCGCCAGGCAGCCGGTACGCACGTCGAACCGGCGGATGGTAGCCCGCTTCGGCCATGCCGATCGCGCGGCCCTTGGCCTCGGTCAGCAAGCGCGCCTTGTCGAACGAGATCCCGTCAGACTTTCGGAAGTATCCGAACTCCCGCGCCTCTCCTGCACCGGTGGCCACTCTGGCCATGGCGATGTTCTGGAAGGTGCGCGACACGAAGGGCAGGGTGTCGACGTCGGTTCCGTCGGGAATCCCCTCTAGCGCCCGCCAGAGCATGTTCATGTTGCCTGCGCCGCCTGGAAGCAGACCGACGCCCACTTCCACGAGACCAACGTAGGTCTCAGACGCCGCTTGCACCGCGTCCGCGCCCATGCAGACCTCGAAGCCGCCGCCAACGGTCATCCCAAACGGGGCCGCCACGACCGGTATGGTCGAGTACTTCATGCGCTGAAGGCCACCCTGCAAGCCGCTGATCGTCGCGCGGAGCTGATCCCAGGCCTTCTGCTGCGCCGCCATGACCACCGCAAAGAGGTTGGCGCCGACGCAGAAGTGGTCGCCGTCGTTGTAGATCACCATCCCGCGGAAATCGCTTTCGGCGATCTCGACCGCCTTCGTGATGCCCTCGATGACGGTGTCGTCGATGCTGTTGGCCTTCGTGGTGAAGGTCAGACCGAGGATCCCGTCGCCGAGATCCCAGGCTTCGCTTCCGCGGTTGCTGAAGACCGGTGCGTCACCCTGGCGCATGATCGTGAGGCTCGCGTTGCGCGGGTCGATCTCCCGGGCTTCGTACTCGCCGGTGACCAGGCTGAACACCCGCCCATCGTCGGTGTAGAAGCTCTGCGCGCCCGACTCCGCCATCCGATCGATCGACGCGGGAATCGAGAGTCCGTCGGCCTTCATGCGCTCGTAAGCCGCCTTGAAGCCGATCGCGTCCCAGGCCTCGAAGGGACCGAGGTCCCAGTTGTAGCCCCACTTCATCGCGTTATCGACCGCTTCCACCTCGTCGGCGATCTCGCCGATCATCGTGGCGGAGTAGGCCAGCGTGCGCGAGAGAACGTTCCAGGCGAACTTGCCCGCAGGGCCGTCGTTTGCGACCAGCGCCTTCACACGGTCTGCGGGTGAGCCCTTGAGTCCCTTGCAGAACTTCTTGATGTCCTCGTCGCCCGCTTTCGGGCGGTATTCGAGCTTGACCGGGTCGAAGGTCTCGATGCCTTCGCGTGTCTTCTTGTAGAAGCCTCCGCGGGTCTTGTTGCCGAGGATCTTCTGTTCGACCATCGCGACCAGGAAGTGCGGCGGCTTGAAGACGTCGCGCTCCGGATCGTCGACCAGGGCCTCGTAGCAGTTGTCGGACACGTGCTTGAACGTGTCGAGACCGACCATGTCCGCGGTCCGGAAGCTCGCGCTCTTCGGATGACCCATCGGCGGCCCGGTGATCGCGTCCACGTCCTCCGGCGTGAGGCCCGCGTCGATCATCTCGTTCATCGTGAGAGACATGGAGTAGCAACCGATGCGGTTGCCGACGAAGTTCGGCGTGTCCTTGCCGATGACGATGCCCTTGCCTAGCTGGTTCTCACCGAAGACCTTCATGCGCTCCACGGTCGCTGGGTCGGTTTCCTCGCCCGCCACGAGCTCCAGGAGCTTCATGTAACGGACCGGGTTGAAGAAGTGCATCACGAGGAAGTTCTTGCGGAATGCCTCGCCGCGGCCGTGCAGCATGTCCGCGATCCGAAGTCCGGAAGTGTTCGACGCGACGACCGTTCCCTCGTCGAGAGTCTTCTTGAGCTTCTCAAAGAGGCTGCGCTTGATGTCGATGTTCTCGATGATCGCCTCGATAACGAGGTCGCACCCCTTGAGCAGGCCGATGTCGTCTTCCAGGTTGCCGACGGTCACGCGCTTGGCGTAGTTCGGGTGAAAGAACGCAGCCGGCTTCGCCTTGAGCGCGCCCTGCAGGCCCCCCGCCGCAAATTGATTGCGCTTCGCAGGGTTCTTCTTCTCTTCATCGCTCAGCCCCGGGGGCACGATGTCGAGCATCACCACGTCGACCCCGGCGTTGGCAAAGTGCGCCATGATGCCGCTGCCCATAACGCCCGCTCCGATCACACCTGCTCGCCGTACTGGTTTCGTCATACTTCTCTCCTGAGGTTCGGGCGGGGGAACTTTCCGCAAGACGCGCTCGAAAGCAAGCCGTTACGCCAATCGCCCAGATAGTGCCGCTATTTGTAAGGAGTAGCGGTGAGAGCTGCGACCAACTCGTCGTGAATGAGACCGTTGCTCGCGATCGCGCCGCCGCCGTAGATTGTCTCTTCACCTCGGAAGGAGGTGAATCTTCCTCCCGCCTCGCGGATCAGTACCGCCGGCGCGCAGATGTCGTAGGGCTGAACACCCGGATCGACCATGGCATCCGAGCGGCCGAGAAGGATCTGCCGGTATCCGTCGAAGTCAGGGCAGCCGCGCGCGATATCACAAGCGTCCGATAAGCGAAGGAGCGCCTCGCCAACTCCCGCGATCGTGAACTGTTGAAGGCCGCCATGGGTGACCGTCGCGTCTGCGAGAGGAGAAACCTTCGACACGCGAACGGTGTTCCCGTTGTGCGTTGCACCGCCGCCCTGCACCGCCACGAAGAAATCGCCGTCGGCCGGCATGTAGGCGATTCCAACGACCGGAACGCCATCCGCCTCGACTCCCATGAGCACGGACCAAGTCGGCCAACCGCGCACGAAAGCGCGCGTTCCGTCGATCGGATCAACGATGAAACGGATCCCCGTGCTGCCTTTGTGCGTTCCTGTTTCCTCGCCGAGGAACCCAGCGTCCGGATGTGCGGCGAGCACGTGGTCGCGAATGATCTCCTCGGCCTCACGATCGGCGATCGTGACGGGGCTGCGATCGGGTTTCTTCTCCGGCACCACACCCTGTCGGAAATGTTTCAACGCGGCATCCCCTGCGCGGCGCGTGACGTCTTCCAACGCGCGCAACCCGCCGGGTCCACCGATACGACGGATGTCGAAGCCGTGGCTCATGCGCGAAGCATGACCTGTCTAGGCGCTTCCGTGAAGTGACAGTGTCGACAGGTTGTAACGTGGATTCCGATTGACGCGTGCGGCTTCTGTCTACACGATGGCTGCATGGCGCAAGGGGGCTCGATCGTGCCATTCGCCGGCTGGCGCCGGAGTCGGTTGCGGGGGGAATCCCCTCTGCGGCAAGCGGTGCGATCCGTCGGCGATCGTGTCGTGCGATTCGCCGAAGAGGTCGTTGGACAAGACCTCGATGCGCGGATCGCCGGAATCAGCACCCACCTCAACGAGGTCGGCCACGATCCGTTCGGATTCGACCCGGAGACGAGCCGCTATGCGCTCGCACTGGCGGCGCTTTTGCATCGCCGCTACTTCCGGACGGAGGTCTTTGGTATCGAGCGCGTGCCGCAGGGCAGGGTGCTCATCGTCGCGAATCACTCGGGCCAGCTCCCCGTGGACGCGGTCATGATCGCGAGCGCGCTGATGCTCGACGCCGATCCGCCACGCTTTCCTCGAAGCATGGTCGAAACTTGGACCGCCGAGCTTCCCTTCATTTCCACCCTCTATCCGCGACTCGGCCAGGTGATCGGCTCACCGGAGAACGCGAGGCGCCTCCTTCGACAGGAAGAAACCCTGATCGTCTTCCCCGAGGGAGCCCGTGGCATCAGCAAGACCTTCGACCAGCGGTATCAGCTCACCGACTTTGGACTCGGGTTCATCCGCTTGGCTCTCGAGACCGGCACTCCCATCGTTCCGGTCGCCGTCATAGGCGGCGAGGAGCAGTATCCTTCGATCGCAGACTTCAAGCCTCTCGCACGTCTGCTGAAGATGCCTGCGTTCCCTGTGATGCCTCAGGTCTTCTTTGGGATGATTGCCCCGCTGCCGACGAAGTACCGGCTCTACTTCGGAGAGCCCTTCCTTTTTGGTGGCGATCCCGACGACGACGACCGAGCGATCGAAGAGAAAGTTTGGCTCGTGAAAAGCACGATTCAAAGCATGGTGAACCGCGGCTTGCGCGAACGTAAAGGTGTGTTCATCTAAGCGAGATCCGGCCCATGCCCAATCCTCAAGCCACAAACCGAAACAAGCCGAGCGCGCGCCGCGGGCGCAATCCGATCGAGGAGCGTCCTTCGGCTAGGGCGCCGGTAGCAAGGGGTGTTTTTGGTCACGAGACCGAGGCCGCTGACCCAATCGAGGCCTCGCCACCGCCCCAGCCCATCACCGGCACTCACCCGAAACCCGCGACGGAGGGCGCCGTGCTGGTCACCGGAGTCTGCGGCCGCCTAGGCAAGCTACTCGCCCGGGAGCTCCATCGAAGCGATCGCGTGGTGGGCGTCGATCGGCGGCCCTTTGACGACCGGCCCAAGGACATCGTCCATCACCAGGTCGACATGCGGCGCAAGAAGATGAAAGACATCTTCCGGGGTCGCGACATTCGAGCCGTGGTCCACCTCGGAATCCTCCACGATCCGAGGCGAAGCGACATCGAACGGCATTCCTGGAACATCGTCGCCTTCCAAAAGCTCCTCGACTACATGACCCAGTACGAGGTGCCCAAGCTCGTCGTGCTGTCCGGGGCCAACGTCTACGGTCCGCAGCCGAACAATCCTCAGTTCCTCACGGAGGATTCACCTTTGCTCGGCGCCCAGCATTTTGGGGGCATGCGCGATCTCGTGGAGCTCGACATGCTCGCCCAGAGCTTCTTCTGGAAGAACCCCAATACCGAGACGGTGGTGCTGCGACCCTGTCACATCGTCGGGCGTGTTCACAACGCAGCGAGCAACTATCTGAGGCTCGAGCGTCCCGTGATGGTCATGGGCTTCGATCCCATGATGCAGGTCGTGCACGAACGAGACGTCGTCCGCGCGATCCAACTCGCGCTGCGCCCTGGCGTTCGTGGCATCTTCAACATCCGCGGCCCTGGCGAGCTGCCGCTGTCGCACTTGGTACGGAAGGCGGGTGCGCGGCCTCGCCTCGTTCCTTCGCCCCTGGCAAGAGTGGCGCTCGACCAGCTTTGGAAGCTGCGGCTCAGCTCCTTCCCGTCGCAGGAGCTCGACCACCTCCGCTACGTCTGCATGGTCGACGACACACGGGCCCGCGCCGAGTTGGGGTACGAGCCCGTGCATTCGATCGACCGCGCCCTCAAGGACGTGCGGAAGGCGCGCTTCCAGATGGCTTAGCGGCACTTGCCGTCGACGCAATCTTGCCCGTCTGCGCAGTCCGGCTGCACCCGGCACTCGCTCTCGACTTCGCTCTCTGCGTAGCAAAGGTCGTCTGCCCCGCAGAGGGGAAGCTGCCCGTCGTAGGAGGCGCAGATCGCACCGGGATCCGGTGCGCTGCTGTCGCATGAGGTCCGGCACATCCCCTCCACGCACACAGTGCCGTCGCAGTCTGCGTCGGTGCGGCAGAAGGGAGCTGGCGCCTTGGGGTCGGGAAGAGTGCGAGGACGGCAGAAACCCTCCGAGTCGCAGAGCTCGGTGGCGGGGTTGCAGCCCTCTTCGCAACGGAGCAGGCAGATCCCTTCGACGCAATTGGTCGCTAGATCCGGGCATTCGCTGCTGTCGACGCATTCCCCGACGACGGGCTGGCAAAGACTCTCCTCGCAGGCGGTTCCGGATGGACATCGCGTCTCCGGCCCGCAGAGCATCCGGCAGCGATTGTTGGCGCAGCTGAACCCTGCAGCGCACTGGAAGTCGAACTGGCAGGTCTCGGCGATCGGCGTGCAGAGGTTCTCGATGCAAAGCGATCCGCTCGGGCAATCGCCATCGGCCAGGCATGCCCCCGCAACCTCGGGCCGGCAACTGTCGCGGAAGTCGCATTCGAATCCAGACATGCAGTCAGGGTCAGCCGTGCACAGAGCGACTCCCGGGATGTAGCAGCCTCCGTCAGCACGATCACAGTAGCTGCCAACCGGGCAATCGCCGTCGGTGAGACAGATCCCGAAATCATATGCAACACAGGAGTTTGCGTCGGGATCGCAGAACGCATCTGAAGGACAATCGAAGTCGCTCAGGCAGGAAACCTGGACCTCTCGCTGCACGGGTTCAGGCCCGTAGACGGGGCAGCCGGCGAGGAGCACTACGATTGGGAGAAGGGAGCTCGCGCGTAGATTGGCCATGTCACTCGGACGCAGCCCCGCCGGGGGTATTCAAGAGAAATGGCGCTAGCCCAGAAAGGTGTCATCGAGGGCACGGTTCTGGCGCAATGCCTCGTACAAGACAATGGCGACGGCGTTGCTCAGGTTGAGGCTGCGGACCGGGCCGAGCGTGGGGATCGCCCAGACGTTCTGGCGGTCCTCGAGCAACTCGCTCGGGAGCCCCACCGACTCCCGGCCGAAGACGAGAGCGTCGCCCGGCTCGAAATCCGCTTGAAGATAGGACCTCGATGCGCCTGCGGAAAAGAAATGAATTCGGACATCTGAGTGAGCTTCTTCAAAAGCTCCAAAGGATTCATGTCGATGGATCTGGACCAGGTTCCAGTAGTCCAGACCCGCGCGCCGCACCGCATGCTCATCGATCCGGAAGCCTAAGGGCCCGACCAAGTGCAGCGGTGATTGGGTCGCTCCGCAGGTCCGGGCGATCGCGCCGGTGTTGGGCGGGATCTCCGGCTCGACCAAGACCACGTGGAAAGGCTTCGCGATCGGCTGAGCTCGGAGCTTGAGGCCTTGGGGCATGCCCGTTCTTACGATACAGCGTAGCGACATGGCAAAGCGGGGTTGGTTCTGGGTCATCTTGGGCGCGCTCGTGGCGGTGCTGGTCTGGCGCGAGAGCCGGCCCGAGCCCTCCGCTGCGCTGCTGCAATCGGTGAACGTCGTCGCACTCATCTCCCCGCCCCAGGGCACTGGCTGGGACCGGATCGAGATGCATCCTCGAGTGTCGGAAGCGATTCTCGGCACCGACCCCGATCGACTTCGGGAGACGATGCGAGATGCCGGGCTCGAGGGCATTTGGGTTGCCGTCGAGCCGGAATCGCCCTCCGGGCCCGAGCTTCCGCTCGCGGCTCGCTTTGCTGCCGGCGGCGTGGTGCGCGGGTTTCGAGGAAAGCGGTTCACCTCCCAAGGGCTCCTCTACGTCCTCGACGAGACGAGCTGGCCGGTGGTTCTGTCGGACCGCGCGCTCGCGCGGGTCGCACGCGGAGTTCTCGAAGGAAGCAAGCCCCCTCCACTCGACGCGTTTCCCGAAGCACTCACTCGGCCACAGGCAGTCGAAGTCCTCGTCTTGCTCACGGGAGGTCGAGGTCCACGTCTTTGGCGTTCGGCGCGTGCGCAATCGATCGCGGAAGCGCTGACGACGGCGTCGCTTGCCGCGCGCGAGCGATGGGAGGAGCGGACCGAAACGATGGGCGGACCCCTCGGAGAGCGTCTCGATCAGCTCGACGTCGAGGTCGCGTTGCTCATCGACGACGGCACGTTCGATCCGACTGCGCTCTCGTTGATCGACACGCTAGTGAAACCACAGCACGGCGTGGCCTACGAGCAGCCTGCGCGTTGGCGCTATCTGCTGCCGCGCGCGACCAAGGACGCCGGAACCCCGACCGAAGCGTTTCGCCGACTGTTCCGGGACAACGGTCTCCCTGACGAGAGCTTCGAGCGAGCGGACCTCCGACTTTATCGCTTCCGGATGCAGACCATTTCGATCGATCAGGGCTCGACGGGTTCGAGGCGCACCCCAGCTCCATCGGGGTCCAAAGACTGAGCGGGCGCGCGTTCGGCCTCGAACGTGTCGAGCTGAGGATCGCCTTCGGCTGGCAGCAGAATGACGAAAGTGGTGCCGAAGCCTTCGCGACTCCGAACGTCGATTCGGCCTCCGGCCTCGGAAACGATGCGTTGTGAGATCGCGAGCCCGAGCCCGGTGCCTTGCTGCTTGGTGGTCACGAAGGGAACGAAGAGGTTGGCGAGCAGTCCGGGCGCGATTCCTGGCCCGGTGTCGCGCACGCTGATCTGGACCCAGCGCCGGGCGCCGCCGCCGATCCGAAAGCGGTCCTGGATGCCCGTTTCGACGAAGATCTCTCCACCACTCGTCATCGCTTGCACGGCGTTCTGAACGAGATTGATCAGCACCTGCCGGAGATGCTCGATGTCGATTCGAACCTTGGGCAGGTCCGGTTCCATCGCGACATGAAGGGCGACTTCGGCGGCATCGCACTCCGGACGGAGGAACTGCAGCGTGAGTTGAACCGCGGAATTGACATGGATCGGCACTGGGTCCGTGTGGCCAGGCCGCGCGTAGTCGAGGAACGAGCTCACGACTCGATTCAATCGGTCGACCTCGTCGACGATGATCCCCAGGAACTCGCTTGCTTCGCTCGGCGTTTCGAAGGTATCCGACAGGTACTGAGCGCTCGCTTTGATCGAGCCAAGTGGGTTTCGGATCTCGTGCGCAAGGCCCGCGGCCATCTCACCGAGAGCCGCGAGTCGATCCCTTTCCTTCATCTGCTGGTAGAGCTGCGAGTTCTCCAGGGTGACCGCGACTTGAGTGGCCAGGCCCGCAAGCAATTGGACCTCCTCCCGCGAGAACGCGTCGCGCAAGCGGTCGTCGCGAAGAGTCAGAAAGCCGTAGAGATCCCCCGAGTCGCCCCGGAGTCCGAGGCATAGGGAAGATTGAAGCGCACGCATGGTGACCGCGATGTCGTGTGCGGTCTCCGCTTCTCGGTCGTCGCCCAAGAGCCGCCGCTCCTCGAACTCGCGCTCTGCGTTCTCCAAAACTGCCGCGCCACTTTTCGAGATGCGATCGAGCAGCGGGCGCGCCGGCGCCATTTCGACACGATCCGTGGGTTTGGGACCGAAGTGGTTCTTCAAGATGAACGCGCGCGCATCCGGGCCGAGCAAGTACAGCGCGCCCTGGGTGAATCGGGGCGAGGCATCGAGGCCGTCGATCAAGAGCTGACCGAGCTCGGAGACGTCGAGGACGTTGGTGAGCGATCTGCGCAGGGCGAGAATGGTGCGTTCGAGCTCGAAACGCTCGTGGAAGAATACCTGCGAAATCCAAACCTGCACCTTGGTTCGCACTGGGTCGAAGAGAATGAGGACCACGAACGCGGATACGACCACGTGAAGAAAGAGCTGCTCACCGGAGACCAGACGCATCAGCCACAAGATGAACGCCAGCACGAACGCGAGGGCGGTCAGCACGCCTAGACGTCCGGCGAGCTCGTAGAGATCGATCAGCCGGTAGTGGGTGATCGATCGCGAGAGGGCGTAGAGGAAGACCAGGATCAGGACGGTACCCACCGGGGGAATGTCGAGGCCTGCGTAAGGGAGATACTCCACCAAAGTGAAGAGCCCGCCAAAGCCACCGACGAGCGCGATGTAGCGAAGACGGGCGCCTTCGACTCGGGAGTCGGTTTCGAAACCCAGTTTGTAGAGGTATCCGAGAGCCAGGGAGAGGAAGACCGTCACGTAGGTGAGGAGCCCGCCAACGACGATCGCGTGGTCATAGAACGGCGTCAGCATGGCGCCGAGCAACACCACGGCGGCTACGACCGACGCGCGGCGGAGGAAACGAGTGCGGCCGGTCTCCCACGGGACCATCACGCCGAAGAACCGAACTGCGGAGAGCGGCAAGAGGACGCCGCAAATCAAGTTGAATCGCTCCCAGAACGGAACGCGGCCAACCACACCGAGCATGAAGGTGCTCACGTACCAGAGCCCCGTATTTGTCGCGAGGATGCCAAAAAGCCATCGGTCACGTTGACGTTGCGTACGTAAAAGGACGCTCGCGGCGAGCGCGAAGCAGAGCAGCGCAGCGATGAACGAGGTTTGTGTTCGCGCGTCCACCGGCGGAGCGTAACAGCTCCCTTTCGTCTGGTCAGTTGCTAGAGTGCGTCTCGAGATGAGCGTGCAGATCCTAGATGGGGCGATCGGTACCGAGTTGATTTCACGCGGCTTGGAGCTCACGGCACCCGAGTGGAGCGCGCGGGCGGTCTGGGATGCGCCCGATCTGCTCGCTGCGGTGCACGCCGAGTACGCCCAGGCAGGCGCAACTCTTCACACCGCCAACACGTTTCGGACGCAGCCACGTGCTCTTGGGCCGGGCTGGGAATCGGCGCTCGCGGCAGCCGTTCGCATCGCACGGGAGTCGGCGCTGCCCGGGCAGAGCGTGCTCGGGAGCATGGCGCCCGTAGAAGATTGCTACCGGCCCGATCTCAGTCCGGGAGCTGCGGCGCGGACCGAACATCGCAGGATAGCTTTGGCGCTCGCCAGCGCAGGTTGCGACCGGATTCTCTGTGAGACTTTTGCCCACCCCAGCGAGGCTTTGGTCGCTGCGGAAGAGGCAATGGCCACCGGCTTGCCGGTGTGGGTGTCCTTGACCGCCGGGCCGTTCGGCCAACTCCTCTCACCGAAGGCGCTTGCCGAGGTCGCCAGAGACCTGGCATCGAGCGGTATCGAACGGGTGCTGCTCAACTGCATCGCCGCGACACGAATGGATCCGTATCTCGAGGCCTTGAGCTCGCTTGCCGCGCCGATTGGGGTGTACGCCAATGCCGGACGAGAAGAAGAAGCCCTCGGCTGGGGCGCGAGCGGTCCCCGCGCCGCGCAAGCCTATGCAGACCTCGCGGAACGCTGGAAGAACGCAGGCGCAACCGTCATCGGTGGCTGCTGCGGAACGGGCCCGCTTCACATCCGAGCCATCTCGGAACGGTTTGCCTAAGAGCCGGCCGCGTTGCGGGTTCCCGCGTCGGAGTCGATCAACTGTCGCACCGTGAGAAGGAGATCCGAGGGATCAAAAGGCTTGCGAAGCCAGCGCTCGGGCTGGCCGTCGGGGTCCGCATCCGCCGGTGGGGGAGCCCCGCTCATGATCCCGGCGCGGGTGACCAAACCCTTCTTACGGAGTTGCCCGAGCAGGATGTCGCCGCGCTCATCGGGGAGCGTGAGATCGATCAGTGCGGCTGAAAACGGCCCTGAAGAAGCAAGTGCTTCGGCAGCCGTCCCGACGCATGTCGAGGAAACGCCGCTGAGCGCGAGCGTTGTCGAGATGAGACCCCGCACGCCTTCGTCATCTTCGACGACGAGCACGCGTGAACGCTCTGCTTGCTCCGGTTGCATGACGCGGCTGATCCGAGTGGGCTTGGGCACCAACTGGGATTCCCGCTTCATGTCAGCCTCCGGAAGCTGGATTCGAAATTGCGCACCTCGGCCCGGTGAGGTGTCGAGCCGGATCCGGCCGCCAAGCGATTCCACCGTGCCTCGTACGATCGCCAAGCCGAGGCCGGTGCCTTCCGAGCGGGTCGTGTAATAGGGTTCGAAGGCGCGCACCTTCTGGGACTCCGACATGCCAGGTCCGTTGTCTCGCACTTCGAGGTCGATCAACTTCCCGTGGACGCTGGTGTGAATCGAAACCTCTCCGCCTGGAGGAACCATCTGCACCGCGTTGTGTGCGAGGTTCCAGACGATTGAGAAAAGTTGCGATCGCTTCCCATCGATCCAGCAGGAGTCCTCGACCTCGGCGCGAACCTGGACGCGCTTGGACTGCGCTTCGGGCCGCAGCAGCCGTACGACGTCGCGGATGACCACCGAAAGATCGGTGCAGGCTCGCTCGTGATTGCTGTGTCGCACCATCCGCAGAAGATCTTGCGTGGCATCGCGGGCGACCTGCGCGCTCTTTTCGATCAGGGCAAGAGCCTCCTCGGGCGGGGCCTTGTCCGGGCGCTCCCGAGCGACCTGCGCCCAGCCGACGATGGCGCTGAGCGCGTTTGCGACCTCGTGGGACACGCCGGCGGCGAGATCTGCGGCAGCAGCCTTGGCCTGCATGCTTGCGGCGAGCGGGCTCTCTTGCGAAGTGATCAAGACTGCGGCGCGGTCAGCGCCAGCGGGGATCGCCAAGACCTGCACACCGGGTCGCGGCGCGAAAGACGCCTCGGTTCCTCCGCGTGCGCTCTCGATCAGCCGGGTGAGGTCCGTCGACTCAAAACGACCGAGCAGTTGCTCCGCACCGGACTTCAGGTCCGTCGGCGTCTTGCCGCCAAGCGACTCGAGCGCGTGCACGTTGCCAGTCACGGCGCCGCTCTCGTCTTCTTCGAGGAGAGCCAGTCTCAGTTGGTTAGCAATCCAACGAATTATTTCTAATGACACCGCAAACGTCCGTTTCAAGCAAAATGTAAGCTGCAGTGGCCTGCTTCGTCAATCGAAAGGCATGTTTTGGTTAGTGAATACGCAGACCTCGCGCCAAAGAACGGATCTGCTACCTTCGGCGCCCCATGGCGGACGCGAAAATCACCCTCGAGCAGGTTTTGCACGTCGCGAAGCTGGCCAGGCTGAGGCTGTCCGAGGAGGAGGCGCAGCAGATGCAGGAGCAGCTGGATGCGATCCTCGGCTACATGGAGGGGCTCGACGAGCTCGACGTCTCGGACGTTCCGCCGACCTTTCATTCGATCCCGATGGACGCCCCGCTGAGGCCCGATGTTCCGGAGCGCTGCAGCGACCGCTCGGAGACCCTTGGGCAAGCGCCCGAAAGCGAGGCCGGTGGATACGCGGTGCCGCTGGTCCTCGAGGTCGACCCATGAGCGAGTTCCCCTGGCAAGGCGCCTTCGAGATTCGCACGCAGATCGTGGACGGCAGCACGAGCGCGGTGGACGTGACGCGGGCGTATCTCGACCGCGCCGAAACACTGAACCCGAAGCTTTCGTGCTTTCTGACGATCGACCATGAAGGCTCGCTCGCTGCTGCATCGCAGGTCGACCGTGCACGCGCAGCCGGTGAAGCGCTCGGCCCGCTGGCGGGTGTGCCCATCGCCGTGAAGGACAACCTCTGCACTCGCGGCCTGCGCACCACCTGCGCTTCGAAGATCTTGGGAAACTACATTCCGCCCTACGACGCGCATGCAATCGAAGCCTTACGTGCATCGGGCGCGGTGATCCTCGGGAAGACCAATCTCGACGAGTTTGCGATGGGCTCGTCGAACGAGAACTCCGCTTTCGCGAACGTGCACAATCCCTGGGCGCTCGATCGCGCGCCCGGCGGCTCGTCGGGCGGTTCAGCCTGCGCCACCGCTGCAGGGCTAGCTCCGATCGCGTTGGGAAGCGACACCGGCGGCTCGGTCCGACAGCCTGCCGCGTTTTGCGGAATCACTGCGATCAAACCGACGTACGGGAGAGTGTCGCGCTATGGCCTCGTCGCATTCGCCTCGTCACTCGACCAGATTGGACCGATGGCGCGTACGGTTCGGGAAGCCGCGCAGCTCTTGGAGGTCATCGCTGGCCATGATCGGCGTGACGCGACCTCCGCTGACCGTGAAACCGGAGCTTACATCGCCGCCTGTGATCGCGGCGTGAAGGGGCTCAGGGTGGGCGTGGTTCGCGATCTCGTCGAAGGACTTCAGGATGCGGACGTTCGTATTGGAGTAGAGGCCGCACTGCGCGTGCTCCAAGAGCAGGGCGCGACCCTGGTGGACGTGGCGCTTCCGCACGCCAAGCACGCGGTTTCGGTCTACTATCTCATCGCCACGGCAGAGGCGTCCAGCAATCTCGCGCGCTTCGACGGCATTCGCTACGGCCTTCGGGTGCGCGGTGAAGACCTCACCGAGACGTATACCAATACGCGCGCCGAGGGCTTTGGCCCCGAAGTCAGGCGCCGGATCATGCTCGGGACATACGCGCTCTCGGCGGGGTACTACGACGCCTTCTATCTCAAGGCGCAAAGAGTTCGCACCCTGATCCGCCGCGACTACGACACCGCGTTCGAAAGTTGTGACGTCGTCTGCACGCCCACGACGCCGACCCCGGCGTTCGCCTTGGGCGAGAAGACGGGCGACCCGCTCGAAATGTATCTCGCCGACATCTTCACGCTTCCTCCGAGTCTTGCCGGCCTGCCCGCGATCAGCACGCCTTGTGGCCTCTCGTCAGCGGGGCTGCCCATTGGGCTTCAGCTCGTGGCGCCGCCGTTCGAGGAAGAGGTTCTTTGCAGCGCCTCGCAGGCCATCGAAGACGGTTCTGGCCTGGCGGCCGCGCATCCCAGCGCACTCGGCTGAAGGCTACTTGGTCTCGGCGCGCTCGGTCCGGTCGCCATCCTCCGCGGCGACGATCCTCGATGCGCTGCTGCGACGCTCTTCGCCGGCGACCTCGACGCGGTTCCGTCCTCTCGCCTTCGCTCGGTAGAGCGCCTGGTCTGCCTGCTCGATCAGCGCCTCGGCGGTGACTCCGGCGTGCAGCATGGCCAGCCCGATGCTCACGCTGATTTGATCAGGGCCACCATCGACCTTCGGGGTGCTTGCGAGCCGTCCTCGAAGCCGCTCGGCGACGATTCGCGCGGCTGTGAGCTTGATCTCGGAGAAGATCACCAGAAACTCCTCGCCACCCCAACGGGAAACGATGTCGTTGCGCCTGACGTACTCGGTGAGCGAGCCTGCGATCTGTTGCAGCACACGGTCCCCGGCGCTGTGTCCGAATTCGTCGTTGATCGCCTTGAAGTGATCGACATCGCACATCGCGACACAGAGGCCGGTGCTGTTTCGGCGGGCGCGCGCGATCTCCTCCTCGAGTCGCTTGCTTGCGTGCCGACGGTTGTAGAGCCCCGTGAGCCCGTCCGTGAGCGCGAGTAACTGCGTTTCTTCGACGAGAAAGAGCGACTTCACCACCACGCCCAGGGCATCGGCGATGAGCTCCGTGCTTCGCACGTCTACCGGAGCGCACACATTGGTACCGCCGAATACCCGCAAAGCTCCGAGCTTCTCGTCCCTCACACGGATGTCGAAGGTGTTCGAACGACCGGCTACTACGTTCTCACCGCAGCCGAATTTCGGTTCGGGCTGGACCGTCGTATGGGCGGATCCGAGGTTCTGCTCCGGGACCCCGAGCGCCGCGAGACCGGCCGTCGACTTGCCGCCCGGCCAGGGTCCTCTGGCGCGAATCGCATAGGTTGGGCCGCCAGGCCCGAGAAGCTCCAAGACGAGATACGGGCAACCGATGACCTCGGCTGCGAGCTCGAGCACCTTGTTGCCGAACTCGATCCGGTCATGGACGTAGTCCATCAAACGACGGACTTCGGACTGCACCACCACGTCGAAGAGATGGTCGTCCAGCACGGCGCTGACTCGTTCGAGCGGGGTACCGGTCAGCTCGGGGCGAACGCTGTCTCGAGGCGTGCGGCCTTTCATGAGCTTTTCGATCGCCGGCAAGAGCTTCTCGTCCATCTCTTCCTTTGCGAGATAGACGTCCGCGCCGGCATTGCGACCCCAGAACCGTGTCTTGGTCTCCTGGGCGGCCGTGAGCAGAACGAAGGCCACGTCGGCCATGCCCGGATCACCCCGAAAGACTCGGCAGAGTTGGACGCCTGTGATCGCACCCATTTCGATGTCGCTCACGACGAGGTCGAAGGTTTGTTCTAGGGTCAGAGCGAGGGCTTCTTCCCCGGAGCTCGCCTCGGTGATGTGGAAATCCATCGTCTCGAGCTTCTGCACGACACGGCGTCGAATCGACGCACTATCGTCGACCACCAGAACCCGAAACGTCTCGGGCGATTTTCCCCTCTGCCCAAACTCCGAAGGCATTTGTACCCTTCTCCATGATGGGTAAATCCCTAGTGAAATGCCAATGTATCTCTGGCTTGGACGCCGTAGCCTTCTGACCCTGGTGCGCTATAACCCGCCGACATGACCAGCTATGAGCCCGTGATTGGACTCGAAGTGCACGCGCAGATGCGTTCACGAACCAAGCTCTTTTGTGGGTGTCCCACCGACTATGGGGCCCCGCCCAATGAGCACACATGTCCAGTGTGCCTGGCCCTTCCGGGGGCTCTCCCCGTGCCGAACGCGAAGGCGATCGAGCTCGCGGTGCAAGCCGGCCTGGCGCTCCAATGTGAGGTCGCCTCACATAGCGTGTTCGCGCGAAAGAACTACTTCTATCCGGATCTTCCCAAGGGCTACCAGATCTCGCAGTTCGAGCTTCCGCTGAACGGCAAGGGTCATCTCGACATCGAGATCGATGGCGGTACCAAGCGGATTGGGATTACCCGCATCCACGTCGAGGAGGACGCGGCCAAGAACATTCACGGCACGGGTTCGAGCGCGGTCACCCTGGTGGATTTCAATCGCGGTGGCACTCCGTTGGTTGAAATCGTGAGTGAGCCAGACCTGCGAAGCGCCGATGAGGCCGAGGCGTATCTCCGAAAGCTTCGCGACCTGCTGATGTTCATCGGCGTCAACGATGGCAACCTGGAGGAGGGCTCTTTTCGCTGCGACGCCAATGTGTCGATTCGCCCCGTCGGCCAGGAGGAGCTTGGAACCCGCGCCGAGCTCAAGAACATCAACTCGTTTCGTTTCGTGAAGAAAGCGATTGAGCACGAGATTGCGCGTCAGGAAGGCGTCCTGCAAAGCGGCGGCACGGTGGTTCAGGAAACCCGCACCTGGAGCGAGGCACAGAGCCGGACGATTTCCATGCGCGGCAAAGAAGAAGCGCACGACTATCGCTACTTTCCAGATCCGGACTTGCCACCGATCGTGGTGACCGAAAAGCGAATCGCCGAGCTTCGTGCGGCGCTTCCTGAGCTTCCCGACGCAAAGCGCTCGCGCTGGCAGAAAGAGCTGGGGATCACGGAGTACGATGCCGGCGTGCTCTCGGGCCATCCAGAGGTGGCCAAGTACTTCGAAGAAGCCACGCGTCTGTTCATCGAGATGAGCGGCGCGAAGCCGAGTGAAGCAGGGAAGAAGGTTGGCAACTTCGTTCAGTCCGAAGTTCTGCGTCACACGAGCACGGACGGGCTCGAGGCCTTGTTTCCGGTGGCCCCCAAGGCAATTGCTGAGCTGCTGGCCTCAGTCGAGGACGGAACGATCAACGGCAAGATCGCGAAGAAGGTGTTTACTTCGATGGTGGAGACCGGGAGCGCGCCTAAGGCGATCATCGAGCAGCAAGGTTTGGCTCAGGTAACGGACACCGGAGCCATCGAGGACGCTGTGCGTCGGATTCTCGAAGCCAGCCCTTCTCAAGTGGCGCAGTACAAAGAGGGGAAGACGAGCATCATCGGCTATTTCGTGGGTCAGGTCATGAAGGCGACCAAGGGCGCCGCCAATCCAAAAGCCGTCAATGAGATTCTCGGGCGCCTTCTGGATGAGCAATGAGCGCTGGGCTTTCGCGCGCACCGCTCAGCGGCGCCGAATGGTTTGCAGTCGAGTTTGACCCCAGCACCGCAGAGCTCGTGATGCTCGATCAGCGCCTTCTTCCAGGGGAGGTGGTGTTCCGGCGCTATCGAAAGCCCGACGAAGTCGCTGATGCAATTCGCGAGATGGTCGTTCGTGGAGCGCCGGCGATCGGGATCGCCGCAGCGTATGCGCTCGCATTGGTCGCTCGAAACGAAGCCGGCGATGCGAAAATGTTCTTGGTGGCAAACGGCGTGGCCGGCCGCATTTTGAATGGGACTCGGCCCACCGCGGTCAATCTCGGCTGGGCGATTGCGCGCATGTCCCGCAAGGCGGGGGAGGTCTGTGAGCTCCCGCCCGAGCTTCGATACCAGGGCATGCTCGAAGCTGCAGAGTCCATTCATCGTGAAGATGTCGCCGCATGTCGCCGGATTGGAGAGCTCGGAGCGGCAGACGTGCCTGAAGGCGCGACGATCCTCACACACTGCAACGCCGGGGCCTTGGCGACCGGAGGCTTTGGAACTGCGCTCGGCGTGATCCGGGCGGCCCATGCGGCAGGTAAGAACGTGCGGGTACTCGCCAGTGAGACGCGACCCTATCTTCAGGGCGCGCGCCTCACCGCTTGGGAGCTTCATCGAGATGGCATCCCGGTCGAGGTGATCACCGACAACATGGCGGGCCATTTCTTTCAGATGGGTGACATTCAGTTCGTCGTCGTCGGCAGTGACCGCATCGCGGCCAATTCCGACATCGCGAACAAAATCGGAACCTACTCACTGGCCGTGCTTGCGAATCAGCACGGTGTGCCGTTCACGGTTGCGGCGCCCTGGAGTACCGTCGACATCCGAACGCGAAGCGGCGCTGACATTCCCATCGAGGAACGCTCGCGCGAAGAAGTGGCGCACGTGGCGGGTGTCACCATCGTCGCCGACGGAATCCCCTGCAGGCATCCTGCGTTCGACGTCACGCCGGCCCGGCTCATCGACGCAATTTACACCGAGCGCGGAGTGATTCGCCCGAAGATCGGCGAACGCCCCGACGTGTTGCGCGGGTGATCGATCAGAGACGCAAGAGAGCGGCGCCCCAGTTGAGACCCGCACCGAGTGCGAGGAAACACAATAGATCGCCCTCGCGAATCGCTCCATCGC
>DASRZF010000337.1:0-16692 GCA_035686645.1 Polyangiales bacterium
CGAAACCCTGCTGCTCCGGGCTTGCCGTCGGCCATTCCCCAACCGGCGCTGTGGTGTCCGCCGCACAACTCGACAGGCCGAGAGAAAGGATCACGCATATGCGAGCCGAGCACAGAAATGCCTGGATTCTTGGCATGGGAAGCAGCTCCAACGTTAGGCCGACGTGCGGCAGACTACCTGCGTTCACCGGACCGATCCATGCGACGAATCAGCACTCGCGAGCGCAAGCATTTGGCAAAAATGGGCGTCTCGTCTAAAGATTTGGCACGGCCGCGCGTCAGTTCTAGCATGACGGTGGTCGGCGAGCAGGGCAGGGAACGCGGGGAGCATTGGATGGTTTTGACTAAATGGGCGGGCACGGGCTTGGTCGCGATGACGCTCATGGGCTCCCTCCTATGGTCTCCATCTTCGGACGCCCAGATCGACCCTGACCCTGCGGCCAAGAACGTCCTCACGTTGGAGATCAGCGGCATTCGCGAGACCGAAGGCAAGATCGCCTGTGCTCTCTTCTGGGAAAACAAGGGCTTTCCGCGAAAGCATCGGCGTGCGCTGCGGCGCACTTGGGTCGACGTCGACGGAGAAACGGTCACATGCGTATTCAAGCGTACGGGGCTCGGCGAGTACGCGGCATCGGTGTTTCTCGATAGGAACGGCAACGGAAAGCTAGACACCAACGCCATCGGGAGCCCAAAGGAGCCCTGGGGTGTCTCGCAGAATGCTTCCGCCAAGAGGTTTGGCCCGCCGCTCTGGAAGGACGCCAAGTTCGAGTACGAAGGCGGACCGGTAACGATTCCGATCACGCTAGTCTACGACTGACCCGACGCGGCGATCGGCCGCTGGAGCCGAGGTCGCATTTTTTGCGCGTTGGCGCATCGCCGTCAGGAAACGCAGAGCTCCATCGAGCATTCGAGCTGTTCTCGGCGACGCAAAAATGTCGAACGCGTGCTGTGCTCCCTTGAGCTCCGTGTACATCACTGGCGCGTGTGAAATCGCTCGAAGCCGGTCGACGAACAGCCGAGCATCCTCCACTGGTGCCAGGGTATCCCGGTCTCCATGAACGATGAGGAAGGGAGGTGCGTCCGGGTGAACCCGATCGATGGGGGAAGCGCGATGAAATTCGTCAGGCTCCTTGTCGAAGAAAGCCTTCATGATCATCGGCTCTAGCATGCGGGTCCGAAATTGCGGCTGCATGGTGCCGAGCCGGTTGGTGAAATCATAGACTCCGTACACTGGCATGGCCGCTTGTAAGCTCGTGTCTGCTTCTTCGAAGCCCGGTTGATACTCCGGGTCGTTCGCGGTCAAGGCCATCATGGCCGTGAGGTGTCCGCCCGCGGAGCCTCCGGTCACGGCGATGAAGCGCGGGTCGACGCCGTATTCGTCCGAGTGCTCGCGAATCCACTTCAGTGCGTATTTCAAATCAACGAGGTGATCGGGCCAGGTTGCAGAAGGGCTCAGCCGATAGTTGACGTTGAAGCAGACCCAACCGTTCGCTGCGAGGTGCCCAATCAGCGGCCACCCCTGTTCCCGTTTGTCGCCGATGACCCACCCGCCTCCGTGGATCTGCATGATCGCCGGCCGTTTGGCCGCCGAACCCTCCGCCATGGCGACGTCCAATTTCAGTGTTTTGCCAGCGACCTCGCGGTAGACGATGTCGCGAACGACCGTCACCCCGCGGCGCCGAAATCGGAAAGGCATCAGCAGCTGCGTCAGCGGCAGCCGCGCTGCATCGTTCGGTTCGGCGAGATCCGCCAGCGCTTCATCGAACGTGTTGCGTGTCTTCCGACCATCATGGAACAAGACGAGAAGGCCGAGCCAGGAAGCCAGCGTGACGCCCATCCCGAGTAGGCCTTGCCAGTTCGAGAGCGCCCCAAGCTCGACGAAAAGCACCGTCGCGATGGCCTGCCAAACGATGTGGTGCATCGCCAGCTCTGCGGTTAGCCACGAGCCGAAAAAACTAGGCACGAAGAGCACTGGAATTCGGCGCACGGGTAAGAACGCATTCACCGTGAACACCGCGCCGACCAGACTGACCCCGAGAAACAGTCACCCGACGGTGGCTTCGCTGATCCACATAGGTCCTGGCCTTCTAGCACGTTCCGCGATAAGCCGGTCGCCGATGGGCAAGGACGACCTCGCGTATTCTCGCAACACCCACCTGCCGAATCGTCCGATTCAGCGCCTTCAGCGACCGTTCCAGGCCTTCATGCACGTCGAATCGGCGAGCGGCGTCGTTCTCTTACTCTGCACGGTCATCGCGTTGGTTGCTGCCAATTCGTCGTTTGCGGAGGCTTATGACGGCTTCTGGCATCAGGACCTGCGCCTCGCCGTGGGCCAGTTCGAGCTCGTTCATTCGCTCGCTCACTGGGTCAACGACGGGCTCATGGCGGTATTCTTCTTCGTGATCGGTCTCGAGATCAAACGCGAGCTCGTAATCGGAGAGCTCAGCGATCCGAAGAAGGTCGTGCTGCCGGTCGCAGCGGCGCTAGGTGGAGTGCTCGTGCCGGTCATGATCTATCTCGCGTTTCAGCGCGGGCAACCGGGCCAAGGCGGGTGGGCCGTTCCGATGGCAACCGACATCGCATTCGTGGTCGGGTGCTTGTCCCTGCTCGGCAAACGCATCCCCTATGGACTCGGCATTCTGATGCTTTCGCTCGCAATCGTGGATGACCTCATGGCAGTCGGCGTGATTGCAATCTTCTATACCTCGTCGATCAGCGCGAGCTGGTTGGTCGGCGCAGGGGTCGGGATCATCGCGATCCTCGTCCTGAACCGCCTCGGCGTACGCTCGGTTTGGATCTATTTCATCGCAGGTGCTTGGGTCTGGCTCTGCACCCTCGAATCGGGCGTGCACTCGACGATCGCTGGTGTGATCGTCGGCTTGCTCACGCCCGCGCACCCATGGCTAGGAGGGCCACAGTTCCTCGGCTTCTTGCGCCACACCGACGACATGCTTCGCAAGGAAGAGACCCACGTTGCGGAGGCGAGGGATCTGGTCGCCGACCTCTCGTTTGCATCCCGCGAGGCCGTGTCGCCCCTGTACCGCATCGAAAGCGCCCTCCATCCCTGGGTCGCGTTTGGCATCATGCCGCTCTTCGCGCTGGCCAATGCCGGTGTCCCCATCGAGCTGAGCGGAATCGGAGAGCCGGTTGCCGTGGCAGTCGCAGCCGGGCTGTTCTTTGGCAAGCCGACCGGCATCTTTGGCGCATCCTGGCTGACGGTGAAACTCGGATGGGCTACGCGGCCCGAGGGCGTCACCTGGCCTATTCTCGGAGGCGCTTCCTTTCTCGGGGGCATCGGATTCACCATGGCGCTGTTCATTGCCTCCCTGGGCCTCTCCGGGGCACTCTTGGTGTCCGCGAAGATCGGCATCATCCTAGGCTCGTTCGCCAGTGCCGTCATCGGCATGCTGATCTTGTCCTCGGTTACCAAGAAGATCTGATGCGAGCTCTCATCGTCGCTTTCGTCCTCATGCTTCCGGCCATTGCCCAAGCTCAATCCCCACCGATTTTCTATTCCTACACGGGGAGCTCCGGCCGCACCGTCTATGTGAACCGATTCTCGATGGTGCCGCCGGAGAAACGTTCCTCAGCGCGCGCGATCGACTTGTCCGAGGTCAGTCTCAACGAGGAGCTCGCCGAAAAGCTATCCGGCGCCGTCGAAGACGAGCTTCGCCAATTGAAGGACTCGGTTCCCTGTATCGAAGCCCGCCAAGAAGACGAGGCAGGGGCTTGGTGGCACGTCTGGCACCGCCATGGGCCGTGGATTTTGGCTAGCCTCGCTGCGATGGTTCTCGTGCTGATGACGCCCTGGATGGTTGCGCGCACGCCACCTGGTGTCTGGTCACGCTTGCTGATGGTGGCGCTGCCTGCCCTCGCGATGACGGCCTTGGTCGCCGTGTCGGCGACGCGGGCAAGCAGCTCCCTCGAAGCGGTTCATGAGCTCAGCAAGCTCTGTGACGCAAACGAGAAGGAGGCGTCGCCTCAGAAACAGGTCGTGAGGTTGAACGAGATGCGCGGCTACATCGAGAAGCTCTACAAGGACCGGTTCGACAGAATCGACGCCATTATCGAGATCGAATGACTGAACCCAGCAAATCGAACGAGACCGGCAGGTGCCCTCTCTGTGGCGAGCCCAACGAGTGCGCCATCGTCGCAGGACGGGACCCGGAGTCCTGCTGGTGTATGAGCGCGACGATGAGCCCTAGGGCGCTCGCAGCGATTCCGGACGAATTACAAGGCAAGGTCTGCATCTGCGCGCGCTGTGCCAGCGGCGCATCCGCCGTCGACTGAGCAGAGCGGGCAACGAGGCGGGCCCCGTCAGCCGCAGGGGTGACATTGGCTTGCGAGCTGATCGTGCTCGACTTGAATCGTCGCGTGATGGATCGAAAAGCGGCTCGCTAGCATCCGGTTCGCCGCGTCGATGATGCCTTGGTGATCGGCGTCCTCGGTGATGATCAGATGGGCCGTTGCGATGTTACGCCCACTGGTCAGCGACCAAACGTGCAGGTCGTGCGTACCCATCACGCCCCCAAGCTCGGTGAGCGCCGCCGTGACCTCTTCGATTGAAATGCCTTTCGGGACACCTTCCATCAGTACGTCGAGCGTTTCCCGTATGAGCCCCCAGGCGGAGTACAAGACCAGCGACGCGATGATGAAGGACGCGACCGGGTCGGCCCAGCGCCAGCCCAGAAAATAGATGGCAGCACCCGCTGAAATCGCGCCCACGCTGCCGAGAGTGTCAGCCATGACGTGCAGCCATGCACCGCGCACGTTGAGACTGCTTTGGCGACCTCCGCTGAGGATTCGCAGGTTCGCCAAGTTGATGGCCAAGCCGCCAACGGCGATCAAGAGCATCAACCCGCCCTCCACCTCCGGTGGCGCGGAGAGTCGCTCCCAGGCCTCGCGCGCGATGAGAACGGAGAGGGTGAGCAGTGCGGCGCCATTGAGGAGTGCCGCCAGAATTTCCGCGCGGTGGAATCCGTAGGTTCGCTGCGAGGTCGCAGGACGCTGCGCGAGAATCACTGCCACCAGAGAGAGTCCGAGCGCCGCGGCATCGGAGAACATGTGTCCCGCATCGGCCAGCAACGCGAGAGAATTGGCGGCGAGCCCGCCGACGATCTCGGCGACCATGTATGCCGCGGTCAGTACCAGGGCCATGGCGAGCCGCCGGCGGTTCCCGGCGGCATCCGCGACGCTTGCCTCATGGTGGTGGTGGTGCTGGTGTCCCATCTCGGCTTCCTGCTTACCACGCCGCCACGCGCCGGGCGATTCAGCGTCAGTTCGCTGTGGTCGTTTGCTCGTGGCTGTAGTAGAAAATCGGACTCGGGGTGGTGCCCATCGAAGCTGAAACGTGAGGAGAAACCCCATGAGTGACAAAAAGCTAGCAACTTACGATGGCGAAGAGGCAGATGTGCAATGGGACGGGCGTCTCTGCATTCACGTCGGCGAGTGTGGTCGCGCCAACAACAACCTGTTCGTCGGCGGCCGGCAGCCCTGGTGCCAGCCGGACCGCGTGAGCGTCGAGGAGGTCGCCGACGTGGTGGCTCGCTGCCCGAGCGGAGCACTGACCTACACGCGCAAAGACGGGGGCCCGGAGGAGGTCGCTGAGACCGAGAACGTGGTTTCGGTGATGTACAACGGGCCGCTCTATCTTCGTGGTGAGCTCGAGGTGGACGGAGCGGCGGACGACATGACCGGGGTGCGTTTTCGGGCGGCGCTCTGCCGTTGCGGGCAGTCCAAGAGCAAGCCGTTTTGCGACAACAGCCACGAAGCAGCGGGCTTCAGGGACTACGGAGCCGTGGGTGAGAGTGGGCAGGGGTTCGAGGCTCCCGGTGGGCCCTTGAAGGTCGGCCGCGCACCGAACGGGCCGCTCCTTCTCAATGGGAACTTCAGCATCGTCGCGGCCAGCGGCCGTACGGCATGGAAGGGCAGCAAAGCCGCACTGTGCCGATGCGGGCAATCCAAGAACAAGCCGTTCTGCGACGGAGCTCACAAGGACGCCGGTTTCAAGGCCGAGTAAGCAGCGCACGGTCGCTACGGGAGGTTTAAGTGAGCTTTTCGACGATGATGGATCGGCCGCTTCTGATATCGGACCTGTTCGAGCATGGGCGGCGCTTGTACGCCGATAGCCGGGTGATCACCGCAGGCGCTCAGAACGATCGAATCAGCAGCTACGCCGAGGTTGCGGATCGGACCGAGCAACTTGCCAAGGCGCTCGCGAAGCTCGGCGTGCAGCGCGAGGATCGCGTCGGCACGTTCTGCTGGAACAACCAAGAGCACTTGGAGGCATACTTCGCAATTTCCTCGATGGGCGCCGTCATGCACACGCTCAACATCAGGTTGTTTCCCGAACAACTCACGTTCGTGATCAACCATGCCCGCGACAAGGTGATCATCGTCGACGACAGCCTCGTGCCATTGCTCGGAAAAGTCGCGAAGCAGATGGCGACGGTGGAGCACATCATCGTGGTGGGGGATGGCGACGACTCGCCGCTGCGCGAAGCTCCGCGCGCCACCCTTCATCGATACGATGCGCTCATCTCTTCGGAGTCGCCTGGGATCGATTGGCCCCTGCTCGACGAGCGGGCGCCCGCATCCATGGCATACACGAGCGGCACGACCGGCGATCCAAAGGGCGTCGTCTACAGCCATCGCTCTACGGTGCTGCATTCGTATGGCATCACCTCCGGAGCCGTCACCGGGCTGAGCGAGGGGGACATGGTGCTCACCATCGTGCCGATGTTTCACGCGAACTGCTGGGGGCTGCCGTACGCCGGCTGGTGGGTTGGTACAGACTTCCTGCAACCGGAACGATTCCTGCAGCCCGAACCCTTGGTCGCGATGATCAAACGGCATCGGCCGACATTCGCGGGGGCGGTCCCGAGCATCTGGACTGGGGTGCTCCACTACGGCGAGCGCGAGGACATCGACTTGTCCTCGTTTCGACTGGTGATCTGCGGCGGCTCTGCCGTTCCCAAGTCCTTGATGAAGGCCTTCGAAGAGCGCTATGGGGTCACGATCCTACAGCTCTGGGGAATGACGGAGACGAGCCCGCTCGGCTCGATCGCATCGGTGCCTCCTGGCGTCGAAGGGGAAGAAGCCTGGACGTATCGGGTCCGAACCGGGCGACCCGTCGCCGGGATCGAGCTCCGCATCGTCGATGAGCAGGGCGCAGCGCTCCCCTGGGACGGCAAGTCCGTGGGCGAAATCGAAGCGCGCGGCCCCTGGGTGACCGGGAGCTACTATGGCGTCGACGCGCCGGAGAAGTTTCACGACGGTTGGCTGCGGACCGGCGACGTTGGATTCGTGGATGCGCGCGGCTACATGCAGATCACCGACCGCTCGAAGGACGTGATCAAGTCCGGCGGCGAATGGATTTCCTCGGTCGAGCTCGAGAACGAAATCATCGCGCACCCCGACGTTGCCGAAGCGGCCGTCGTAGGCATCCCTGACGAGAAATGGGATGAGCGCCCCCTCGCTTGTGTCGTTCGTAAAGACGGCAGTAACATCAGCCCAAACGAGCTCCGCGCCTACCTCGAAAACAAGGTCGCGAAGTGGTGGCTCCCCGAGAGCTGGGCCTTCATCGAGGAGATCCCGAAGACCAGCGTGGGTAAGTTCGACAAGAAGGTGCTGAGAGCACGACATGCTGCCGGCGATCTAACGGTAGTCAGCACCTGAGCGGGGCGTCACCTGCTTCCTAGCAGCAGTCGAGCCGGGTGCGTGTTCGTTCGGCAGCATCTCGGAGCAGGTGGATACTGCGAATCACTTGCGGCCGCTCCGCTCTCGGGATCGTCTCGAGAATCGTATTGATGCTCTGCTCCGTCAGGCCGCGAAGTCGCTTGGCTTCCTTCTTTCCGTCGGACGTGAGCTTCACCAGCACGCGCCGACCGTCGTCTTCCGCCTTCTCGCGCTCGACCCAATCGCGGGTTTCGAGGCCGTCGATGAGGCGCGTCATCGCGCTCTTGGTGACTCTGGCCTGAAAGGCCAGGCTGCTCACATCCCATTCGCCCTCGGTCAAGGTTTGAAGGAGCACGCATTGGGCCGGGCTCACGGTCCCGCAGCAGATCTCTTCGCGCTCGAACGAGGCGAACATGCGGTAGAAGGCGATGACGTCTTCGACGACCGAGCTCATCGTTTCACGGCGGTGATCGAGTAGCTGAAGACCGTGTTGGAGAGCTCCTGAATTCGCTCTTCTCCCACGAGCTCCGCGGCCGCCTTCCACATTGGATCCTGGAGGCTCGACGTCAGCATTGGGGCTGCCGGTTTACGGTTGTGCTCGATGTTCTCGAAGCCCGCGGCACGGATGTGCCCAAAGTACTCCTCCTCGGTCAGGGCGCCGCCCACGCATGCGATCCAACTTGCAGCGAATCTGGCGATGTCGGTGGGCAAGGGCTCGGTGAGGACGATGTCACTGACGGCGAGGCGCCCGCCAGGCTTGAGCACCCGATACGCTTCGCGGAAGACGGGCGCCTTGTCGGGGCTGAGGTTGATCACACAGTTGGAGATCACCACGTCCACGCTCTCCGATGCGACCGGCAGGTTTTCGATCAGACCTTCGCGAAACTCGACGGTGCGCGCGAACCCCGCGTTCACCGCATTGATCCGCGCCCGTTCGAGCATTTCCGGCGTCATGTCCACGCCGATGAATCGGCCTTCGGGGCCCAGCTTTTCGGCGGAGAGCAAGGCATCGAAGCCTGCTCCGGAGCCCAGGTCCACCACGGTTTCGCCCGGCTTCAGGCTGGCCAAGGCCGTCGGGTTGCCGCAGCCAAGCCCGAGGTTGCCTTCCGCCGCCGTTCCGCTGATGTCCGCTTCGGTGTAGCCGATCAGGGCGGCGGTCTGGCCGTGGGCCTTCGCGGCTGTGTTGCCGCAGCAGCCGCCACCTTGCCGCGCAACCTCGGCATATCCCGACCTCACCACCTCATGTATGCGATTCTTATCCATCTGAGCCTCCGATAGTTGCATGACACACTCAATTAGTTGCATCGCTCAACCATTTGTCAAGGCGCGGCTTCTCGCCCGAGAAAATTTACCAGATTTCTTGTAAATAGGGGCTCGTTTTCTCGGTGAGGCCAGTGCCCGGCTTCCGGGATCACCATGAGCTCGGCGCCGCCGCCGAAGAGGGCTAGCGATTTCTTGTACGGGCCGAGGTGGCCGCCGAAGTCCTTGCCTCCCGCGACCATCAGACCGCGGCATGCAATCGGCGCCAGCACGCGGCGGTCGATCTTCGTGCCTACTGCGCGGTAGTAGTCGATCGCTGCGCTCAGCACCTTCGGGTTCGCGAAAGCTTCCTTCACGCGGGCTAGCGCGGCATCTCGCTCAGGGCCGGTCCAGTTGGGTGCCCAGCGCTGATAGAGCGCCTCGATGTAGGCGAGATCGCCGCGCCGCGTCCCGGCTTCAGCCCAAGGCAACTGGAAATACAGGAAGTGCCTCGCCATCACGAGCAGGCCGATCGCTTGGAGCGCGTGCTTCGGCTTCAACGTGAGCGGGTGTGGAATGGCGATGGGAACAATCGCGTCTACACGTTCAGGAGCCAGAGCCGCGGCACCATACACCAGCGTCGCACCCCAATCGTGGCCTATGAGGACCGCGGATTCCAAGCCCAGCGCGTCGAGGAGCCCGATCGCGTCCTCGGCGAGGTGCAGCGCATCGTACGGTCGTTCAGGCACGAGAGTGTCCGGGTGGTAGCCGCGCAAGTAGGGCAAGATCGTTCGGTAGCCCGCTGCGTTGAGAGCACGCGCAATCCCCTCATACGAATGTGGGGTGTCGGGAAACCCGTGAATGAGCACCACCGGATGCCCTCGACCCGAGTCGGAGTATCGCCAAGTCTGCCCGCCGCGCGTGACGTTCTCGAAGCTTGAATCGGCGAGCATGCGAATCTCCGTCGGTGATGAATGCGTCCCTGCGATGGTGATAGCCTCCAAGTCCAGATCCATTCAAGGATGAGTTGACCCGCTTCGACACAAAGCGTACGAACGTGCACGCAACTGGGACGACGCCATGCCAGAGCCCACCCCGAGCAGCGAACGTGCCGCCATTCTCGTCGCCGAGGATGTGAGCAAGGTGTACCAGATGGGCGACGTGCAGGTGCACGCGCTGAGGGGTGTGGACGTGACCCTCTACGAGGGCGAGCTCATGGTTTTGCTCGGCCCCTCAGGAAGTGGAAAATCGACTCTGCTCAACATACTCGGCGCCCTCGACGTGCCGAGCAGCGGGCGAGTGCTCTACCGAGACGCTGACATCGCAGGCCATGGCGAGCGAGAGCTCACCCGGTTCCGTCGCGATCACGTAGGCTTCGTGTTCCAATTCTACAATCTCGTGCCGAGCCTCACGGCCAAGGAGAACGTCGCACTCGTCACCGAGATCGCCAAGACCCCCTTGGATCCCCGCGAAGCGCTGGAGCTCGTCGGCCTGACCGAACGGATGGATCACTTTCCGGCGCAGCTCTCCGGTGGCGAACAGCAGCGCGTTGCCATCGCGCGCGCAGTGGCCAAGCAGCCCGAGATTCTCCTTTGCGACGAGCCCACGGGTGCACTGGACTTCAAGACGGGCATTCGGGTGCTCGAGGTCCTCGACGAGGTCAACCGCTCGCTCGGAACGACGACGGCCGTGATTACCCACCATGCACCCATCGCGTCGATGGCGGATCGTGTCGTTTCGCTCTCCGATGGGATTGTCGCCAGCGATCATACCAACCAAGCAAAGGTGTCCCCAGCCGAACTCACATGGTGAAGGTCCTCGACCGAAAGCTCCTCCGCGACCTCACGCGCCTCAAGAGCCAGGCTTTCACGATCGCTCTGGTCGTTGCGGTCGGCGTGGCCAACTACATCACCTTGAAAAGCGCGTGGCGCGCGCTCGGCGACTCGCGAGCCGCATACTACGAGGAATACCGCTTCGCTGACATCTTCGCGCGTCTAAAGCGGGCGCCCGACTCCGTTGCGGATCGAATTCAGGACCTCAAGGGCGTCGCGTCCGTCTACCCGCGAGTCGTGCAGGACGTTCTGCTTCCCTTGGAGGACATGATCACGCCCGCCCATGGTCAAATCATCTCGCTGCCCATGCACGGCCGGCCGCAGATGAACGACGTGTACGTCAAAGCCGGTCGTTTTCCCGAGCCCGGACGGGCAAACGAGGTCCTCGTCTACGAGCCGTTTGCCCTCGAGCATGGCCTTCTGCCGGGATCGACCGTTGCTGCCATTCTCAATGGGAAGCTCCACGAGCTGATCGTCGTCGGTCTCGCGCTGTCCCCGGAGTACGTCTTCGCGGTGGAGCCCGGGGGCATCACCTCCGACGACGAGCGGTTCGCCCCGATGTGGATGTCGAAAAGCGCCGTCGCGGCTGCCTATCAAATGGAGGGCGCTTTCAACGATCTCGTTCTCCGCCTGGAACCTGGCGCGAACGAACGCGCGGTGCTGGTCGCGGTCGATCGCATGCTGAGGCCGTACGGTGGGCTGGGCGCCTACGGTCGAGATCTTCAGGTCTCCAACTCGATCCTCAGTGGAGAGCTCGCCCAGATCGAGGCCATGGTGATTTTCCTCCCCGGCGTCTTCCTGGCGGTCGCCGCATTTCTCCTGAACGTCGTGTTCTCCAGGCTGGTGACGCTTCAACGCGGCCAGATCGCGGTGATCAAAGCCGTTGGCTACACCAACCTGGCCATTGCGCTGCACTACTTGAAGATGGTCTTCGTCATCGTCCTGATCGGCTCATTGCTCGGGGTTGGGCTGGGGGCCTGGCTGGCTGACGCGATGCTCGACCTCTACGCCCAGTTCTTCCGCCTGCCGATGGCGCGCGGGCGCATCGATCTCCCAGTGGCGATCAACGCGATCATCGCGAGCCTCGTGGCCGCGCTGCTGGGGATAGGCCTCGCGGTACGAAACGCCGTGACCCTTCCACCAGCCGAAGCGATGCGTCCCCCTTCTCCCGCCCGCTACCGGGCCTCGCCGATCGAGCGATTTCCGGGGCTCCGCTCGATTCACCAGACCACCATGATGGTCTTTCGGGAGATCTGGCGGCAGCCCTTGCGCACGGTTCTCTCGTCCACCGGAATCGCATTCGCGCTGGCGATCATCATTTTGGGTAGGTTTGGCAAAGACGCGCATGGGCCGATTCTCGACCTTCAATTCGGTCGACAGCAACGCGAAGACATCAGCGTGAATTTTACCGAAGAGGTCGATCAGCGTGCGCTCGGATATCTCGGGCATCTTCCTGGCGTCGATCAGGTCGATGGGTTTCGAACTACTCCCGTGCGGTTTCGCTCGGGACCGCGTTGGCGAGACAGCGTACTGATTGGGCTCCCGCCAGACAGCCACTTGAGGCGGCTATTCAACCGGCAGTTTAGGCCTGCGCGCATTCCACACACCGGTGTCCTGATCACCGACGTCTTGGCAGACATTCTCGGCGCGAAACCCGGTGACTTCATCGAAGTCGAGCTCAAAGAAGGCGATCACGGAACGAGGCGGGTTCGCATCACAGGCACGATCGACGAGGCGTTTGGCATCCAAGGCTACATGCAGAAGAGCCGACTTCACGAGCTCTTGAGAGAGAATCCGACGATCAATACGGCGCTGCTCCGCGTCGACCCTGCACGTGAATCCGAGCTCCAGACACGCCTTGCCGACATTCCGACGGTACTGAGCATCCATCGAAAGCGAACGTTGCTCGAGAAATTCGAAGAGCAGACGAGTCGCACCATGCGGGTGATTACGCTCATTCTCACTCTCTTTGCGACCGCGATTGCCGTCGCGGTCGTGTACAACAATGCTCGCGTGAGCCTCTCCGTACGCAGCCGGGACCTCGCCACCCTGCGAGTGCTTGGATTCACTCGTGCCGAGATCTCGGCGATCTTGCTCGGCGAGCAGGCGGTCCAGGTGTTCTTGGGGATACCGTTCGGGCTCGTGCTCGGAACCTGGGGCGCAAAGGCCTTGCTGGAGCTTCAGGCGGACCCGGAGCAATTCCGGATGCCGATGCTGATATCGTCCCAAACCTATGCCTTCTCCGTCGTGGTAATCTTGGCCGCGGCCGTGTTGAGCGCGCTGCTCGTCCGGCGGAGGCTCGACACTTTGGATCTAATTGGCGTGCTCAAGACGAGGGAGTAAAGAGGGATGGCCCATGGATAAGGCGTCCGGTTTGCGAGTTTGGATTCGAAGGGCTCTGATCGCTCTGGCCCTGATCGCCGTAGTGGGGCTGATCGTCGTTGCCTGGATTCCCAACCCCGTCGAGGTCGAAGTCGCGAAGGTCTCTCGCGGTCGCTTGGTGGTGACGGTGAACGAGGACGGCAGAACCCGGGTCAAGGACCGTTATACGGTGTCCGCTCCACTCACTGGCAACCTCACGCGGGTCACGCTCGACCCCGGAGACTCGATCGAAGAGGGACAGGTCCTCCTGCGACTGGTACCGTTGCCGCCCCCGCTGCTCGATTCTCGTTCGAGGGCCGAGGCAAAGGCTCGCGTGGATGGAGCAATGGCCGCGCGGCGTCAGGCCCAGGCAGCCGTCAATCGCGCGAGGTTTCAGCGTGATTTCGCCAAGCAGGAGTCCGAGCGCGCCCTTGCTGTCGTGCAACAAGGCGGCCTGGCACGCAGTGACGCAGATCGTGCGGTGTCCACCTATCGCAGCAGCGAAGAAGAGCTGCATTCCGCGGAGTTTGGTGCGCGTGTAGCTGAACACGAGCTGACGCTCGCCCAGTCGGCGCTCATGCGGCTCAGCGGTAAGGGAGAGGGCGAGGAGCTCGACATCATCTCGCCGGTCGCCGGTCAGGTTCTCAAGATCTATCAGGAAAGCGAAGGTGTCGTTCAAGGGGGCACACCGATACTCGAGGTCGGAGATCCGGCGGCGCTCGAAGTCGTCGTCGACGTCCTGAGCCAGGATGCAACACGGATTCCCATTGGCGCGTCGACCACGATCGAACGTTGGGGGGGCAAGGTCCCGTTGCGCAGCCATGTGCGTGTCGTCGAACCCTCGGCGTTTACGAAGCTTTCAGCGCTCGGCGTGGAAGAACAGCGCGTGAACGTCATCATCGACATGGATGAAGACCATGAGCGCTGGTCCAGTCTGGGCGACGGATATAGGGTCGAAGCACGAATCACGGTCTGGGAGGGCAAGGATGTCTTGAAGGTTCCTGCGAGCGCCGTATTCCGTTCCGACGAAGCCTGGGCGACATTCGTCGTCGATGAGGGCGCTGCGATCATCCGAACCGTCGAGCTCGGTGAAACCAACGGTCTCGAGACCGAGGTCCTTTCGGGTCTCGATGAAGGCGAGTCGGTGATCGCCTACCCGAGTGACAGCGTCCGCGACGGTGTGTCGGTCAAGGCCAGGTGAGCGGAGCATGAACCCGATCATCGATTCAACAACGCTCACCGAGGTTTTCCAGGATCGCCAGATCATGAGTCATCTGGTCGCGACGCTGGTCCTGCTGGTCTCGGTCCTGTCGATCCGCTACGTGGCCCTCCGTTTCGTGCGTCGGGCCCTCCCGAGCAAGGACAAGCTGCGACTGCGCTGGTCCTCCCAGATTCGCGGCCTTTCCTACGCGATTCTGGCATTCGGCCTGCTCACGATTTGGGCACAAGAGCTTCAAACCCTCGCGGTTTCTTTCGTCGTCCTCGCGATGGCCATCGTCTGGGCGACCAAGGAAACGATCGCCTGCGTTCAGGGCGCCGTGTATCGCGTGAGCTCCAACGCCTTCGAGGTTGGTGACCGAATCGCCGTCGGGTCGGTTCGCGGAGACGTCATCGACGCCGGGCTGCTCAGCACGCTGGTGCTCGAGGTAGGGCAAGGGCACCAGCGGACCGGGCGTACGATCAGCATACCCAATAGCCTCCTCATGACCGAGCCTGTGCTCAACGAGAGTCTTGCGGGTGAGTACATGCTGCACTTGATGAGCATTCCTGTAGATCGCAACGCCGACCTCGCCGCGATCGAGCGCAAGGCGCTCTCTGCCGCCAGGGATGCATGCGCAGAGTTCATCGACGACGTTCGTCGGCCGATCGCGGCTCGCTATCGCCGTCATGGCCTGGTCCCGCCCATCGTCGATCCGCGGGTCACCTATCAAGTCGTCGACAAAAATACCGTCAACATCATGCTGAGAATTCCAACACCGAGTCGCCTGGAACGGCAGGTCGAACAACGCGTTCTGAGAGCGGTTCTCGGTGTTCCAAAGGACCGCGACACGCTCCCACCGCCTTCACGATGAACAGCGACGACCTAGAAATCCGAATCGCCCGGCTCGAAGCCATCGAAGCCATCAAGGCGCTCAAGGCGCGCTACTGGCATTGCTGCGATACGAAAGACGTCGAAGGCGTTCGCGATTGCTTCCTCGATGGGCCGGTGGAGATTCACTACGACGGCCCCGTTGGTCTCGTGAACCATCGGGACGGGCTCTACCAGGTGTTCAAGGACGTCGCTTGCCAGACCCAGATCGTCGAGATGCACCACGGCGGGCCGCCAAACATAGAGGTTCAGGGCCCGGATCGTGCAAGCGGACGCTGGGGCCTGGTCTATCATTTGATGAATACCGACCTGCGAACCGTGAGCGTGGTGGGCGGCTACTACGACGACGAATATACGCGCGTCGATGGCAAGTGGTGGATCAGCAAGGCGCGCTTCGAGGTATGTTCGGCCGTCACGTACGGTTGGAAAGACGCGGGACTCCGAATGCTCCACGCGGCCGCGTTCCTTCCTGAGGCCAAGTGAAGGGGCGGTTGCCCCGGCCGGGCTGATTTGCCAAGGTGCGGGCGCGATGGAAGAAATCAGGCCTGTCGATGGGCTCCGCTGTCTGGTAACCGGCAGCGCCGGCTTCGTCGGAAGCAATTTGGTTCGGGCGCTCCTCGAGCGGGGCTGTGAAGTGCATGGGTTCGACCGGGCCCCAGCAACGTTCGAGGATCCGAAGCTGCGTTGGTTTCGTGGAGACATCCGCAACAGAGACGCGTTGAGCGAGGCCATGAAAGGCGTCGACACCGTCTTTCACACCGCTGCCATGATCGAAACGCTCACCTACACACCTAGACCATTCGCGGAGCAGGTTCGTAGCGTGAACATCGAAGGGACGCGCAGCGTGCTTCAGACCGCCCGCGACTCCGGTGTACGACGTCTCGTTCACACCAGCTCGATCATCACGGTTTTCGGTGACGGACACTCGGGCGTCGACGAGACCGCGCCATACAGCACCGCTTCGGATCTCTATTCGAGCACGAAAGTCGCATCCGAACAGCTCGTCCTGGCTGCCAATGGCGAGTCCGGCATGTTCACGTGCGCCCTTCGGCCGGGAGGAATTTACGGACCGGGCGAGCGTAACACGCTGATCGGTCCAATGATCAAGGCGCTCAAGCAGGGCGTGCCCATCGTCGTGTTCGGAGATGGGGCGACGCGCATGGACTACACCTACATCGACAATCTGGTCGATGCGCAGATTCGTGCCGCAGAACGCCTCGTCGAAGGGTCTCCCGTATGCGGCGAGGCTTACTTCGTCACCGACGGCGATCCGATCAACACGGGGGACTTCAGTCAGACGCTCGTCGGTCAGATGGGTCTCGACGCACGGACACTTCGAGTCCCAGGTCGGCTGGCGCGGGCGATTGCAACAGCGGGCGAGCGCGTGTTTCAGCTTCTCGGCAAGCCAAAGCCGCCCGTGAGTATCGTCGACGTCGAGCTTTGTGTGCACGACAGCTATTTCTCGATCGACAGTGCGCGGCGTGATCTGGGATAC
>DASRZF010000338.1:0-6116 GCA_035686645.1 Polyangiales bacterium
CTCGAGGTCAACCCCCCGTTCTCTTCGCACATGTGGACGAGTCCTGGGAGCTCTTGTCCACCGAAAGCAGGCAAGCAGAAGCCGAATTGCTTTTCAAGACCGCACATCAGCGCTGGGGAACGCGGGACGGTTTCATACATCGTGGCGAAGCGTTGGTCGCGCAGTGCTGGGGCAAGAAAGTCACGGTGTTCGGAAGCCTTCACGGAGATTCAAAATGAACGCTAGCGCGCGGATATCCAACAAGAGGCGGCGGCAAGCTGGCTACACGCTCATAGACATGATGACCGTCGTTCTCATCATCAGCGTTCTGGGAGGTCTGGGGTTCAACCAGTACAACAAGTACGTTGCCCGAGCGCGGCGCCCGGAAACGGTCATGGCGTTTCGCGCCATCGCGGCAGCTCAGAGGGAATATCTCCTCCTCCACGGAAAGTACGCGGGCACGTTTGGGGAGCTCGGGTTTAGGATGGAACGCGGGAAGCTGATCTCGCCAACCGAGATTCAAGGCCTCACTTACAGCTACCGCATCATCCAGGACCAGGGCCCTCGGTCCTGGTACGTGGTCGCCACGGGCAATATCGACGGGGATCCGTTCCCGGACATCGTTGCCGCGAGCAACCCACGGTAATCTGAACGGTCGGTAATATACCCCACTTGAGGACTGTAAATTTCTTCATATACTGAAATATGAAAGGGGCATCTGAAATGAAAGCAAAGCGTTGGACACTAGGGGTCGTGCTTGCGGCGGCTGTAAGTCTTGTTGGACTCGTAGGGGCCGGCGCAAGCCCATTTTCTTCCTACATTCTGAGCGATGATCTCGGGAACTCGGTTCGGGGCAGCGCTCCAGAGGCGAGCGAGTGGGATGACGGATCGGGCGCAGAGGACGGCACCGCCGGCGGTGGCGCCAGTGCTGACACCGGCAGCGACGGCACAGGCAAGAGCAACAATGGTCATGGCAACAACGCCGACGGGGTCGACTCGAGCAACCCGGGGCAAGGCAAGGGTGGCCCGAACGGCGCAGCGGACGCATCCTGCCCAGAAGGCGGAACCTGCGTCGACGACGAGACCAAGGGCGGCGGCACGACGAGCGCCGACACCACGACCGACACGTCTACGGACACGTCTACGGATACGTCGACCGACACCAAGACCAACAACGGCAAGGCGAACGGCAAGAAGAAGTAGCCTCACCGCTTGATTGGAACCTCAGGAAGGCGCCCTACGGGGCGCCTTCTTCTTTTAACGCTGGGGATCGACCAGGACGCCCGGATTCATCACGCCGTCCGGATCGAGAACGCGCTTCACCGCGAGGAGCGCGTCGCCGAACAGCGGCGGACGCTGCCTCTCGTACCAGGGCCGATGCACACGACCCACGGCATGGTGATGCGTGATCGTGCCGCCGTGCGAGATGACCGCGTCCGACGCGGCCTTCTTGATCGTCATCCATTGATCGATCTCGGCGCCGAAGCGTCCGGGCGCGACGAAGGTGAAGTACGGAGCCGGGCCATCGGGGTAGACGTGCGTGAACCTACAACTGATGAAGCCCGCCCCACAGGTCTCCTTCATCGCCTCTCGAACCGCAGCGATCACGCCGCCGTGTAGTTCTTCGAAACGGTCCCAGGTGCATGCGGTTTCGAAGGTGTCCACGATGACCCCCATGCTCGCCATGACATTGAGCAGATACGGCGCATCGATGAACGCGTCCCGCCAAGCGCCCGCACCGTCGTCCGCGTCGCTGCGCTCTCCTCTCTCGCGATGCTGAGGCCCCTTCGGACAGGCGCCCCCATGATCGGCGACGAGCTCGAGGGCGCGGTCCATCCAGGGTCGTACGGGATGATCCGCAGATTCGAAGGCCACGATCAGCACATGGGTTCCGTCCATCGTGACGCCGTTGAGCGCCGCCTCGCGCTTGTCGAGAAGCCTGCAATTGCTGGGATAGAGCCCGGATTGCGAAAGCGCTCGAACCGCCTCGACCGCGCGCCGAAAGTCGGCGAAGTGGGTCGTGGCGGTCGCGCGGAACTGAGGTCGCGGCCGAACCCGCATCCATGCCTCGGTGATGACGCCGAAGATCCCTTCGGAGCCCAGCATCCATCGGTCGGGGCTCGGCCCAGCACCGGAGCCGGGCAAGCGTCGAGACTCCCAGGGTCCCCTGGGCGTGATCGCTCGGATCGACTGCGTGAGGTCGTCGATGTGCGTGTAGACGGTAGCGAAGTGACCACCCGCGCGAGTTGCGAGCCAACCACCGAGCGTCGAGAACTCGAACGACTGCGGGAAGTGACGAAGCGTGAGGCCGTGCTCCGCAAGCTGCGTCTCCAGCACCGGACCGGTTGCGCCGGCCTGAATACGCGCGGAGAGAGAGCTCCGCTCCACCTCGACGACGCGATCGAGGCGCCGGAGGTCCAGGCTGAGCACTCCCTGGTAGCGATCATCGACATCCGCTTCGATGCCACCCACCACGCTGGTCCCTCCGCCGAACGGAACTACGGCAACCTTGGCCCGGCTCGCCCAGTCGAGAACGTCGTTGATCTCCGCTTCGTCCGCTGGACTCGCGACGAGATCCGGAGCGGCGGCGAAGTCACCCCTGAAGCCACGCATCACGTCGCGGTAGTTGCGGCCGTAGGTATGCCGGACGCGCGCCTCGTGATCGGCGCTGATCGAATGCGCGAGGCTTCCGGGCGGGCTCAGGCGCGCGCGGCTCAACTCGATCGATTCCAATGCGGGTGGCTCATCGAGCCGCTTCGGCGAGAAGCCGAGCATGAGCTGAGCGTGCTCGGCGATCGCTTTGCGCGCATTTGCGTCCGGGAACTTGTCCGCCCAGCCCCAGCCCCAGAAACTACGCTTCCGTGTGTCGCCCATGGACCGCGACCTTCCACCATCGCGCCATCGGTTTGCAAGCGCCTTGACGGACCCCCGGATCGAGGCTTCCATCCATGAATGTCTTTCCCCAAGCCGCTTCGAGCGGTGGTCACCGGGGCCGGCAGCGGTCTCGGCCGTGCCATGGCTCTCGATCTCGCCGCGCGCGGCGCTTCCCTGATCGTCTCCGATATCAACGCTAGCTCTGCGGAGGCAACCGCCGAGCTCGTTCGCGCACAGCGAGCTGTGGCGGAGTCCATCCCCTGCGACGTCACCGATCGAGACGCCGTGTTTGCGCTCATCGAAGAGACGGAGCGACGCCTCGGAGGACTCGATCTAATCGCCAACAACGCCGGAGTGGCCGTTGGCGGACCGTTCGACGAGATCTCGATCGAAGACTGGCGCTGGGCCGTCGACATCAATCTCTGGGGCGTGATCTACGGCTGCCAAGCGGCGATTCCTCGAATGCGCGCGCAGAAGCGCGGCTACATCATCAACGTCGCCTCGGCCGCAGGGCTGCTCGCCCCTCCGGGAATGTCCGCCTACAACGTGACCAAGGCCGGCGTGGTGTCGCTGAGTGAAACGCTCTACGCAGAGTACAAGCCTCAGGGCATCCGTGTCGCCGTGCTCTGTCCCACCTTCTTCCGCACGAACATCGTCGAATCGGGCCGGGGCGCCACCACCGAGAAAGAAGACGCACAGGTCATTCGATGGATGGAGCGATCCAAGGTGCAGGCCGCAGACGTCGCCAAAGAGGCCATCGATGCGGTGCGCGACGGCAAGCTCTACGTTCAGCCCATGCGAGACGGGCGAATGGCGTGGCGTCTCAAACGCACTGCTCCGCAGCGATTTTACGATTCGCTCAGTCGAGCGCATGAGAAGTTTCTCCGAAGCCGGAGCAAGCGCTAATTGGCCATGGTCGGGGGGCGCTGCTAACCAGACTGGACGCCCATGCGACCGACTCACACTTGGCTGCTTCTCATCGCCCTACTCTCCGTGGCGACCTCTGCCAGCAGAGCTCGGGCCGAGGACGTCGCAGACGAAGAGCGAGTCATCGCAGAGCTCGAAGAGCCGGGGGCCCCGGGTATCGTTGCCCAGGAGCCGGATGCGTTCGATCGGGAACGATTGGCGTACAACGCGACGATTCTGGACGAGCTGCTGACACGAGCGAGCGAGCAGACGATCAGGGAAGAGAGATTTGCCGCCGCCGCCGCCATCACCGGTGGGTCGATCTTGCTTGGGCTCGGCACCTGGCGACTTGTCGAAAAGGATCCGCAGAGCCAGTTTTCGAGAGGCCTGGGCGTGATGTTCCTGACCCTCGGCATGGCCGACTTCACGACAGGCATCTTTGCCGCGACCCGCATCGCACATGAGCGACATCGGCTCGACCGATGGAAGCATGCGCGGCGCCAAGGGATCACCGCCGTCGAGCTGGCGCATTTCGAAGGCGAGCTGCAAGCGGCTCAGGAGATGCGCCAGGGCGAACGGCTCCTGGTCCGCTGGAACGCCTTCACCCATGCTTTCGCGGGCGTCCTCGTTCTCGCCTTGACGCCGATTCCCGATAGCATGAGCGGCGCCGATCGTGTCTCAGGCTACGTGATCGGCGGGGTCTTCTTCGCGGTGGGCGTCGCCACCTTCGCCGCATCGTTTCGCCCGACACCAAGCGAGAAGGCTTGGAACGACTACCAGAAGCGGCGAATGCCCACCAGAGGCCGGGAGCTCAGCTGGGGAGTCGCCCCTTCGCTCTCGCGCAGCGGAGTCGGCGTCGCATTCGGCGGCGCGTTCTAGCCCGACCGGCTTGCGCGGCGGCTGCATCAGCGAGTAGTAAGGGCCCTCATGGACCTCGACCAAGTCAAAGTCATCATCACGGGAGGCGCATCCGGGCTCGGAGAGCACTTCGCCAAACAGCTACTCGCCGCGGGCGCTCGAGTCGCCGTCGGAGATGTCAACGAAGAAGGCCTCGCGGCGCTTCCCAAAGGCATTCACCGAAGACGACTCAACGTGGGCAACCCTGACGAATTCGCCGACTTCGTCGCCTGGGCGGCCGAGCAGATGGGCGGCTTGAACAGTCTGATCAACAACGCGGGCATCATCCGCGACGGGCTCTGGGTCGGGAAGAGTCGCAGCACGGGTGAAATTCGACGGATGTCGCGGGAGGACTGGGACCTCGTGATCGCGATCAACCTCACGGGCGCTTCGCTCATGGTTCAGGAGGTGGTGGCCCACATGATCGAACGGGGCGAGCCCGGCGTCATCGTGAACATCTCCTCGATCGCCCGTCACGGAAACCGGGGTCAGACCAACTACGTGGCCGCCAAGGCCGCCCTCGCCGCAAACACCCGCACCTGGATGAAGGAGTTTGCTCCTTATGGCATTCGTGTAGCGGCCGTCGCACCTGGCGCCACCGAAACGGCCATGACGGCCGGCATGAACCAGAAGGCGCTCGATATGATCCGCGCATCGGTTCCTCTCGGCCGGATGGGCCAGCCCGAAGACATCTGGCGAGCGGTGAAGTTCATCTACGATTGCGACTACTTCACCGGCGAGACCATCGACGTGCACGGCGGCGCCGCGCTCTAACTAATCAACCGAGCGCGCGCATGATCGCGCCGTGCGCCCAGTACCCGAGAGGCAAGAGCGCGCATCCGAGCGCGTAAGCGCCCCAGAACGAGAATCGATCGCGCATCAGGAACGGAACGAAGAACAGGAGTGTGATCGGCAGCGCAACCAGAATGCTCCGCGCCATCTGAAACGCACTCACCGGGTCCCGATGTTGCAAGTACGCGAGCGGCAAGGCGAGCATCGTCGCCAATGGCAGGGCGATCAGAAACCCAGCAGTCTCCGGATTTCGACGTGAGAGCCACGCTGCGGCGCCGATGACGAGTGCCGATACGAGCGTGTTCAAGACGAAGACCATGTCGGCTCGCCTAAGCGCTCATTCGCTGAGATCGCTGAAGTAGTACTCGATTCGATCGAGGTAGCGCTGGGCGCGGCGCCGCGCGATGGCGTTCGAGAGGCGCGCCTCGGGGAGCACGTCGCCCGCTTCGACGACCTCTTCCAGAAGGTCGCGGAAAAGCTGCGAGTCGCCAGCATTGACGGCGTAGTAACGGGCCATGCTCATTTGGACCATCAAGTTGCGTCGCTCGGTCTTCTCGAGGACCTCGTCGAGGATCAGCTTGGCGCGGTCCATATCGGGCGGGAACTCCGAGGCCGCCAGCACGCCCATGGTCATCTTCCCGATCATGAACATGAAGTCCGGATCGAGC
>DASRZF010000339.1:0-4622 GCA_035686645.1 Polyangiales bacterium
GCACGAGGCCTCACTGATGCTCACCCCATTTGCGGAGAAAACCGACGATACGGAGGCCAGAATCCCCGCCCGATCGTCCGTCATGATGCGCAAAGAGACCGGCAGATCCACCTCGACGTCGTCGGCCCATGTGACCTGCACGCGGCGCTCTGGGTCGAGCTCGAGAACGCGCGGGCAACCTCTTCGATGAACGGAAACCCCGCGGCCGCGGGTAATCCAACCCGTGACAGGGTCTCCAGGCACGGGACTACAGCACTGCGCAAAACGCACGAGCATGTTGTCCAAGCCCTGAATTCGAATTCCGGCGGCCTCGTCATCGCCCGCGACTCGCTGGACGGTCCGCTCGATGAAGCCTGGGCGCAGGCTGTCGCGCTCGGTGTCTTCGCTCGGTACAATCGCTTCCATGACCGTGGGTAGCGCGAGCTTGCCAATGCCGATCTTCGCGTAGAGCCCTTCTTCCGTGCCGACGCGGAACCGTGCAAGCACCTCTTTGACGTGCTTGCTCTTCAGGAATCGGCCGAGCGACATGTCGCGCTTCCGCATCTCTTTTTCGAGCAGCTCTTTGCCGAGCTTGATCGCGTGTTTGCGCTCCTCGGTGCGCAAGTAGAATCGAATTCGGGATCGTGCGCGGCTGGTGATCACGAACTCGAGCCAGTCCTTGCTAGGGTGGTGGTTCTTGCTCGTGATGATCTCGACGACGTCACCGTTTTGCAGCTTGTGGCGTAGGGGAACGATCGCGCCGTTGACTCGGGCACCCGAGCACCGGTGACCCACCTCGGAGTGGACAGCGTAGGCGAAATCGACGGGTGTAGCGCCGCGAGGGAACGTCATGACGTCGCCCTTGGGCGTGAACACGTAGACGTCCTCCGGGAAGAGGTCGACCTTCACGCTCTCGTAGAACTCTTCGGGATCGGCGACTTCCTTCTGGAACTCCATCAGCTGACGAAGCCAGACGAATCGCGCAGCGTCCTTCGGATCGATGCCTCCGGTATGCTCTTTGTACTGCCAATGGGCGGCAATTCCGTAGTCCGCGGTGCGGTGCATCTCGTGGGTTCGTATCTGGATCTCCACGCGCCGATTACCTGGGCCGATCACCGTCGTGTGCAGCGACTGATACATGTTGGACTTGGGAAGTGCGATGTAGTCCTTGAAACGACCCGGAACGGGGGTCCATTCCGAGTGGATCACACCGAGCGTGGCGTAACAATCCGCGACGCTCTCGGTGATGACCCGAAACGCCACGAAGTCGTGCACCTGCTCGAACCCAATGCCACTCGACTTCATCTTTCGGTGAAGCGAATAGAGGTGCTTGCGGCGCCCGTTGATCTGCACGGAAAATCCGCGCGTCAGCAACATCTTCTTCAGCTTCGCGGTGACGTCGGTGATGTAGACGTCGGTGCTCTTCGCGACCCCTCTGACCTGCTCGTCCAGCACCTCGTAAGCATCTGGTTCGAGATGCTTGAAGCTCAGGTCCTCGAGCTCCGCCTTGAGCCACTGAATGCCTAGACGTCCTGCGAGCGGCGCATAGATCTCGATCGTTTCCCGGGCGATGCGTTCCTGCGAGGAGGGCGACATGTGCTCGAGCGTTCGCATGTTGTCGAGTCGGTCCGCGAGCTTGACCAAGAGCACGCGAATGTCGCGCGCCATGGCGACGAGCATCTTGCGAAAGCTCTCCGCTTGACGGTCTTCGCGCGATGCGAAGTTGACCTTGCCGAGCTTCGTCACGCCATCGACGAGGAACGCGACCTCGTCGCCGAACACCGTCTCGATCTCGGACAGGCTGACCTCGCAATCCTCGACGACGTCGTGCAGTAGCGCAGCGCAGACGCTCGAAGCATCGAGCCGCATGTCGGCGATGATGTCCGCCACGGAGACTGGGTGAACGAAATAGTCGTCACCGGACTTGCGCGTCTGACCGTCGTGCATGCGGGCCGCATAGACGTAGGCCTTGTTGATCAGATCGGTATCCGCTCGGGGATGGTATCCCTTCACCTTTTCAAGAATATTGGTGAGGCGGACCATAGCGGCGCACTAACGGGCAAACCTCAATTTAACACCGTCTCCAATTGGTGCCAAGGTTGTGACCCTTCCTGGACTTGCGTAAAAGCCTGTTTCGTCATGAGCTTAAAGCTAAACATAGGGCCATCGTCAACGAAGCGCAGGATCGCGACCGCAGTAGCCATAGCCGGGCTGATTCTGGTGGCAAGCCAGCTGGCAGGCGTCTGGCCCCGCGAGGTCGAGATAGAATACCTGCTCGAAGAGGGTATCCAGGCGGTCGACGTGGATTACGTTCAGGAGGGCGAGACGGTGACGAGCGCCCGGTTCACCAAGGCGGCCCTCAAGGGTTCCAACGTGCGAATGAGCGTTCGACTTCAGCCCGGCGAGTATCTGGCGCTGGTCACGGTCTATCGGACTGATGGAATCGGCGTCGAGCAGAGCCGAAAGCTTGTCGTTCCGGCCCAGGGGGTCACCCGCTTCGACCTCAGAGAAGCAAGCGGCGGGTCAGATTGAGCATGCTGGGCGCGGAGAACGCGAGGCAGCCGAAGCGGATGGCGGTGCTGTTCACGGCCCTCGGCGCCACGGTCGCCCTGACGCTCTGGATGGCCAACCGCGAACCGTTCGCGCACGGACCGCTCTGGGCTGCGCTCATCGCCCTTCTTGCAGGCCTGTCCTGGGTATCCTGGCTGGTCCCGCCCGCGGCGGGCGCGGTGCTTTCCTTGCAGGAAACCGCCTTTGGAAAACAGAAGGGCGAGCCCTGGTCTCCGGTCACCGGTGCGGGTCTTGCGCTCCTCACACTGGTCCTAGGCGCTTGGCTGGGAGGCTACGAGTGGCTGCCGGTCGTCATCTTGCTCAGCCTCGCCTGCCTCCTCCCATCGGCGCTTCGACGTCCGGGCCTGGCCGTGATGATCGCGATCGCCGTGCTCTACCTGCCACTGCTCGGCACCACGAGTCTCTGGGATCCATGGGAGACCCACTACGGCGAGGTCGCCCGGGAAATCCTTGCACGAAACGACTGGATCAGTCTCTGGTGGGCCCAGGACAAGTGGTTCTGGTCGAAGCCGGTGCTGCTCTTCTGGATGGAAGCGCTGAGCATGGGGTTCCTCGGTGTCGACTTCATGCCGGACGCGAATCCAGCAAACCCAGAATGGGCGCTGCGGCTCCCCGCCGTCCTGATGGCTCTCGCCGCCTTGGCGGTTCTCTACGCGACCGTGCGGCGCTACTTCGGCCGGCGAGCCGGGGCGCTTGCGGTCTTGGTTACGGCGACGATGCCCCAGTTCTTCTTCATCTCGCATCAGGCGATCACCGACTTGCCACTGGTCGCTGCAATTACGATCGCGATCTGCTGCTTGCTCGTTGCGCTCGAGGAAGATCCAGCACGCGAAGCGACGGTATTCCAGATCGGCGGATGGAGGGTCTCGTTCCAGCACCTGGTCCTGCTCGGCATCCTGATGCTGGTTCTTCCGCAGGCACTCTATTTGATCTCCCGGAACATCTCGTGGATCGAGGGTCACGGCCTGGTCGCCCACGCCGACCGGTTTCTCTACGGTTCGGCGGGCAACATCGACGTCCCTGGAAACCCGACCCTGCACGACCAGGGCCCGCGTGTCCGCGGTCTCGGCGGCCAGCCCTTCGTGCAGGGGGTCCTCTGGCTGACCGTACTCTCCGGGTTGACGCTCATCCTCCGCAAAGAGCGGCGCATTCGGCGTCTGCTGATGGCCTCGTTCTACTTCTTTTGTGCGATCGCATTCATGGCCAAGGGCCTCCCGGGGCTAGCGATTCCTGGAGCTGCTGCGCTCTTCTATTTGATCGCCTCGCGACGCTGGTCGCTTCTCACCAGCGGTGAGCTCCAAGTCTCGCGAGGCATACTCATCGTCACTGTGGTGAGCATGCCCTGGTACCTCGCCATGTACGTGCGGCACGGCCCAGCGTTCACCAATCGCTTGTTGATTCATGACCACATCAACCGGCTCGCGAGTGCAGTGCACGGAGACACGGGGACCATCGAGTACTTCGTCGGACAGATCGGGTACGCGACGTTCCCCTGGATCGCTCTGATTCCAGCGGCGCTCCTGCTGGGCGCCTGGATCCGCAGTCGCTCTGAGCGCGATGGAAGTCGCGAGGCCTTGCTCTTCATCGCGATGTGGCTGATTTCCTCGTTCGTCCTCTTCAGCGTGATGGTGACCAAGTACCATCACTACATTCTGCCGGCGCTCGTTCCCGCAGGAGTGCTGATCGGGATCGCGATGGCCGAATGCTGGGGTCCGAGACGTCCGCTGGCGACCTTGCTCGCAGCGGCGTCAGGCTGCTGCGCGATCCTGGGTTTCGCATGGCTCCTCGGGGACCCACGAGGTGTCATTCCGGCCGACGCCATGGGCGTCGAAGACTGGATCCTGCAGCAGGCGAACCCGGTGCGTGCCTACGGCTTGCTTGGGCTCGGCCTGATCCTGGCGCTGCTCGCTCGATCGGGCACGGCCAAGGCCGAGACCCGCCTCGCACCTGCCAGATGGAGCACCGCGCTTGGCGTAGCCCTGCTCTCAGGCGCCTGTGTGCTCGCGTTCGTGGGGCGCGACCTCAGCTGGATCACCTCGGCGCGGCCGCAAGGAAACGAACGACTCATCCAT
>DASRZF010000340.1:0-9419 GCA_035686645.1 Polyangiales bacterium
CAAAGTTCATTGGCGTGGACAGTGCCGGACTAAGCGAGCAGCGCCTGGCTCTGGAGAACGACTACCGACGCGCGGGTCAGAGAGGCGGTGAGCTGCTGGACATGCTCGGGTCTGGCACCGCATCTGGCGAAGCACTGCGCATCCGAGTCGCGGCACGCACGGCGACGGTGACGCAGCTTGCGCTTGCTGGCGCCTTCGGGCTGCAAGCGATGCTGCGGATCTTGGCGCGCTGGATGCGACTCGATCCAGAGGCCGTGCTTGTGGTTCCGAACCTCGATTTTGCCGATGACCGCATGGCCTCGAGCGAGCTGGTGCAGGCGATGACAGCGAAGACCCTGGGCGCTCCGTGGTCGTTGCGTTCGATCCACGTCAACATGCAGGAGCGTGGGCTCACGGACATGAGCTATGAGGACGAGCTGGAGGAGCTGGGTCGTGAGGCGCCGTTGACGCAGGGATCGAGTGACCCGGATGGGCCGGAGGCAGATGAGCCCGAGGATGATTCTGAGGATGACCCCAATGGGTCTGATGATGGCGAGTCTGAGGATCCTGAGGATGAGGACCCCAAGGCTGACGGTGAGTAGGTAGCGGTCTCTCCCCATGCCCCTGAGATCCAAGCAGCGCAAAACTCAGCTCCCAGGGCCTCTCCGCACGTCGAACGATGAATTCTTCGATGCGCTGCTGCGGCATCAGATAGGGCTGATGCTTTTTGCATCGAGCCTGGGGCGTCGGTTGCAGGTGCTGCTTGATGCGGTCGAGGCTGACTTGCGCGACAAGGTGCGGCGTGGCCTGTCGCGCTTCCCGGCGAGTGGTCGCGGGCTCACGACACCAGCGAGTGTGCGGCGATTGGAGCGCTTGCTGGCAGACGTGCGTCGAGTCAGGCTTGGTGCTCTTCAGGGCGTCGAGGGGCTCATGCTCGAGGAGATGAGCGCCCTTGTGCTCGCGGAGCCGAAGTTTGTGCAGATGGCGTTTCAGACGGTGATACCAGTGCGCCTCTCAACGGGGCTCCCGGCGCCTGAGCGGCTCAAGGCCATCGTGAGCGTGCATCCGTTCGAGGGCAAGATTCTGCGCGACTGGGCTCGTGACATACGGCGTGCCGACATCGAGCGCATCGAGGCGCAGATCCGCATCGGCATGGTGCAGGGTGAGTCGATCCCGGACATCTCGCGACGCATTACTGGATCTGCACGGCTGCGCGGGCGCAATGGGGTGACGGAGATCACGCGGCGTCAGGCGCAAGGCTTGGCGCGAACGGCGACGAATGCCATCGCGACTGAGGCGCGTAACGCATTCTTCCTGGCGAATCGAGAGTTCTTCGACGCCGAGATATATGTGGCAACCCTGGACTCGCGCACAACGCCGATCTGTCGGTCTTTGGATGGCACGCGGTACAAGGTTGGCGAGGGGCGCTACCCGCCGCTGCACTGGAATTGCCGCTCAATCAGGGTGCCTCTGCTCGACGCGGATCCTCTGGGCAATCGTCCATCGAAGCCAGTGCATCAACGGGAGCTTTTGCGTGAGTTTGCCAAACAGCGCGGCATTGATCCGCCGCCAGCGCTGCGGAAGAACCTGCCTTACGGCACCAAGGGCGCCTTCGATGCTTTCGCGCGTAGGCGCACTCGCCAGATGATCGGGGTCGTGCCAGCGAAGACGACGTACGAGGATTGGCTGCGACGGCAGCCCGCCGCGTTTCAGGACGACGTTCTCGGCAACACCAAGGGCCGCCTGTTCCGTCGCGGGGATCTGTCGCTGGATCGATTCGTTGATTCGACGGATGCGGAGAAGACTCTTGCCGACCTCGCACGCTCCGACGCGGAGGCGTTCCGTCTCGCCGGGCTTGACCCTGACGACTTTTTGTAGTATGCCGCGCATGGTGCGTTTATTGCGCATCTTGCACGCGCACGATCAAAGCGAGGCGGGATGACCCGTCCGTGAACACGCGGAGCATGGCTCCGTGCATCTGTATGAGGAGGAGAAGGCCATGGCGCTCAAAGCCGTTCACGAGTCACTGGACGAGATCCCGGACGAGTATCGCACGCTGTATACCGAGAAGAGCGGCAAGTACGAGCTGACCGGGATTCAAGGGGTGAAGACGCAGGCAGATGTGGACCGCTTGAGTGAGGCGATCAAGGTGGAGCGCGCGAAGACAGCCAGCGTCAAAGAGCGGCTGGCGGCATGGGGCGATCTGGACCATGAAGAGGTTAAGCGACAGCTCGACAGGGTGCCGGAACTCGAGGCTGCTGCCAAGGGCAAACTCGACGAAGACGAGATCGAGCGGATCGTGGAGCGCCGGGTGGACGGCACGATCAGGTCTCGGCTCTCGCCGATCGAGAGGCAGCTAAAAACCATTGAGAAAGAGCGCGATGAGCTGAAGAGCGCGAACGACGCATGGACCCAGAGGGATCGAACGCGCAAGGTGCATGACAGCGTGCTGAAATCTGCCGTGGATGCTGGCGTGGAGCCGGATGTCCATGATGACGTTCTTTTGTGGGCTGACCGTCTCTTCGAGGTCCGGGAGGATGACGGCCAGGTCGTGACTAAGGATGGAATGGATGTAACGCCAGGCATCACTCCGGCTGACTGGCTCTCAGAGATTCAGCCGAAGAAAAAGCGTATTTGGTGGGGTGACAGCGTTGGTGGTGGCTCGACTGGATCCAACGGTCGCAGGGTGCCCGGATTCTCTGGCAAGAACCCGTTCAGTGCTGAGCACTGGAACATGACCGAGCAGTCCCGCGTTTACCGTGAGATGGGGCGTGAGCGGTGTGAGCAGCTCGCCAAGGCGGCGGGGACGACGCTCGGGGGGCAGCGTCCGGCGGCGAAGAAGTAGCGCGCGGGGCAGTCCCTCAAGTGGCGCAAGAATGGCCGAAAGGAGGAGCACGGTGAAGAATAGGAGGGCGACGGGCCAGCTCGGCGGCCCAGGAACAGAAGCGGGACCCGGCAGTTAGCTTGCAGGCAGCCACCGGATCCCGACTCGAGACTCTCTCACCAACGTAACCACTTGGGGTACGCAGGTTTGCCGGGCAGGCCTCTACAACCCAGTCCCGACGGGCTCGACTCTCGTGCGCTCCACTTTATACCCAACCGCTAGAGATCGGCAAGGAGCCGTTTCCTCGATACGTTCACAGAGATCCATTTAGATGCGGCGCGAAACGCACCGCGATAAAGGTCCATAGCGCGCCATCAGCACCTATCCCTGGGGGGCTGAAACTAGGACACCATCCGACTGACCGGGGGCAAAGGGACGAACTGGTCGCCGATCATAGCGAGTCCGCTGGCGGTGTGAGCCCCATTGATGGGCATGGTCGGATTCCCATCCAGATTTCCCGCTTGAGTCTTTCTCCGCGCCGTGCAAGACTCAATTTTGCGATACGGCACATGGTGCTGTGATCGCCCCGCTGGCGGCGGGGGCTCGGCCCGCATGGTCGATCGTCGAGAAAGGCCGCAACGGCGGAGCCGGTTACATGGTGATCGGATCCGGGGTTTTTCCTCGCTCTCGATCCCATGAGGCACGCACGCTATGGCCGCAGGTCCGCTGACCCAAATCACCGATATGATCGTCCTTGAAGTTTTCACTCCCTACGTTCAGCAGGTGACCGAGCAAAAGTCTCGACTGATTCAGTCCGGCGCTCTATCACGCAGCCCGATTCTCGACAATTTCCTGGCGGGTGGCGGGCTCACGGTCAATGTTCCGAGCTTCACCGACCTCGACGACGACGACGACAACGTCTCGACAGATGACGTCGCGGATGTGATTGCGGCAACCGCTGGTGCGGCATGGCCTAGCCCGAGTCTCGATGCCACTCCGCTCAAGATCACTGCGGATCAGGAGATTGCGGTTCGTCTCTCTCGAAACAATTCCTGGTCGAGCGCAGACCTTGCGGCCGCGCTGGCTGGTGCGGACCCCATGAGTTCTATCGCCGACCGCGTCGCGTTCTACTGGTCGCGCAAACTCCAGAAGGCGTACGTCGCGACTTGGAACGGTGTCATCAAGGACAACACTGCGAACGACTCCGGCGACTACACGAACGACATCTCAGGCGGCTCGTTCGTCGACGGCGTCACAAACTTCTCTGCGGAGGCGTTCATCGACGCGACCGCGACTCTAGGCGACTCCTCCGACGACCTCGGGATCATGATGGTTCACTCCATCGTCAAGGCGCGGATGAAGAAGAACAATCTGATCGACTTCATCCCCGACTCCGAAGGTCGCGTCAACATCCCGACGTTCCAGGGATACATCGTCATCGAGGATGACGGGATGCCCGTGACTTCGAGCGTGTACGACACCTGGATCTTCGGATCCGGCGCGACCATGCTTGGCACCGGCTCTCCCAAGGTGCCGACCGAAGCCTATCGCGAGCCGCTCGCTGGCAACGGTGGTGGCGAGGAAATCTTGACTAATCGCGTCGAGTGGTGCATCCATCCGATCGGTCACGCCTACACCGGAACGGCGCCGAATGGCGGCCCTGGTAATGGTACGGGCGCAAACCAGCTCAACGTCGCTGGATCCTGGAACCGTGTGTATCCCGAGCGGAAGCAGATCAAGTTCGCTCGCCTCGTCACTCGTGAAGCGTAAGCTGAGCGGAAGGAGGTGACGACATGACGACTCAAGCATTGTTCGAGGCGGCGATGGGCGGCTCGCTCATCCCTCTCAAGGAGATCGAGTTCGCTCGAACCTCTGGTGATATCTGCACCGCAACTGCGCACGGGCTGGCGACGGGTGCGGGACCGTTCAAGGTCACGACTACCAACGCTGACGCGCCGTCCGGAATCACGGTTGCCGCGCATTCAAGCCTTGCCTACACGCCGTCGACCGATGTCGAGGACGAGACGGTGACGGTCGCGGGCAAGGTCTACACGTGGAAGAATGCGCCGTCTGCCGATGGTGAGGTGGACGTGAACGCGGATGACAAGATCGCGGCGGAGAATCTGGCTGCGGCGATCAACCTCGAGCCCACGGTGGGCACGAGTTACGGTGCGGCGATGACGGCCAATCCGACGGTCTTCGCAAACGTCGCGCCTGACACGGCTGTCTGCACGGTCTACGCGAAGACACTCGATGCCACGGTGGGCGACGCGATCGCGGTCGCAGAGTCTGCGTCTGGCGCGTGGGCTGGCGCGGGAACCGTTCTCGCCAACGGCGCGAGCGGTACTGACTACTATGTCATCAGCCTCACCGATGACACGTTTTCGCTGGCGACAACCAAGGCGCTTGCCATCGCGGGCACTGCGGTGACGCTCGCGGACGCTGGCACCGGCACGCACTTCCTCGTGATGACGGCGAAGGCGCTGGCGACCGGCCTGAATGACGTGCTGACCAACTTCCTCACCGCTACTGGCACGCGGTGTATCCCTGCGGCGGACAACGTCGCGAACTTCTGGGCAACCGCGATCGATGGTGTCGCGGTGCATCGGAGCTGACCATGACCAAAGGACTTCCATATTCGATGAGTCGTGGCGCTCCCTTGCGTCAGGAGATCATCAAGCAGACCGTGACCGTGCGCGATGCAGCGGTAACCGTGGATGGGGCCACTGGCGTTGGATTCGGGTCCGTGGTGATCGGCGACATCCCCGAAGGGAACATCCTCATTCTGGGCGCGGTGGCGTACATGCAGTTCACCGGCCCAACCTCTGCGAGTCTCGATGACGACTGGGTTGGTGACTACGGCATTGGGTCAACCCCTGCCGATGATGCGACGATCACGACAACTGACATCAACATCATCGGATCCACGGCGATCGCTGCGGCAACTGCTGAGGCGTCACCGAGAACGCGCGGCACATCGAACACGACCGACCTCGATCACATCCTCGACAACACGGATGGGTCACTGGAGATCAACCTCACGCTCCTCGTGGATGACGCAAACATCGGCGCCGATGGCCTCGACTTCACGGTAAATGGCGAGCTGACGCTGGCCTATATCATGCTGCTGGACGACTGAGAAATCGGCCCACCGTCGCAGAAATTCGTGCCGGTGGGCCTCAACAGGAGACGACGCGACGTGAATCTTCTGCAAGCGCTGGAGAGCCTGGACCCGCTGAATTCTGAGCAATGGACGATGCAGGGACTCCCTCGTATCGAGGCGGTGTCCGAGATCATGGGTCGTGAGGTCACACGCATGGACATCACCAACACGGCCCCAAGACTCGTGCGTGAGAACGCACGTCCCAAGGCGCAGCCCGCCACGGTGGATACCGAGGGCAACGTGATCGGTGAATCCGCAGATGCTCCGGAGCGCGTCGAGATTGAAGATCCGAAGATGACGGCGCATGTCGGCCCTCATGATGATGTCGTGGGGATGCCCGCTGCTCAGGTGTACGGCAGCGCCGAGCTGATCGATCGTGCGCTCGATGAGTTTTCGCGGCAGTCTGACATCCTGACCGCTCGCCGTGAGGCGATCGCGGAGAAGATCAAGGAATTGAGCAAGCGGACGGAGCTTCTGACCAGAGCGCGCAACACACTCGCACGTGCGGGAAAGATCAAGGATACGGCCACCCCGATTTCGGATTACCTCAAGTCGCAGCAGCACGCTCGTGCGATGCGGGCGGAGCGTGCTCGGCGCTTCATCGACGCGGGGACAACCGAGCGGGACGTGATTCTCGGGATGAAGGGGGTTTCTCCCTTGGATGCAGCGATCGCCGCGAAGAACACGAAGGCGAAGGCGCCGCAGCCCTTGCGCGTCTCTATGGGCCAAGGGTGATCTGTGCCAGACACTCCGCAGATCAGTAAGCCGCTGTCTGATCTCGAGCAAGCTGTCTTTTTTCATGCTCGAGAGCGACGGCGCTCGCTTGCTGGTGTGCCGGAGATGTATGGGACGCACATCATTCCGATTCCGACGCGCCCAATCCTTGGAAATCGGTTTCCGTCCGTTGATATCCCGGCGACGTTTTGGACTGCAATCAGGATTACCGGCGCATCTCCCGCGGGGCTCATATTCGAGCTTGGCAACGACACCACGGGCATCGCGGCGTGGGTTGACGATGACACGATTGGGTTTCGAGCCGGAGATGCGGCTGCTGGTGATTTTGGGTCCGCGCTCTTTGTGAACGCGGCGGGGACGCTGCCGGATGGGCTTGAGCTTGATCTCGTGTTTGCGGTGCGCCCTGGCGACGGGCGAGTTCGGGTGTGGGGTAATGGGCGTGAGATCGCGCGAGGGGTCGCAGCGAACGGCCAGCTTCCGAATGGTTGGTCGAGCGGCACGAACGGATCATTTGCTCTGAATAGGTCTGGGAACACTCCTCCAGACGTGACGGAGTTTGGGATCCCAGCAGACTTTGCCTGCATTGAACCGTTGCGCGCTTTCATGGGTCAGATCCCGCGCCATTTCGTGTGATAGACCAAGGAGGTTCAGCCGGTGGCAAGTGTGGCGACAGCAAGGCGGAGGACGCTTCTGCGGGTCAACGCCATCGCTCGTCGCAAGCGCAAGGATTCCCACCGCGGCTATCCCGACCTCCACCAGACGCACACGATTGCCATCGGCACGTCGGACGCGATCGCGAATCACTTCGACTCTGGTGACATGGCGGGGCCGGTGACGTTCAAGTTCAGGGTTGATCGCACTAGCGACTCGGCGACCGGGACCGTGCTGGCGCTTGGCAACGAGAGCACGATTGGTTTCGACTCCGGCGACCTCGAGATATTCACTGGCGGCGGATCGGGAGACACATTCACCGGCACCTTCATCGGGGCGCCCCGAGACTCCGCCGAGGTGGTCGTGGCGCTCCATCCATCGACGGGACAGGTGCGCGCCTGGGTCGATTCTGTGCGCGTGATCGCGGGCACTGTCTCGACTTATCCATGGTCGTGGGCTGCGACGGGGACGCTCGATTACGATGGGATCTCCGGACTGTCCGTGCGCCAGGACCTCTACGCCTACGTCGGTCAGATCCCGCGCCACTTCTTCGAGGTTTCGGTGGGCGGTGCCGGATCCGGCGGGGTCGTGTTCGATGATCTGCTGTTTCGAGCATCGCGGCAGGCCACGGACCTCGCGACGTCGAGATTCCCGTACATGGAGAGGCCGGACTGATGGGCAACGTCGTACACGCACGCAGGGATGTTTCCGCGTCTTCTTCTGGCGTGACGGACCATGGTGCGCTCACCGGGCTCACTGACGATGACCACACCCAGTACCTCCTCGAAGACGGCTCGCGTGCGATGTCCGGCGACCTGGACATGGGCACCAACGCGATCACGAACGTCGGCAACGTCGATGGGGTGGACGTGTCAGCGCACGCTGGAGACGCCACGATCCATTTCACGGAAGGCTCCATCGATCATACTGCGATCACCAATATCGGGACCAACACACACGCGCAGATAGACACGCATGTAGCCGACAGCACTATTCACTTCATAGAAGGATCCATCGATCATACGGCGATCGCCAACATCGGCACGAATACCCACGCGCAGCTCGATACCCACGTGGCGGACTCAACGATCCACTTCACTGAGGCGTCCATCGACCATACGGCGATCACCAATATAGGGACGAACACGCACGCTCAACTGGATACCCACGTTGCCACATCGAACATTCACTTTACCGAGGCATCAATCGATCACACCGCCATCACTAATATCGGATCGAACTCGCACGCGGCGATCGACACTCATATTGCTGACGACGAGATTCACTTCACGTATGCGCAGAACTCGCAACCGTCGAATCCAAGCACGGACGGTGTGACTTGGCTGCGCACTGGGTCTGGCGCGGCGGAGATATACTCCTGGGACAACACGAACGGGTTCTGGATTTCCTTTGGTGACTGGTGCTGGATGATCTCCAGCGCGGCCTCGGACGTGTCAGCGTCCCCGTCGATCGCTCAGTTTGTTCTGGCAAAGATGGTGCAGATCACCATGAACGACACCGGCAAGTCGATCCGCGCCCCGTTCAACCTCCAGATGTATCGCTTGGCGATGAACGCTCAGGATGTTCCGCTGAGTTCGGATGGCATCGACATCAAGGTGAACGCCGCCACAACAACCGTGTACTGGGATGGCACCAACAACTACATCGTGCAGGACATCAACGCCACCGCCGACGTGACCAACCGCATCCGTTTCCAGTGGCGTTTCGACAGCACCAAACCAGCGGCAACGCAGCGCCTCTCGGCGCAAATCTACGTTCGGCGAAGGATTCCGGCGCTTTGATGGGGGCTCTCGATGACAACTGATATCGTTGCCTTTGTCACCAACAACGACGCGCCTCTTACCTCTCCGACTGACGAGCCGACGATCAGGATTCGGAGGCTCGATACCGGCGCGCTCGTGGTCACGGATCAGGACATGACGGAGATCGGAGACGGCCTCTGGTCCTACTCCTTCGATGAGTCGTCACTGCTCACCTACGGAGTGAGAGTTGACGCAGATCCCGCCGCATCAAGTCAGGTGACCGCGGCTGAAAGGTACTATTCCG
>DASRZF010000341.1:0-8097 GCA_035686645.1 Polyangiales bacterium
CGCGCGAGTGAACAGCCCCGCCGTGCTGTCGGCGGTAAACTTCGCGACGTCGCAAGCGCCGAGCGCCGAGACACAAACAAGAACGCAAAACAGGCCAGCCGCCGATCGCAGACGGCGGGACATCAGATCCTGGTACATAGAGCGAGGTGTACGAAATTTAGAGGGAAATTGTCAATCGAGATCGTGTGGGGTCGATCGCTTGACGGCGCCGAGCGCGGCCCGCAGCATTAGGAAATGCTTAGATTCAGGTTGCTGCCCGTGATCCTCGGGCCAGTTCTTGCCGCTCTACTGTTCACGAGCCCAGCGCATGGGTCCATTGTCCAAGGCCTGGACCTCGAGGAATTGGTCTCCAACGCCGACCGGATCGTGCTCGGCCGTGTGGTTCTTTCCGAGTCGTTCCCGCGCCCCAACGGCCAAATCGCCACCTGGCACCGGATCGAGGTCAAGCGCGAGCTCCGCGGTCACGCCCCCGACGAAACCGAGGTGATCGTCGAAACCCTCGGAGGCCAGCTCGGCGACCTCGGGATGCGGGTCGAAGGAGAGCCCTCCTTCGAGGTTGGCGAGCGTGTCATCGTCTTCATTCGCGACGGCGGCCCATACACGGCGTTCCGGCCGGTCGGCATGGGACAGGGCGTCATGCGGGTGCGCAAGGAGCAAGGGGTGGACACGGTCACCCAGAATCGCGACGGGCTGCTGCTCATGAGGCGCGGCACCAAGGGAGTGTTGGAACGCAGTCCCGGCGCATTGCCCCACAAAGAGCGTCTCGACACCTTGCTCCTGAAGCTTCAAGACCTGGTCGCCCGCAGCGCGGGGGGCATCGATGAATAGCCGCCGCTTGTATGCCGCGTCCCTCGGGCTCGCACTCATGACCGCTTTCCTCGCCGACCACGCGTCGGCCTACTGCCGGATGACGACCCAGGGCGGAGCACAGGTCGGCGGGGCAGCCTGTTCAGAGAAAGGCGAGCCCTTGGTTTGGGACACCGCTTGTCTGTCCTATGCGATCGATTCGAGAGGCTCGCGCTGGATGGACAGCGAAGACGTCGACTTTGCCGTGGATGGCGCATTCGCGAGCTGGATGGATGCCGACTGCGGAGGCTCGCCGCCGAACCTGATCTTCCAACCGCTGCAACCTTCCACCTGTCAGCGTGCAGAGTTCAACGACACCGGCAACGTCAACACCATCGCCTTCCTCGACCCCTGGAAGGACCCCTGCGCCGAGAGCGGCGGCTACGATCCCTTCGCGTTCGCCGTCACCGTGGTTTGGCACAACACATCCACAGGCGAGATCTACGACGCGGACATGATGATCAACGACCGGCTCGCCACGGGGTCCAACGCCGGCGGCCCCTACGCGATCTGCCCTGACACGGGTTGCCCTTCTGGGAACCCTGGACCGGCAGACTTGCAGAGCATCGTCACGCACGAAGCCGGACACTTCATTGGTATCGGCCACTCGGACGTCGAAGAAGCCACCATGTTGGCCACCGCCGAGCGCGACTCGGTCGAGAAGCGCACTCTGGCCTCCGACGACATCGAGGCTGTCTGCGACATCTACCCGCCGGGCAATCTCGATTCGTCCTGCAACGCTGCGCCACTCTGCGGACTAGAACTGGACTGCGAGGCTGCCGCGTGCTCGAGCACCACGGGCACTGGCGACTGCGGTAAGAGCGGAGGCGGCTGCAGCGCATCAGGGACGCCGTCCGACGCACCCTGGATGACGCTTCTCGCTGGCATGCTCGGCATCACGGTGATGCGGCGGCGTTCAGCTCGACTCGCCGCACGATCATGAATTGAACCCGGCGATTGTGAGCCCGGTTCTGCTGCGTGATGTTCGGCGCGATCGGACGCGTGGAGCCGTATCCCTTCGCCATGAGCCGCGCGGGCTCCACGCCGTGGCGGATCAGCCACTGCTGCACCGACTCTGCGCGCTGCTGCGAGAGCCGCATGTTGAGGTTCGGGTCGCCGCGGCTGTCGGTGTGGCCCTGGATCTCGATCAACTCGAGCTGTGGATTTCGTAGGAGAGCGTCCGCAACCTCGAGCAAGATCGGCTCGCTATTCGGTAGGATCTCGTCGCTGCCAGTCGCAAAGCTGATCTGCCTGCGAAGTGCGATCTGCGTCTTCTTGATGACGACACCGGGTCGCGAAGGCTTGGGCAGCACACGAAGCTGTACGGTGGTCTCCTGACGCGGGAGGATTTCCACGTCGGCCACGGCGATCAGATAGACCGGATCGTCCAAGTGCGTCGTGTAGGCGCCAGGTTTCAGCGCATCGACCCGCGCAACGCCAGTCTGATCTGAGACCAGCCGATGCTCGGACGGGCCCCTAACCGTGATCGCGATCGCTGGAACCGGTTCGCCATTGCGATCGATGGCCAGCAATCGAAGCTGCCCATCGAGACTCGACGGCACGAGCCTACAGTCCGCGTCGGAGTCCGACGGAACCGAGACGCTGCATCGGCTGGGTTCATACTCTGGATGAGAAACCTCGAGCTGAACCTCTCCTTCTGGGATTCCGAACGTGACGAATCGCCCATCTTCGTCCGTGGCCTGCGGGGACGCATCCTGACCGACCACCGCCACGAGCGCGCCCGCAACCGGAGAGCCGCTGCCCTCATCGAGCACCCGGCCTCGCACCTCACCCGTGATCGCCACAGCTTCGACGACCTCCTCGACAGGAACGGGGATCGAGGGTGCCGGAGACCTTGCGTCGAACGCATAGGCAATGCCCAGAATGATGTCGTAAGGCGCCGTGGGCGCTAGCTCACGGACCAACTGGCGGGTCCCGGTAAGCCCCACATCGACCGCCACCGTGAAGGCCAGCCCCTTGGGTGGGCTGAGAATCCTGAGGCCCATGGTGAGCAGCATCGGGAATGCCCGGAGACCCGCGTCGGCAAGGCACGAGTCGTCGTTCGCACTGGCGGCTTGGGCGCAGTCGAAGCCCTGGCGATTGACCGGAATGCCCCACTGCCATTCGAGCATCGGATGCAATCCAACCTTCCCAGCATGCAGCGGTGCCTCAAAGCCGGCGGCGATTCGAACGAAGTCGGTGCGGTTCACGCCGTACGCATAGCGCTCGAAGGGGGTCAGAAGCTGACGCGTCTCGAGGTCAGGAGGGACCGTGCCTCCGAGCGCAGCGTACCGGCGCTCCTCGATCGATGCGGTGAGCTCAGCCGAATTGTCGAACCAGTACTGAGCGTTGAAGCGCGTGATCAAGGGCACAGCGCGACGCTCACGCTCTCGGAAGTCGAATCGGACGTTTCCTCGAAAGCCGAAGCTGGTGGCGCGAAACGTGGCGCCGGCATCGCCCACCCCGCCCGGGAAAACTACGCTTGCGTCCCCGCCAAGGGTCAACCAGGGCCTCACCCGATGGAATCCTTTGAGGCCCAGCAGCACATCGGCGACACGCTGGATCAACATCGGATCATTGGAGTCATCCCAGGCAGACGTGACCGCCGCAGAAGCGAAGACCTCCAGGTACTCCGTCGGCGTCACGGAGAGCGAAAGGTTGCCCGCGAAGTAGTGCGACCGATCGGTCGGCACGAAGAAGTCGCTGATGATGAAGAACTCGGTGTTCAAGGCGAGCCGGAAGCTTCCCTTGGGCCCCGATCCCGCATCGACGATGCGGATGCCACCAGTGGGGCCGCTGAAGCTGTTCTGAACCTCGACGAGCTGTTGCTCGCGCGCGCTAGCAGCCGACTCGGCGGCGTCTTGCGCACGAACCTGTGCGACGCATGCCAATGCGAAAACGCCCCCCAGTGAGAGCAGTGTCCAGCTCCTGCGCATTCCCCTGCCTGTCCCCCACCCAAAATGATGCCATTTCAGCGGTGCCTCACGCCAACTTGACGGGCCTATTTCGCAGCGATGTGAAGATCCGCGCTGCCATCCGGCGGGATCATCACCTTCTTGGGAGAGGTCGCGCTGCCGCTCTTCGGGGTAAATACCGCGACGTATCGACCGCCGGGGACCGCGCTCAGCGTGCAGCTCCCCTGACTGGTTGTACAGGTGAAGGTGCCACCGTCTCCGCTCAGCTGTACGCGCCCATCGACAGGCTTATTGTCCGCGCTGCGGACCTTGACGTGAACCACGGCGTCGGCCTTCACCGCGCTCGTCGCCATCAGGCTCAGGAAGCAAACGACAATCGCGGCGACGCGTCTCATCTGGGCTCATCCCTCTTCTGCGGCCTCGGCGAAATCGCTGAGGCGAATTTCTTCGTACTCGTCGTCCTGCGCATTCGGTGGCTCGGAGTCTTCGACGTCGTAGTCCGGATGTGCTTCAACGCTTGGCTTGGCCCGTTGCCGGTTCGGGTCCGGGAGCGGCGGTCTAGCTGGCACGGGCAAACCGTCTTCATAGGCGAAAAGACCAGTCGAATGCACGTCGCTGACCTCTCCGTCCGTGGTGAACGAAGATTCTTCGACCAAGGCGAGAGAAGGCCTCGTAAGGCCCTTCGGGGGCTCGGCAAGTCGCAACCTCGGCGGCTCGGGCGGCGCCCCAGGGGGAGCGGCCATCGAAGGAACTGGCACCGGCATTCCAACTTGCGGTGCCATGGCAATACCGTGCTCAAATGCGTACTCGGAATCGAAGCGGGTCTCGCCATCCTCGTTGTTGCCAAAGGCTTCTTCGTCCAGATCCGTCTCCGACTGAGCCTCGAGCTGCGGCTCCGAATCGTACACTGGCTCTGGCGCTGACGCCGACACTGGCGCTGGCTCTGACACTGCCGCTGACGCCGACACTGACACTGACTCTGCCGCTGCTTCCGCCTCGGCCATCATCGCTTCGGCATCCACCGCCGCAATGACCGTAGCAGCCTCGTATTCAGGCTCATCCTCGTCCTCGAACGCGTCGGGCGGAACGGTGTCGACCGCCGCGGCTTCGGGAGGAATGGTCTCCACTTCGATCTCGCCGGGTGCTAAGGAAAACACCTCCTCCGCGGTGAGCTCGACGTCGTCGACATCAGGCGCGTCGCTTTCGTCCGCTGAGTCCATTTCGTTCGTGACCGGCTCGTCGTCTGAAGCGAGAGGTCGATCAGACACCGCTTGTCGCGCGAGCACGAGCCGCTCGAAGACGACTTCGTAACGGCCGTCGAGGACCAAAGCTTCGACGACGACGTCGTAGCGTGTCTCGGGAACCCGATCGGCCCCGCCATCGACGGCGGCACGTACGCGACCCGCCCCTTCGAGGGCAGGAGAGCCGTCGGCGAGCAGGACCACGAATTCGATCTCGGAGCCGTCTTCGTAGGCGACGGGCCCGTAGAGAATGAGTGTGTCGCGTTCCACACGATCGAGAAAGCCCTCGGAGAGCTCTCCTATGTCGTTGAAGTGTGTTGGCACCGTGAGGACTTGGCTCATTATTCCCCCGCTTCGCTTTCTTCGAGAGGGCTCGTCTGCAGCTCGTCTCCGGCTGCAAGGAGCTCTTCTACTCTACGCTCGGCTTCATCCAGTCTTTTCGCTCCGGCCCGCGATAGGCGAACCCCCTCCTCAAACATCGCCAGAGACTGCTCGAGAGGCAAATCTCCTTGCTCTAATTGTTCAACGACCGTCTGGAGGCGGTCCATGACCTCCTCGAATGGAGTCTCCTCAGAGGAATCGCCCCGCACCTTTGATTTCCCCATGTTTTCAAGCATACAGCACCCAAAGCCCCGCGTCATCAAGATGGCCATGGAATGCATTCGAGTTGAAGTGTTCCCGACGGCGCTGTAGGTGGGTGAAGGAGGAGCGCGTTCACCGCTCCGGGCCCCGGACCTGATGCGCGAAACCGATTCTGTCGTCACCCCTGGCAACCACGATGGCGTGCACCTGGGTCACAGGGCGTTGATCGACGCCGCCAAGCGAACGGCGGACGCCCAGGGCTGGGAAACGCTTGCCATGTGCTTCGAGCCCCACCCCACAGCCGTATTGGCGCCTGAGCGGGCGCCCGTCCTGATCACCGAAATGGAGCGTCGCGTCGAGCTTCTCAAGGGGGCGGGCTGCGACGACGTCGTGGTCTTGCCCTTCGACGACGAGTTCGCCCGCATGACACCTGATCGGTTCGTCGAGCGGGTCTTGCTGGACGCCTGCCGGGCCAAAGGCGTCGTCGTCGGGCCCGACTTCCATTTCGGGCACAAGCGCGCCGGGAACATCGCGACGCTGCGTCGATGGGGCGAGGCAGCAGGTTTCGGCGTCCAGCTCGTGGAACCCGTGATGTTCGGTAGCAAGGCGGTTTCTTCGACGCGCCTGCGGCGGATCTTGAGCGAAGACGGAAACGTGGAAGATGCGGCGCTCATGTTGACCCGGGTTCACGAGACCAGCGGTCGTGTCGTTCCTGGCGATCAGCGGGGCCGAGAAATCGGATTTCCGACGGCAAACCTCGAAGTGGCGCCCGTGCAGCTCCCAAAGGACGGCGTCTACGCGGCGGTAGCCCGGGTGCTCGACCAGCCGGACGCCCCATTGCTTCACGGAATCGCAAACCTGGGCAACCGTCCTACGTTCGATGCCGGGCATTCCGTCGAGGTGCACCTCTTCGGCTTCGAGGGAGATCTGTACGGAAGGCGCCTACGATTGGGCTTCGTCGCACGCATCCGCGGTGAAGCGAAGTTCGGCGGTTTGGAGGCCCTTCGTTCACAGATCGATCGAGACTGCGATCAGGCCAAGAACGCGCTACAACAGCTGAGCCCGGACCTGGTTCGATGGATCTGACTCGACTTTACAATCTCACGACCCCCGATCTCCGCCAAGAAGCCGAGCGCCTGGGCGTGAGCGACACGTACGCGATGAGCCGCGGCCAACTCATTCACGCGATTCGAAGTAGAGCCCAGGGGCCAGAGCCCGAAGGCTTGCTCGGAAAGGTCCTCGGCTTCGCAAAGTGGGCGATTCAAGCCGCCCAGGAAGAGCCCCGGAAAGAGGAAGCGAAGACCTTCCGAAAGCCATCGGAAGTCCCAATGCCCTCGATCGGGTCAAGAGCAGAGTCAGTGCCGGCGTCAGAGTCAGCGGCAGTGCCAGAGTCAGCGGCAGCGGCAGCGGCAGAGCCAGCGGCAGTGCCAGAGCCAGTGCCAGCGGCAGAGTCAGAGCCAGCGGCGGTGCATGAGTCCGGCCCTCCGAGCCGCCCTCCGGCTGGGGTCTTTGCTAGAAGCTCCGGGATGTTCGAAGAGCCGTTTCCGACGCGCACGATGGCGCGGATCCTCGCCGAGCAAGGCCACTTCAAGCGCGCGCTGGCCATCTACGGGATGCTCCTCCGCGAAGCCCCTCAGGACGGCGAGCTGAGAGCCGAAGCCGACGAAGCGCGAGCCCGTTCGAGAGCCCGGCGATCAGAGACTCATGAGCGCCCGTAGCACCGGCAATTTTGATCCGGGCCGCATCTTTCGCATCATGGGAATGTGACGCAGGGACAGACGCAGAAGCGGCAGAACGATCGGTTTCCGGTTCGCATCTCTTGCGAGCTCACGATCTCGGGCCAGACGCATCACGCCGAAACGAAAAACGTCAGCTTGGGCGGCGCTGCGATCCTCTTTCAACGCGCCCTCAGCGTGAGTGAAGTCGTGACTGTTGGCTTCTTCCTCACCGAGGACGGTATCGAGGACCCGGACCGCACGCCATTCGAGTGCGCTGCGTCCGTCAGGTGGACCAAGCCAGCGGGGCCGTCTCTCCATGAAGCCGGACTGCAGTTTCTGTCGCCCTCAGCAGATCAGCGGGCAAACCTCGCGCTCTTCCTCCAACGCGCGCAGCCGATCGGCTAGACCAGCGCAGGCGCGGATTCGCGTCGGAGCGGCGGCGCCAGGGCGCGCAGGACGATCGCGCAAACCGACCCGGCAGCGAGCGCGCTCCAGTGCGGAAAGAGAGCGCCGAAGTCCACGATGAGCCCGAGCGCTGCCAGGCCGAGCGCGAGCGCTGCGCAAGCCGAAGCTGTCTTCGGATTCATGGAAAATCCCAGCGACGCGAGCATGATGGCCCCGGACTTGGCAACGAGGACAGCGATGCCTGCGACGGAGCCGACCAGCGGCCAGCCCCCGAGGAACAAGATCGCACCGAGGACGGCGGCGGCGGACGAATAGAGCGACGCCGTCAGCGAGGCACGGGGGCTGATCATCCCGAGCGCGTGAAGATAAGCTCCGAAGGCGAGGAACGAT
>DASRZF010000342.1:0-2081 GCA_035686645.1 Polyangiales bacterium
CGATCAGCTCGAAGCGACGCTCGAAGCTCTGCGTCCGCACGTAAAGCTCGTGGACCTCAGCCTGCCGTTCGACTTGGCGCAGATCGTGCCGTTGTACGTGCGCTTGCTCCTAGGCGTCATCGGTGCGGACATGCCAGGGCCCCTGAAGGCGCTCGCGCGCGTCTTGCTTCCGTACTACGCGCTCGCCGACCGCCTTGGCATCGAGACCGACCTCGTCATCAAGAATGCCGTCCGGGGGATTCACCTCTCCCACGCTGATTGGAACCGTGCCAACGAAGGACGCACGCGGCTCCGATGGCAGTGTCACGCGCTCTTCCAGGAGATCGACGTTCTGCTCACGCCCATCGGCCCGGTCACTGCATTTCCACATCAGACGGGCGGCAATCACCTCTCGCGCCGGCTCCGCGTAAACGGCCAGAGCCGACCCTACATGGACCATCTTTGCTGGGTCGCTCTCGCCAGCACCGCGTTTTTACCGGCGACGAGCGCACCGGTGGGCTTCACAGAGGAAGGCCTCCCTGTGGGCATCCAGATCCTGGGTCCGTACCTCGGGGACCGAACCACCATTCGCTTCGCAGAGCTGCTCTCGGAGGTGCGAGGCGGGTTCATACCTCCAAGCCTTACCCCGCGCTGACGCTGGCGCTGTCCCTCAGACTGCCCTATGTCTCCAAGATGACGACACTGCCTCGAAAACGCGACCGGTCCCGTGAGCTCGACATCGTACTCTGGGGCGCAACCGGCTTCACCGGACGCCTGGTCGCCGAGTACCTGGTCAAGAACTACATCGGCGGCGAGACAGGCCTTCGACTCGCGCTCGCGGGTCGCAACGGGGAGAAGCTCGAAGCGGTCGCGAGAGAGATCGGCGCCCCCGAGCTCCCCATTCTGCTTGGCGATAGCTTCGACGTCGAAGCGCTCGATGCACTTGCATCCCGAACCGAAGTGCTCATCAGCACCGTCGGCCCCTACGCGAAGTACGGCGCCGAGCTCGTAGGCGCCTGCGTGCGTCACGGAACCGACTACTGCGACCTCACCGGCGAGACCCAGTTCGTGCGCGCGATGATCGATGTACACCACGCTGAAGCGCGGAAGACGGGTGCTCGCATCGTGCACTGTTGCGGCTACGACTCGATTCCCTCGGACCTCGGCACACTGATGGTTCAGGAAGAGTTCAAGAAGCGGCACGGACGATACGCAGGCGAGGTCAAGATGGCGGCCGTGGACATGAGGGGCGCCTTCAGCGGCGGCACCATCGCAACCATGATGAACATAGTCGACGAGATTAAGGAGAACCCCTCGATTCGAAAGATCCTCGGCAACCCGTACGCGCTCAATCCAAAAGGCGTCCGTGGTCCTGACAAGGGCGATCAGACGGGCGCACGCTTCGATAAGGACTTCGATATGTGGACCGGCCCTTTCATCATGGCCGCCATCAACACGCGCATCGTGCGGCGCAGCCATGCGCTGATGGGCGAGCCCTGGGGCTCCGAGTTTCGCTACTCCGAAGTGATGGGCACCGGCCAAGGCCCGAAGGGCTTTGCACGAGCCGCGTCCATCGCTGCCGGCATGGTGGCGTTCATGGCGTCGCTTGCGATTCCACTCACGCGTCCATTTGTCGAAAGGCGGCTCCCCTCGCCGGGCGAAGGACCGGACGCAGAGGCGCGGGCCAAGGGCCGATTCAAGACCCTGCTCCTGGCCCTCGGCGACGCACGCGTGGTTCGCGGCACCGTCGCAGACGATCGCGACCCTGGATACGGCTCGACGGCCGTGATGATCTCCGAGTCCGCCCTCTGTCTTGCGCTGCAGGGCAGCGAGCTAGCCTCCGAAGGCGGCATTCTCACACCGGCGACGGCCATGGGGATGAAGCTCGTCGAACGCCTTCGCGCCGCAGGGATGACCTTCGAGGTCGCGGTCTAGCAGCTTGCTCGGAATGGTCGCGGGGGCTCTGAACACCGGTCGCGCTTGCGTGCGCCCCCACAATGGCCGTATGGATCAGCCGCTAGGAGCAAATCGATGCGAAAACTAGGTGTAGCGCTTGCGTTTCTGGTGACTCTGCTCTTCGCGGGTACCCTCTACTACTTCAT
>DASRZF010000343.1:0-6366 GCA_035686645.1 Polyangiales bacterium
CCGAGAACTATGCCCGCTTGCAAGTCGACGACACGAGCGCCGTCCGTGTGATCGTCAAGGCCGGTGACGACGCCGTCACCGAGCTCATGATCGGCAAGTATGGCAATGGCATGACGATGGTGCGGGTCGGCGATCGGGACGAGGTCTTCGGCGCAAGTGGCTCGCTCCGCTACGCATTCGATCGGGAGCTCAAAGGCTGGCGCGACCGTAAGATCGTCGACGTAGCGGCCGATGGCGTGCAGTCGATTCGGTTCGAAAGCCCCAACGGCACCTTCCAGTTCCAACGGGGCGAGCAGGGCTGGACCATCGTCGAAGGCCGAAAAGCGTTGGACGAATTCGATCCGAAGCAGCTCGATGCGCTGGTCACGACCGCAGCGCGGCTGATCGCGTCCGATTTCGCGGCGGATGAGATCTCCCCAGCGAGAGCCGGGCTCACGGAGCCCGGGGCGACGGTAACCTTGACTGTCGCCGAGGATCCGAATCCGATCGTGCTCGACTTGGGCGATAGCACCGCTGAATCAGGAGAGGTGTATCTTCGACGCCAGGGCAACGAGACCCTCTATCTCGTTTCGACCTACCTCGCCGACCGACTTCAGCCCGGTGCGACCGCGTTCAAGAAGCCCGAAGCCCCGGCGGCCCCGCCGCCCGGAATGCCAAGCCCGGTGCCGGGAGGGGAGCAGCAGCCCCAGCTTCCACCCGAGGTCATGCGACAACTCCAAGAGCAGATTCGGGCTCAGCAACAACAGCGCTAGTCAGCCGCGCCTAGTCGCCATCCTGCAACAGCTATCGATCCCCAACCGATCAAGAAGAGCAGGCCGCCGAAGGGAGTGATCGCCCCGAGCTTCGTCTGCCCGGTGATCGTCATGAGGTAGAGGCTGCCGCTGAAAAGCGCAACGCCTCCTACGAACGACCAGCCGGCGACCAGAGCCGAGGTCCCCGCACCCCGATGAACCAGCCACGCTGCGACCGCCAGCGCTAGCGCATGACTCAGCTGATAGTGCGCAGCGGTGTTCCACCAGTCCAAACGCTTCACGCCGTCTGGAAGCGCGTCGAGACGTGATCGCAGCCCATGCGCGCCAAACGCCCCCAGGGCCACGGCAGCAAAACCGAGCAAGCCTGATAGAATGACGAAGATCCTGGACATTGCCCCAATCATGGGCCAACTCACTCTGCGTAACCAGGGCGCTCGCTAGCACGTCGGAATCGGACGGGTTAGGCTTGGCCGGCGACCGGGGTGTTTGGAGCCACGACTCGGAGATGATCTCAGAATTCGGTGTAAACCAAGGACTGGTCGAGGAACAGTTTCTCAAGTGGGTCGACAACCCTCTTGCGGTCGATGAAGCCTGGCGCACGTACTTTGAAGGCCTCGCTCCGAACGAGCTACCTCAGATCTCGAGCGCAGGGACGGTGCTCGCGCCGATCACCAGTGTCGGCCACTTGAGCCCCGCTCCGCTCCCGCGGGAGGGCAACGGGGCTGCTGCAAGGGGCCCGGCGTCGCCTTCGGAGCTCGAGTACGAGGAAGGCGTGCGCAACTCGGTGTTCTTGCCACCGACGGCGGAGACCACGTTGGCTCCCATCATCAGCGAAGGGCGCACTTCGTTCCCGCCATCTGCCGAGGTCCTCGCAGCCAATGAGCTTCAAGCGCGCCTCTCTGCGCTGATCAACGCGTACCGCGTGCGCGGGCATCTGTTTGCGAACCTCGATCCATTGGGTCTGCACCGCGCACCACCCGACGATGAGTTGCTCCTCAAGAGATACGGTCTGGCACACGTCGACCCGGAGACAGTCTTTTCGACGGGTGACTTGGCAGGTCCGCCGACCGAACCCCTTCGCGCGGTGCTCGAGCGCTTGAAGGACACCTACGCGCGAACGATCGGCGTCGAGTTCACGTTCCTCGAGAACCAGGAAGCACGGGATTGGCTTCGTGACCGCATGGAGCTCACCGGAAACCACATCGACCTCAGCCGTGAGCAGCAGATTCGCATTCTCACCAAGCTCACCGATGCCGAGATATTCGAGCAGTTCCTGCACACGAAATATACGGGCGCAAAGCGTTTCTCTCTCGAAGGTGGTGAGAGCGTGATTCCGATGCTCGATATTCTCACCGAACGCGCATCAGAGCTGGGGGTCGAGGAGATCGTCATCGGCATGGCGCACCGAGGACGTCTCAACGTGATGGTCAACATCATGGAGATGAACGTCCGCCAGATCTTCGCGGGTTTCGAGGACGACGACCCAGAGAAGTACGTAGGACGGGGTGACGTCAAATACCACCTCGGCTATTCACTCGACCGCAAGACCGCAAGCGGCAACGACATCCACATGACCTTGGCGTTCAACCCGAGTCATCTCGAGTGGGTCAACCCCGTAGTCGAAGGTCGCGTTCGCGCTAAGCAAGACCGCAAGAACGACGTCGAGCGGATTTCAGTGCTACCACTGTTGATTCACGGTGATGCCGCTTTCGTCGGGCAAGGCGTCGTTGCCGAGACGCTGAACCTCAGTCGCCTCCAAGCTTACGAAACGGGTGGCACCGTCCACGTGGTCATCAACAACCAGATCGGCTTCACGACCAACCCCGAGGACTCCCGCTCGAGCTCATATTGCACGGACATCACACGGATGTTGCGCTGTCCGGTCTTCCACGTGAACGGAGAGGATCCAGAGGCGGTGGCCCAAGCGGTGACGCTCTCTGCAGAGTATCGTCAACGCTTCCACGCAGACGTCGTGCTCGACCTGTTTTGTTATCGGAAGTACGGGCATAACGAGGGAGACGAGCCCCGATTCACGCAGCCGGAAATGTATGCGGCCATCGACCGAAAGCAGACGGTGCGCGAGGTGTACATCGAGCATCTGGTCAAGACCGGTAAGCTCACCGTCGAACAAGCAGAAGAGATCAAGATCCGTCGCCAGCAAGACCTCGAGAACGCTTTAGAAGACACTCGGAAGAACGGAAACTACAATCTCATCCCAGCTTCGATGCTGGGACTCTGGACCGAGTATCGGGGCGGCAGCGACCTGGATGTCCCCGACGCCGATACGCGCTTCCCCCGTGAACGGCTCGACAACGCGCTCGACCGCCTGACGACCTACCCTGACTGGTTCACGCCCCATCCTCGAATCGAGCGCTTCGTTCTCGACAAGCAGCGCAAGGTCATGGAGACGGGTGAAGGCGTCGATTGGGGTACGGCGGAGAACCTCGCTTTTGCAAGCCTTCTGCTCGAAGGCGTCCGGTGCCGCTTGACTGGCCAAGATGTTCGCCGCGGCACTTTCAGCCATCGCCACGCAGTGATCTTCGACTCGGAAACCGGCCGTCGATACACGCGGCTCGGTCATCTGAGCCCGGACCAGGCGCAGCTCGAGATCTACGACAGCTCGCTTTCCGAGGCGGGCGTGGTGGGTTTCGAATGGGGCTATTCGCTGGATTCGCCCGACGCTCTCGTCTGCTGGGAAGCGCAGTTCGGTGACTTCGTGAACACCGCACAGGTGATCATCGATCAGTTCATTTCATCGTCGGAAGACAAGTGGCATCGCCTGAGCGGCTTGGTGATGCTCCTGCCACACGGTATGGAGGGTCAAGGTCCCGAGCATTCGAGCGCAAGGCTCGAACGCTTTCTCTTGCTCTGCGCCGAAGACAACATGCAAGTCGTCAATCTGACGACACCGGCACAGCTCTTCCACTGTCTTCGCAGGCAGGTGCTGCGACCCTGGCGCAAGCCGCTCATCGTGATGAGCCCCAAGAGCCTCCTGCGACACCGGCGTGCGATCAGCACGATGGATGAGCTTGCGGAGGGCGCTTTCCAGCGAATCATCCCCGATGATTCCGCGATCGATCCGAAGAAGGTTCGGCGCTTGGTCATGTGTACGGGGAAGATCTACTACGACCTCCTCGAGCGTCGCGAGCGGGACGAAGTCGACGACATCGGGATTATTCGTGTGGAGCAGCTCTATCCATTGCGCGCGAGCGAGCTTCAGAAGCGCCTGGCTCCATATCGCAAGGACGTCGACTTGGTCTGGGTCCAGGAGGAACCGTGGAACATGGGCGCATGGTACTTCATGCGCGCGCGCCTTCCCGAGATCCTCGGAAACGAACAGCCACTTCGTTGCATCGCGCGCCCAGAAAGCGCCAGCCCTGCAACAGGCTCAGGGGCCTCACACAAGCTCGAACAGAAGCTTCTGGTCGACGAAGTGTTCAGCTAGAGCCCAACGAGCGGCCCCGTCCATGAACAGGGCGCCGCTCGGAGCGAGACTCTCAGCCTACTTCGATGCATTGACGGAAATGCTGCGCGGGGTCGGCGCTTCCTTCTTGGGAAGTCGCAATGCGAGCACGCCGTCTTTCAGATCTGCACTGATGCTGTCGGCATCGACCGTTTCGGGAAGGGTGAAGGATCGGGTGAAACTTCCGTACTGCCGCTCGACGCGACGATAGGTGCCTTCGGTCTCCTCCTTCTCGACCTTACGCTCGCCGCGAATGGTGAGTACGTTCTTTTCGACGTCGATGTTGACGTCATCCGCAGTCAAGCCTGGCACCTCCGCATCGACGAAAAACGCATCGTCTTCTTCGCGAATGTCGACCGCGACTTGAAATGCTTGTTTCGCAAGCCCCTTGCCACTGAAGAAGTGGTCATGGAGACGATTCATCTCTTCGAATGGATCCCAACGAACCAACATGATTGACTCCTCCGTCGACCCGCATGCGCAGGCCCGGTGATGGTCGGATCAGACCGCGACGCCACCATCGCGTCTCGGACATGCTCCGGCGATTGAGGCAAACTAAGCACGGAAAATGGGCTGTCAACTCTCGAATTGACTGCTTTTTGGGGCGCGTTAGGCTTGCGGCGGATGAGGGATTTGCGACTGGTATTCGTTCTGGCGCTCACGACTGGCGTAGTGTCGCTCGGGTGCGTCGAGGACGTTCGGTTCAATCCCTCGGGCTGCGACGTTCACGTGCGCGGGCGTTGGCGGGTCGACGGTCAAGACCCGACACCCGAAGTTTGTTCGAACATCGGTCTCGTCGAGCTCGTCATCATCGACGAACCGGAGCTACAGTTCTGGTCCCCTCCGGAGTTTCTTCTGAGGTGCGAGGCCGCCGATGACTCCAACGCCGTGGTCATTGACGGGGGCGCATATCTCGACACGCTCATCGTCACGCGAAACCGTTGCGACGGAACCGGAGCGGTTCTCAAGGACACGCTCGACGGGCAATACAAGTCCCGTTGGCGCGCGATCACCGATCTGAAATTCATCGTCGACTGCTCACCCATCGAGGTCAACACGATCACCCCGATCGACGGCGGAACTCAATTGCTCCTGGATGTGGGGACCGTCGAGTTCCAAACCAGGGACGCGGGTCCGATCTGCCCTTAGCCGCCATGCCTTGCGGACGGGCCCGACGATAGCTAGACCATCACCGTGTTTCGTTTTCCGCCGCTGACCCCGTTCGTGAAGAAGCTGCTGATTGCGCTTTTCGGGGCTTGGATTCTTCAGATCCTCCTTCAGAACTGGGCGGGAGTGCCGATCTTCGAGGTGCTGGCTCTCAATACGGCTCGCCTCGGGGTTGCAACGCTCTGGCAGCTCGGCACGCATGTCCTGGCCTTCCCCACGGGCCCGCAGGCGATGTTTTCGATGCTGTTTTCGCTCCTGTTCCTCTGGTTGATGCTCGCTCCGTTCGAACAGCGCTTTGGGCAGAAGCGCACGATCCAACTGTGCGTCGTCGCGGTGCTCGCGTCTGCCGCCCTAGCGCTGATGGTGGGGCTACTGGTGCCGAGCCCCCGCGCACTGTACGGCGCCCAGGCCATTCTTCTCGGATCGATCGCGGCGTTTGCCTGGTCGTACCGAGGCCAAGGGCGGATGAGCTTCTTCGGCGTGATCGACATGAAGCCCGTGCACATCATTTACCTGGTGCTCGCCCTGAGTGCGTTGATGTTCATGCTTTCGGGCGACGCCGTGGCTCTCGCGGCGGATGTCGGCGCCATCGGCGGTGGCATGGGATTCATCGAATGGCTGCGCCGCCCTCCACGGCGGAGACGAAAGAAGAAGCGGAAGAAGAAGGGCTCCTTGGACCTGGTGCAGGGCGGCCGCAACGACAAACCCGAGTGGTTGAATTGACGTGCTTGTCCGCGGCCTGATTCTGGCGATCTTGGGCACGTCGATATCCGCGGGTGCAACAGGCTGTGCCGACGAGAGCACGGTCATCATCCCGGTCTACGACGCGTGCTTCACCGTCGACGAGTGCGTCGAGACCGCAACGCTCTGCGAGGAGCTCGCGGTCGACTTCGCCGGCTTCACCTACTCGAATTCGATCTGTACGCTCACCTGTGGAGCCCAAGGATCCGTTTCCCCGGACTGTCCGATAGCCTGGGTGGGCCG
>DASRZF010000344.1:0-2012 GCA_035686645.1 Polyangiales bacterium
GGGCCCACCCAGACTCCGCTCGACATCTGGCGCTCTTGCTGGCCGCCGTGCTGGATGATGTACCGTGACGTCGCAGCCGGGCTCTCGTGACAGTAGAGGGCATCATTGAGCACCCGTGTCGACAGTGTTTCGTCGCCGACGTCGACCCTCATCCGCGCCAGACGGCTCGACTTCAATTTCCCTTCGAGCGCAGCGCCAAGGACTTCGTCCACGTTGTGCCCGTCACCTGCGCAGAAGTAGCCGACGCTCGTATCCGGGGCGCTGTTGATCGCCAACATCGGCGTCGACGAGCTCGCGAGATGCGAAGCCCAGAGAAGCGTCCCGTCTCCGCCAAGCGTCACGATCATGTCCCATGAACCCTCCTCGGGCATGGGCTCGGGACGGTACCGGAGCACTGCGCGCGCGCCCAAGTCGCGAAGTGCCTTCTTGGCCCGACGCAGCGTTTCCTGGTGAATCTCGTGTTCGTGAAGGAGACCGTCGACCGAGACGTCGCTATGCGCGATGAGTGCCTTCAGCCGTTCCTGTGCACGACCTACGTAACGTTGGTACGTGCTCTTCTTGTAGATGACGAGGACTCTGGGACGCATGCGTGACTCGTGGTGAGGTTCGCGATCTGCCGCGCCCTACCCGGTCGGAATCTTCTTGGCGTCCGCGAGAAAGCGCTCGAGGCCGAGATCCGTGAGAGGATGCTTGGTCAACTGCAGGATGACCTTGTGGGGAATGGTCGCGACGTGGGCGCCGATCAACGAGGCCTGCACCACGTGGACGGGGTGCCGAATGCTTGCCGCGAGAACCTGCGTGTGCATGCCGTAGTTTTGGTAGATCGTGACGAGCTGCTCGACGAGCTCCATCCCGTTTCCGCCGATGTCATCCATGCGGCCGATGAAGGGGCTGATGTAGGTCGCACCCGCTTTGGCGGCGAGGAGCCCCTGCGTCGGACTGAAACAGAGGGTCACGTTGGTCCGAATGCCTTCATCGGTGAGCGTCCGAACGGCCTTTAGACCTTCTGCGATCAGAGGGACTTTGACGACGATGTTTCCGTGCATCTCCGCGAGGACCCTGGCCTCCTTCAGAATGCCCTCGTAGTCGGTTGCGATCACCTCGGCGCTGATCGGTCCGTCTACGACCTCGCAGATATCGACCAGCACATCCTTGAACGGGCGCCCCGTCTTCGCGACCAGCGAAGGGTTGGTCGTCACGCCATCGATGACGCCCATCGCGGCGGCATCGCGGATCTCTTCGATGTCTGCGGAGTCGATGAAAATCTGCATGGGGCTAGTAAAGAGCGATGGCCTCGCAGGGTCAAGCAGAGCCTCATCGAAGCCAAATCGCGACCGAGAAACCCCGGATCCACTCACTCCACGAGCTCGACCTCGACCTCATCGCCCTGAGGGGTGGCGGCAGTCTCGGGTGGAGGCGCCGTTTCCGAGCAAACCAACAGGGTCGCGGCGACGGCGGCGATCAGCCACAATACGACTCCGGTTGCGGTCCATTTGCTCTGCGCGCGCACGGCCGGGCTCTCCGAGGACCGTTTTGCAACGGGATTGAAGAACGAGCAACCGAGGCCGTCCAAGCGACATGCGGAGTTTTCTCACAGTTTTAGTCTTCTTGCTGACCTGGAGCAGTGCCGCGCTGGCCGAGAACCGAAGCGGCGAGGTCGACGCGACCGTCGCGCGCCTTGGCAGCCTCGACCCCGCGGAACGGGCGCTGCTCGTACCCTATCTGGCGCAAGGACCCGTCGTGCTGACGGAGTTTCAGAATCGCCAAACGGATCTGCCTGCGGTCATCTATGCGGCGCGCATCGAAGCTCCAGCGGAGACCGTGGCGGGGGTCATCGGGAATCCAAAGGAGTATCCGCGCTTCATGCGTGCATTGACCGAGGTCGACGTGAAGTCGGTCAACGGTCAAATGATGGCCTTTGACTGGACCTGGGGAGTCACGCTCTTTTCGATGTCGGGTCAAAACGTCATGACGACGTATCCAGGCGATAGCGATCAGGGTTACCGCTTCGA
>DASRZF010000345.1:0-13123 GCA_035686645.1 Polyangiales bacterium
GAGCTGTTGGGTGTCAGCTGCAACCGCTCTTATGGCGGACCCGTGGTAGAAGTGGGTAGTCGGCAGGTAGCTGCAACGACCTGCCGACCTTTACCCGGAGTCGGCAGACCGCAAACGCCTCGGTCCCGTATGAGACCGTCAACAAGCAAGGGGCACCGTGCTCCATTGCTGCAGCGAAGCTCGAACGGTTGCCTGGGCCATGAGCCCGTATCCAAGAGTCCGAGTTCGTTGTTCTGGAGAGCATACCATGGGCGCTTCTGTTGGAATCGATGTCTCCAAGCGGTGTCTCGACTGGGCGCTAGGCAGTGAGGCAAGATCGACCCGAACACTGAATACTCAATCGGGCATTCGTAAGCTCAGCGAGCAACTGAGCAAGCACTCTGTCGATCGGATCATCGTCGAGAGTACGGGCGGCGACGAGCGTCCCGTGGTCGACGCCCTCGCGTCGGTCGGGCTACCCGTCATCGTGGTGAACCCGTGGCGGGTGCGCCGCTTCGCCGAGGGGCTGGGTATCCACGCCAAGACCGACGCGCTCGATGCGCAGATCCTCGCCCTCTTCGGCGAGCGTGTGAATCCGACACAGAGGCCCATTCCAGGCCCGAGAGAGCGCGAGCTGGCCGATCTCGTGCAGCGACGGCGTCAGCTCATCGCCATGGTCGTAGCCGAGAAGAACCGCCTCGAGCACGGCTCCGAAGCGGTGCGGCGCGATATCGTCTCCCTCATCCAGGTGCTCGAACGGCGCATCGCGAAGCTCGATCGCGCAATAGACCAGGCTATCGCCAAAGACGAGGTGAGCGCCGAGAAACGCGTGCAGCTCGAGAGCGTGCCTTGTGTCGGCCCGGGCATCGCGCGGGCGCTCATCGTCGACCTCCCAGAGCTCGGGACCCTCGGGCGGAGACAGATCGCTTCGCTGGTCGGCGTCGCGCCCTTTGCGAACGACAGCGGCAAGAAGAGCGGCTACCGCCGAATTCGTGCCGGTCGGTCCGGTCCCCGCACCGCGCTCTATCTCGCCGCGATGAACGCTTCGCGCTTCAACTCGGCCCTCAAACCAGTCTACGACCGACTGGTCGCTGCCGGTAAACCACGCAAGGTTGCCCTGATCGCGGTGGCTCGGAAGCGCCTCACCATCCTCAATGCGATGGTCAGAGACCACGCGTTGTGGCGCGAAACGACCGCCCAATCCGAACTTTCAGCCACGGTTGCTTGTTGGGCGGCTCCCTCGATCTAGCGTTATAACGTCAAAGCGCTATAATGGATTGCCATGGGAGAACCGAAGCGAGCGACCGTGTACTTCGACATGAAGATTCACCGAGCACTTCGGCTGAAGGCAGCGGAAACGGACCGCTCCGTATCGGATCTGGTGAATGAGGCTGTGCGGGAGAGCCTTTCGGAGGACGCCGCCGATCTGGGCGCATTCAAGGAGCGATCGAGGGAGCGCCGCCACAAGTTTGAGGACGTGCTGAAACAGTTGAAGCGTCGTGGCGCGATATAGCGTCGAGATCCGGACGTCCGCCATCAAGGAACTTGAGACCGTTACACCGAAGAGGGAACGGCAGCGGATCGCGCGAAAGATCTCGACGCTCGCGGACGAGCCACGCCCTCGCGGTTGCGAGAAGCTCGCTGCCCAAGGGGACCGATACCGCGTCCGCCAGGGGCGCTACCGGATCATATACGCCGTAGACGACGCGAGATTGCTCGTGGATGTCGTGAAGGTCGGCCACCGCAAGGAAGTCTATCGCTGAGCCGCCCAACGGACTGGGCGCTCAGCTGCACCGGACCGCGCTGACCGGCTCGCTTAGCCCCGGATTGAGACGCCAGAGAGTACCACGCCTCGATCACGGCGTGCGGTTCGCTGTCAGCTGCAGCGACTTGTTAGGCGGCGAACTCGGGCTCACTCGGCATGTGAACGAACTCTAGCTTGAGGCCGTCCGGATCGGCGAAGAACACTGCATAGTAGCCAAGCGCGTATTGCGGGTACTCCGCCGGAGGATCGAGGACGATCGCACCCATCTCCATGAGAAGATGGTGGAGACTGTCCACGTCGTCACGGCTCGCCGCCGAGAAGGCGACATGGTGTAGGCCCGGGCTGTAGCGGTCGTGCTCAGCTTCGTGTTTGGCTTGCTGCAGCGCGATCGAGAACAGGCGCTCGCCTTCTGTGGAGTGGAAGAGCGGAAGATGCGTGTTGCCGTGGGCCAAACGCTTCGGCTCGAAGCCCAAGAACCCCAGGACAGCACGGTAGAAGGGCTCCGATATCCTGGGATCTCTGACGGTCAGATCGAGATGATTGATTCCACCTCGGAGCATGCTTCGCCGCCTTCTATGTAGGCCGTGCTGTCAACCTCCATGGTCGACGATCCTGATTCTACATGGATGTTGCTCCCAAGTGCATGCTCGACCGTCGCGCTCTCGACCTGGATCCTTGGCGGCTTCCTGAAGCGTCGCGGCTATGCCGCATACGACCTTCTATCCGTGTCGATGGCGTTGCATCGAGCACCCGAGCCTTTGTACGCACACTGCGTGGGTGAAGCCTCTTGGCAGCCAGCCCCATCTAACGGGCGGGGTCTCTAGGACACCTGGCGGCTATTCGAGCCGACTGCACCAAGATCCGGTTCCCTTTTTGGATCCCTAACGGAGTCGGAGGTCCATCTTCAACAGAGCGCCATCCGGCACCACTCCCGTCTCGAGGAAGCGCCACAGCGCGATCAGGAGCTTCCGCGCCAGCGCTACGATCCCGATCTTGCGAAGGCGTTTGCTCCCTGAACCGAAGCGACGCATGTACCACTGCGACAACGCACTCTGCGGCTGGAAACGAAGCCAACCCCACGCCAACTCGATCGCTCCCCCGCGCACCCAGCGACTGCCGTCCTTTCCGATTCCTTGCTCCCGCTCACCCCCACCACTGTTGAAGGGCGTTGGCGTCAGACCCGCCATCGAACCCACCTGCTTCCCGTTACGAAAGTCCCGCCAGCCAAAGAACTCCGTCGTCAGCATCCAGGAGCTGTTGATCCCCAAGGCACGAAGCGAGTACAACTGAAGAACCTTCTCCAGCAGCGGGCTCTTCTCTTCTCGAAGGATCCGGCGACGCTCCGAGTCCAGGTCGTGGATCCGGTTCGTGAAGTACTGGTACTCCCCGAGATAGCGCTCCAGACGCCCGCGCAGACCCGGCGGCAGCGGGCTTCCGTCCCATTGTCGCATCACAGCGAGCTGCGCAGCGAGATCGACGCGAAGGTCCAGCGTCAGCCCATGGTTCGAGAGCAAGCCCTTCATGCGGTGACTCACCCGGGTGCGATCCTTCTTCGCCAGCTTGAGCTCGCGATGAAGATGGCGCCGGTCTTCGTCCTCCACCGAGGGCACCCGAACCACGCTCCACACCGGCTTCGCACTTCCCGCCAGGTGACGCGACAAGAGATCGAGCAGCGCCACCAGGTCGACGCGATCCGTCTTCGCCCGGCGCTTCTTGCGGTTCACCTCGATGCTGGAAGAGTCGACCACCAGACTCTCCACTCCTTCGGACTTCAGAAAGCGGTGAAGCCAGAAGCCGTCTCGACCGGCTTCGTAGCAGCTCACCACACGCACTCCCGGCTCCAGGCCGAGCACTGCCTTCGCCCGCTCGATTTCCCGCATCAATGCTCGCCGATCCCGAGAGCCGATCTTCCGCCGCAGCGGCTTCTGGCCGTACGCGCTTGCGAAACCGAGCAGCCAGCCCGTCTCGCCTAGCTCCATCGCCGCCATCAGGGTCTGTTGTTCTTGGCTAATCTGAATCGTTGAGGCCGCTGCTGTTTGCTTGGACATCGTGTCCCTCCATTGTGTGGTTACAAGGAGGTTTACAGCAGTGGCCTTCTCTATCCGTGAGCCCATGGGGCATAGGCTCTAACGGCTATGGCGTTCAGCTGCAGGCGGGGTACTAGCGCCCAAGCGGCGAGAACGCCCAGAAGCACGCAGGGTACCACAGCACCCGATGGGCCGACGCTCCAGCCTGTCTGCTACAACGCCTTGTTAGGCGGTAGCCCCCGGTCCTCCGCTGGGCCGAACGAAGATGATGTCAGCGAATACTGCAGCGGCGTAAGACACCCAGACCATCAGATTGAGCAGGAATGCGCCCGGGTTGGGATCGATGGGCCAGCCGACGGCGTTCATGAATTGCACAAGTTGCACTACGAGAATGATCGGAACGGCGATGATCGTCCATGTCGTACGATACATGATCGGGAAATCAGGGTGGTCCCGGTATTCTCTCAAATTTCGCCGCATCAGATAGGCAAAGCCGGTGCAGTGGAGCACTCCGAGGGCACTAGCGACTCTCCAGGTAATGGCCGAGGACACGGGCCAGAAGAGCAACACCAGAGGCAGCAGAGCCAATGGGATAATTGGGAGGGTCGAACTGAGGAGACAGATTATCCTGTATCGGTCACCGACGTTGCGATGCGCTTCGCCAGACAACGCGATAGCCACGCCAGCGAAGCCTGCGAGCGCAACTGCGAGCGCCGCGATGCCAAGGAGCGCCTCAGTGAGGTCCATCGCTCTGCCGCCTTGTATATCGCTCCCACGGCCTCTCGCGAGATGCGACGCTAGTGATTCATCCGGGGAGATCGTTGCCGCCTGAGGCCCCCGAGCCTGTGCGTTAGATGGATCCCCCGCCCTCTTTGCCCATGCCGAGGAGTATCTGAGGCCCGAGAGCCTGCATCTACAAGACCGGTAGGCAACGGTTCAGGGTCAGGGGACCCGGATGAACAATAACACCGGAGGGGATCCCTTGAAGAAGATCACGCTCGTTGGCATAGATGTCAGCGCCCGCAAGCTCGACCTGGCTCTCGAGCCGAATCGCGGGAAGCCATTGGCCCTGGCTTTCGACAACACGCCAGTCGGGCACCGAAAACTTGTCAAGCGGATCAAGCGTGCCGGTCACGCGACCCGCGTCTGCCTCGAGGCGACTGGTGTCTATCACTTGGATCTCTGTCTCGCCCTCCACTCGGCCCAAGGCATCGAAGTCATGGTCGTCAATCCCCGGGCCGCAAAGGACTTTGCACGTGCGCAGCTGCAACGCTCGAAGACAGACCAGGTGGACGCGCGCTCGCTCCTCGAGTTCCTTCGCCGGATGGACTTCGCGCCCTGGAATCCCCCCAGCCGCTCGATTCGGGACCTACGGGCACTCTCTCGGCGAATTCAGAGCCTCGTGGTGAGCCGCGCACAGGAGAAGAACCGACGCCATGCGGACGAGGTCGTCTCCGACTGCGTACATCGGTCCATCGTGATCACCCAGATCGGTCATCGTGATCACTCCGGGGCCGAGGCGGCTCCGATCGGTCGATCGGTCATCGTGAACACCTAGATCGGAGTCGTGATCACCTAGATCGGGATCGTGATCACGCCGATCGGTGATCGTGAACGGTGCATTCTCCCCCCAGGTGAGAGGGAGGAAGGCGTCGCTGGACAGGCCGGCTTGGCATCGAGCCTCCACGAAACGGGAGGCGAGATGGCAAGCCCGAGGCTGTCCATGGACAAGATCCGAGAGATTTTGAGGCAGAAGTGGAGCCTGGGGCGAAGCCACCGGGAGGTGGCTCGCAGTCAGGGCGTGAGCGTGGGGATGGTGGGCGCCACGCTGCGCCGCGCCCGCAGGGCGGGCCTCGAGGACTTTGCGTCGATCGAGCCGCTGACGGAGACGGCTCTCGAGGCGCAGCTCTACGGTCCCGCTCGGTCGGGAAGCCGTCCGGTGCCGGATCCGCTGTGGATCCACACCGAGCGCCAGCGCAAAGGCGTCACCCTCGAGCTGCTTCACCACGAGTACCTGGAGCAGCACCCGGAGGGCTACCGGTACACCCAGTTCTGCGAGCACTACCGCCGCTGGTGCAAGAAACGACGGCTCTCGATGCGCCAGGTCCACCGTGCTGGCGAGAAACTCTTCGTCGACTACGCGGGTCACAAGCCGAAGGTCATCGACCGAACCACCGGCGAGGAACGCGAAGTCGAGCTGTTCGTTGCCACCTTCGGTGCTTCGAGTTTCACGTACGCCGAAGCGACCGAGACCCAGCGTGTGGCCGACTTCATCGGCAGCCACAGTCGCGCTCTGACCTTCTTCGGCGGAGTGCCCGAGCTCGTGATCCCGGATCAGTTGAAGAGCGGCGTGACGCGCGCGTGTCGCTACGAGCCCGGTCTCCAGCGGAGCTACGACGAGTGGAGCCGCCACGTGGGGACGACGATCGTGCCCGCGCGACCTCGCAAGCCCCGCGACAAGGCCAAGGTCGAAGTCGCCGTCCAGGTGGCGGAACGCTGGATCCTGGCCCGGATCCGCAACGAAAGCTTCTTCTCGCTCGGTGAGCTGAATCATCGGATCGCGGAGCTCCTCGAAGGACTCAATGGCCGGAGCATGCGCGCCTACGGGCAGAGCCGGCGCGAGCGCTTCGAGGCGATCGACCGGCCCGCACTGCGCCCGCTGCCTACGGAGGCCTTCGAGCTGGCGGAGTGGAAGCACGCGCGCGTGAACCTCGACTACCACGTCGAGTTCAATCGTTGCTTCTTCTCCGTCCCCCATGCGCTCGTCCACGAGCGCGTCGAGATCCGCTCCACCGCGACAGCCCTGGAGGTCTTCTGTAAGGGGCGGCGCGTGGCCCTCCACCACCGACCCACGTACTACGCGCCGGGCGGCTATTCGACGATCCCCGAGCACATGCCGAAGGCGCACCGCAAGCACCTGGAGTGGACGCCCACGCGGCTCATCCACTGGGGAGCGTCGGTGGGCCCGAAGACGGCGGAGCTGGTCGAGTCGATCCTCGAGCATCGTCCGCACCCGGAGCAGGGCTACCGCTCGTGCCTCGGGATCCTGCGTCTGGCAAAGCAGTACGGCAACGAGCGACTCGAGGCGGCCTGCGATCGCGCGGTCCTCGTCCGCGCGCGCTCCTACCGCCACGTGCAGTCGATCCTGAAGAACGGCCTCGACCGGGTCCCCCCGGCGACGAAGTCCGCGCCGACCCAGCGCGCACTGCCGCTCACGCACGAGAACGTGCGGGGCGGCGACTACTACAACTGAACGAAGACAAGGAGATCGCCCCCATGCTCATGCAACCGACGCTCGAGCAGCTCAACGAGCTGCGCCTCCACGCACTGGCGCGTGCCTGGCAAGCGCAACACGAAGACCCCAGCCTCGACGACCTCGGCTTCGACGATCGACTGGCGCTGCTCGTCGAGGCCGAGTGGACGGATCGCCAGAACAAGCGTCTCTCGCGCCTGCTCCGCGAAGCGAAGCTCCGGATCGCAGGGGCTTGCCTCGAAGACCTCGAGTACGCGAAGGAGCGCAAGCTCGAGCGGCCCCTGATGCGGCAACTCGCCACGGGGCGCTGGATCGAGGCCCACCAGAACGTGGTCATCACAGGGGCCACGGGTGTCGGCAAGACCTACGTCGCTTGCGCCCTGGCCCAGCAGGCCTGCCGGCGCGGCCACCGCGTCCTCTATCGCCGAGCCCCGAGGCTCTTCGACGAGCTCACCCTCACGCGTGCGGATGGCACCTACGCGAAGCTGCTCGCCCGCTTCGCCCGTACCGACGTCCTGGTGCTCGACGACTGGGGACTCGCGCCCGTCCATGACGTGGAACGGCGCGACCTGCTCGAGATCATGGAAGACCGCCACGGCCTCCGCTCGACGATCTGGACCAGCCAGCTCCCGGTGACCCAGTGGCACGACCACCTCGGCGATCCGACCGTCGCCGATGCCATCTGCGATCGACTCCTCCACAACGCCCACCGCATCGTGCTACAAGGACCCTCGCGAAGGAAGACGGAGGCGAACAAAGACTGAAAACCCGTCCAGCGATACCAGACACCGATCACGATCACCGATCTGGGTGTCCACGATCACCGATCTACGTGATCACGATGAACCGATCTGGGTGATCACGATCGCCGGAATACGCACTCCGACACAACGCCTGCGATCCGAGAGAGCATCGAGCGGCATATGGCCGCGATCAACGAAGAGATCGAGACACTCACGGAAACTGCCCTGGAGGTCGTCCGGACGGACCCAAGTCTCTCTTCCAAGCTCGAGCATCTGATCTCCGTCAAGGGGATCGCCGTGGCCAGTGCGATCGCAATCCTTGCCGAGCTCGCGTTGCTTCCGTCCGACATGTCGGCACGACAGTGGGTCGCTCACGCAGGGATCGATCCCCGCTACGCAGAATCCGGGTCGTCGGTCCGGGGGCAGGTCCGGATCAGCAAGGTGGGGAACCGACATCTGCGGGCGGCGCTGTTTCTGCCCGCGATGGTGGCGTCGCAGCACGAGCCCCGAATCAAGGCGTACTACCAGAAACTGATCGCGAAGGGAAAGAAGCCGATGCAAGCGCTGGTGGCCATCATGCGAAAACTGCTCCACGCGATCCACGGCATGTTTCGACACGACGCAGACTTCGATGGAAGTCGGTTCCTCGCGGAAAGAGCCTGACTGGAGACGGAGTATCTAACGGATCGGCGTTCAGCGGCTTGCGGCGGCCTGCACGCAGCTGCGAAACACCTGGGATCAACGCGATGCCATCACGAACCAATTCGACTCAAGCGTTAGCAAGTCCGCTGCAACGTCTTGTTAGGCAGCATCGATACCGTGGATCTCCGAGTCGATGAAGGTGACGAAATCAGGTCCGAACATGTGCTTGCCGAGCTTGTGCTACCACGCCTGGCATCCGGCGCCGCGAAGCCAGTAGTGAATTACAGCCCTGCTCTCGAACCAGTCAGAGGCGCTCAGCGTTCCCTGGCGATACTGGAAGTACGTGGCGGAGAAGTGCGAGAAAGATTGAAGCGCAAGGTTCGAGAATCGGTAGTAATCGTCTTCGGAGGACAGAGAAGCCAGATCGTGGCGTCCCTGCACAAAGAGGCGGTTGAGCTCGGGCGACTGGATCAGCGAACCCAAGAAGCCGGTGTAGATTCGGCTCGAGGCAAGTTTTGATTCGATCGCGGAGGCCCGCGTGCTGGCGCGAACCTGCACCGCGAGGTACAGCAGCGATGCAATTACGCCCGCTGCTCCGATAGCCTCTCCGATTGCTCCGATTGCGTCCCAGTTCACGCCTATGCTGCCTTGTATATCTCCCCCGCCTAGCGAACGAGATGAGATAGTTCAGTTTCGTCCGGGGAGATCGTTGCTGCCTGAGGCCCCGAGCCTGTCCGTTAGATGGATCCCCCGCCTTCTTTGCCCATGCCGCGGAGTATCTGAGGCCCAGAGAGCCTGCATCTACAAGGTCGGTAGGCAACGGTACAAGGTCGGGGGACCCGGAGGTCAGCCTACCACCGAGGAGCCCTCATGAAGAAGCCTCTTCTCTGCGGGATCGATGTCGGCTCTAATGAGCTCGTCGTCGCCATTGACCCCGGCACCGGAAAGGTTTGGGACGGGACTTTCCCCAACGATGGCACCGGCCACCGCAAGCTGATCCGTCGTCTGTCCCGCACCAAAGCCGCGGCTCGCATCTGTGTCGAAGCGACCGGCATCTATCACCTCGATCTTTGCCTAGCACTCGACCAGGCGAAGGGCATCGAGGTCATGGTCGCGAATCCTCGCACCACGAAGGACTTCGCACGCGCGCAGCTGCGACGCTCGAAGACCGACCGCACGGATGCGCTCTCGCTGCTCGAGTTCGTGCGGCGCATGAACTTCGAGCCCTGGTCGCCCCCGGGCCGTCCGATTCTGAGCCTGCGCGCCCTCTCGAGGCGAATTCAAGCCCTTCTCGTGTCGAGGGCCCAGGAGAAGAATCGCCTGCACGCAGATGAATCCGTGGAGCAGACGCCGGCGGCCATCCGCGACAGCATCGATCGACACATCGATGCGATCAACATCGAGATCGAGACCCTGACCGAGGCCGCTCTCGATCTCGTGCGCGCCGACGACACGCTCGGCTCGCGCTTCGCCCACCTCGTGTCCGTGAAGGGCATTGCCCAGGCCAGTGCGATCACGCTGCTGGCCGAGCTCTCGGTGCTCCCGGCCGACATGTCGACTCGCCAGTGGGTGGCTCACGCCGGGATCGACCCGAGGCACTACGAATCAGGCACTTCGGTGAGCGCGGCTGTCCGCATCAGCAAAGTGGGAAATCGCCACCTTCGCGCGGCGCGCTTCCTGCTGGCCATGGTGGCGTCGCAACACGAGCCCCAGGTCCGCGCCTACTACGAAAAGCTGCTGGCGAAAGGAAACAAGCCGATGCAGGCGCTCGTCGCGGTCATGCGAAAGCTGCTCCACGCGATCCACGACATGTTCAAGCACGATGCCGACTTCGGTGGAACGAAGTTCTTCGCAAAGAAGACTTGACCGGGAACGGAGTATCCAACGGATCGGCATTCGCCGGCCGGCAACAGCGCTGACCGGGTAGCCGAAGTCGACCCAGCATGACGCCAGACGGCAACCAAGGTCAATTGAACCGAGCTGGTGCCGGGCCGGTGCAATAACTTGTTAGCCGGCCGTTCATCGCTACTCGAGGACGAGTTCTGCAACGCTTGGAGTGGATGAATGGCTTCGGACCAGGCCCGCGTGGAAGCGATTCATGCGGCACAAATACGCTTCAGGCTCCACGTCGAGCATCCGGAGCTTCGCCGATTTCCATTCGCCTCGCAGGTGAATTCGCAGACCGTCTTGAGCGAGGGCGTTTTGAACCCAGTGGGAACTCGCCCCGTCTTCCACGACGACAATGATCCTTCCGTTGTCGTCGAGATACCCAACGGGGATACGGCGGCGCTTTCCCGAGCGCCTGCCGATTGTCTCGATGACCAGCGCGTTCCTTCGCGTGTAGGGCGGCCGAGGTACGCCCGTGATGATCGCCGCGTTCGTGATGGCATTTGCTATTCGGACTACGGATCGCGGAAGTCCCATAAGGCCCCGCTGTGCCGGCTAACGGATCGGCGTCAACCGGCCGGCAACAGCGCTGACCGGCTACGCCAAGACACCGAAGTATGCCGCCAGACAGCAACCATGGTCAATTGAAACTGGCTGTTGACCGATCCGCGTTCAACGCCTTGTTATACGGCTGTTCGCGATGAGCACGTTTTGGCCGCGGAACTATCGCCTGAGGTTCGCGAGGGACTCGACGGATTCGCGGGTTTCCGCGGAAAAGCGCGCCATGTCGCTCGGTTTGAGTAGGTCGAGGCTATAATTGACTGAGAGCTGCGCGAGCATCGCGGATCGCTTTGGTCCGTCAAAACCACGTGCTATGTCGTGATTGCGGTCGCGAATGAGGCCGAAGAGCTCGCCGAATCGCTCGTGGTGCGTGCGGCTGGAATTCGAAATGACAGTCGCGACTTCGTCGAGAATTCGCTCACACAGACGCTCAAGCGCAACCTCGCGAAGCTCGCGGAACACCTTCCAGTCTGACTCCGGGACTCCATGTGACATCGGCTTCTTGCCGTATAACGGACACGCCGTTCAGCGGCCGGCCCGCGGGAACCTCCCGCCGGAGCTGCTGAATGGCCCTGCCAGAGGGTACCACGGTCGGGACGGCGAACGGTGGCCGGTCCGCTGCAACGGCTTGTTATGCGGGGCGGATTCATAAACTAAGTGCAACAGGGCACTCCGAAGAAGAGGTGACCTGGGATACGCCACTCTTTCTCAAACGACCAAGCCTGAGGAAGAGCTCATGACCTATCACCAGATCACCCTCGAGGAACGGTACCGGATCGCGGCGCTGCGTCAGGAGGATCAGGCTCCGGCCGAGATCGCGCGGCGTGTCGGAAGGCACCGGAGCACCATTTCCCGGGAACTGATGAGGAACCGCTCTCGCTGGGACGAGAGCTATCGGCCCAGGAGCGGGCCAACGGGTGCCGCTCCCGGTCGCGCCGCAACCGGCGCTTCGGATCTCGAGACTGTAGGCTCGTCGAGTCCTTGCTGCGCAGGCAGTGGAGCCCTGAACAGGTGTCGGGCCTACTCCAGAAGAGCCGGAAGCTCTCGATCAGCCACGAGACCATCTACCGCTACGTCTGGGACGACCGAGTCCGGGGAGGCTCGGTGTACCAGGACTTCCGCCAGGCCGCGAAGAAGCGCAGAAAGCGATATGGCACCTACGACAGCCGAGGGCGACTCGCCGGCAAGCGACACATCTCGGAGCGACCTCAGGTCATCGAACAGCGCACACAGCCCGGTCACTGGGAGATCGACACGGTCATGGGCAACGGCGCCACGCACTGCGTGCTGACTCTCGTCGAGAGAGCGACAGGCTTCGTCGTGATCGGAAAGCCGAAGACGAGAGGAAGCCACGAGACGGCGCGCAAGGCGATCCAGCTCATCCGCCGCTACCCCGGAAACTTCAAGACCATCACCTCGGACAACGGAACGGAGTTCCACGCCTATAAGCGCGTAGAGAAGGCGACGGGCGTCAAGTTCTACTTCGCCACGCCCCACCACGCGTGGGAGCGGGGAACGAACGAAAATGCGAACGGTCTGATCCGACAGTATCTACCCAAGCGAACCAGCATGGCCCACGTGACACAGCGCGATTGCAACACCATCGCGAAGAAGCTGAACACTCGGCCGCGAAAGAGATACGACTACGACACCCCGGAGGAGCGCTTCCATGCCGTCTAGAGAATGTTGCAGTTCAAACTTGATACTAAGCGGCCACCCAAGCGTTCGGCTCGCTTCCCCCCGACTACGAACTGGAGAGCGCTGTGAGTAGCTCTGATCGGTCGAAGAAGACGTGGTTTGCGTAGATCAGACCAGCGCGGAGCTGAACCGTGCACACGCCCTCTGCCTCCACGGTGTGTTGGCCGGCTGGGACAGATGCGTGCCACAAGTTCAGGAAGCCATCCTCGATCGGGATGGAGCCGCGGTGTACCCACACCCACTCGGGGTTCTTTGCGAGAAGCTTGCTGAAGTACGCTAGGAGGGCGTCGCGACCACGGACACCTGCCGGAATCGCCGGGTCCGAGTAGACCGTATCCGGCGTGTAGAACGAGGCGAGCAGCTCTGGCCGATTCCCGGTCCAGGCAGGCAGCCACTTCTCCGCGAACGAGCGTGCATCGTCCGCGTTCATTCCGTGAAACTGCATAGACCCCCGCGTGGCCGTCTAACGGATCGGGCTTCAGCTGCAACAGACAGCGCTGACCGTCAGCGCTATGCCACAGAAGTCCCGACGCCAGAATGCTACAGAATTCAGGAACGCCCAGCTGTC
>DASRZF010000346.1:0-22934 GCA_035686645.1 Polyangiales bacterium
GCCGGAACGTTACGTGCGACGATTTCAGCGACTCCGCCTATCGAGTCCTGATCTTTTCGCACACTCTCGATGAGCTTGACCATCTGCCCGGCTGCGACCGGGTCGGGGCAACGAACGATGTTGGGCTCGCCGTCTGGGAGCCATTCGACCTGCTCGAGTGTGACCTTTGCAGGGACCGTTGCTCGAATGTCGCCTACTTGGGTCACGTAACCGAGCACCTCGCCACCGAATGCCTCGGAGATCAGTTTCTTCGCGACCGCGCCGGCGGCAACGCGCGCGACCGTTTCTCTGGCGCTGCTCCGCCCTCCGCCACGGTAGTCACGGCGCCCGAACTTCGCGTCGAATGTGTAGTCGGCGTGCCCGGGCCGGTACACGTCCTTGATGTTGCCGTAGTCTCGCGAGCGCTGGTCCTTGTTACGAACGATGATCGCGATGGGCGTTCCCGTGGTCTGCCCCTCGAACACGCCGGAGAGAATTTCGGGAGCGTCGGGCTCTTTTCGTTGCGTGACGATCTTGCTTTGGCCCGGCCTGCGTCGCTCGAGGTCGGGAATGATGTCTTCTTCCGACAAGGGAAGACCCGGCGGACAACCGTCGATGATGACTAGATTGGCTGGGCCATGGCTCTCGCCCGCGGTGGTCACGCGGAAGGCCTGGCCGAACGTACTACCTGACATGGCGGGTCACTTCTGTGGGCCTGCGTTACGGCCGATCGCTCGCCCGACGAAGAATGGCCCCATCTGTTGGATGTACTTCGAGGTCTGCACGGTACCCCGCATCGACTGCACCACATGAGAGAGCGGATGCAGCTCCGAGCCGATGAGTCCGATCAGGAACTCGTTGTCGTTCGCGTCGAGACCGTGGCAGGCGAGGCGGACGTCGTGGGCAAGGTCTTGATCGCCGTATGCGCGGCCGATCGTAGCGTGTTCCCGAAGAATGCCACCCTTCTCTCTTCCTTCGAGTTGCTCGAAGGCTCCGGTCCGACGCAGTGGATACCAAACGGCCCAGTTCCACTCCGGGTTGAGCACGGTCTGTCGCGGGCGGTCGAGCAGCCAGAACTCGAGATTCTGCTCGTACCCGCTGCTGTACGTGCGACCGATCATCGTGAGCTCCGGGCGCAGCGTCCAGTGCCGAAGAGGCTCCGCCTCGAACAGCGGGCGAACCGCGTCCACGAAAAGTGCCGGATCTTCGCCAAAAGTCAGAAGCGCAACGCCGCGAGGGTCGTTGGCGTCGGCGTAGACTACGGCCGGGATGTTTGCGTCTTTTAGCGCAGACATCAGAGCCTCCTGGTTGACGGCGATGGACGCACCCGTGGGCACCTGGAAAACCAGCAGCTGCATGAACAAGCGGCGATCCATGAACTGTGGCTCTCCGTCCTTGGGAGCACCACGCTCGCGTGTGTCGATCGTGGGCGATCCGGCGTGCGTGCTGCCATGTTGTCCGTGCGATTCAGCCATGACCGGACTCATAGCGCTTTTGTCGCCTGTCTGCACAGTGTAGGCTCAACTGACTTCAATGATGCGCGCGTTCAAGATCTTGGCGGTGCTCCTGATTCTGGGCCTTCTCGGCCTCATGGTCGTCGGTTACTCGCTCAACGAACCCCGGCCCGAAGGAAAACCCGGGCCTGCGGCCGATGCTCTCGCTCGATCGATGGAAGCCGCCGTCGACAAGGAGGCCTGGGACCGCACCGGTGCCGTTCGCTGGTCCTTCTTCGAGCGGCATCATTACGTCTGGGATCGGAATCGCGGTCTGGTGGAGCTTCGCTGGGGCGACTCACGGGCCCTCTTCCGCACGGCGGATCAAACGGGGCGCATCTGGCGCGGAGGCACCGAGCAGACGGGCGAAGACGCGAAAGAAGGTCTGAGTGCGGCGTACGCGTACTGGATCAACGACTCCTTTTGGCTCAACCCGGTCGTGAAGTTCTTCGATCCGGGCGTCGAGCGGACGCTGGTGAAGCTCGACGATAGCCGGGACGCTCTATTGGTCAGCTACAGCTCGGGGGGTGTCACACCAGGTGATGCGTACCTCTGGATTCCAGGTCCCGACGGCCTTCCCGAGGCCTGGCGCATGTGGGTCCAGATCATTCCGATCGGTGGCATCGAAACCAGCTGGGAGGGTTGGACCGAGCTCAGCACGGGCGCGAAGATCTCAACCCAGCACGAGGGCTGGGGACGCACGATGACGTTCATCAGTGATGTACAGGGCGCGGAAGATGTGGAAGCGCTCGGTGTGGAACCCGGATTGTTCGATCCGCTTCTCTAGGGCATCCCGCGGCGCGTGACGCTAAACACGCCGAGCACGACCAGGACCGCACCGAGGATGCTGATCGCGTTGGGATACTCGCCGAAAAGCAGAATGCCCCAAGTGTAAGCCAGAACGATCTGGATGTAGGTCACCGATGATGCGCGGCCCGCGGTTTCGAGCTTGAATCCCTTGGTAATCTCGATCTGACCGAGTTGGGCTGCCACGCCGATACCCAGCAAGAGAAGCCACTCGATTCCTTCGGGAAGGACCACGCCTTCGTAGGCCAAGAGCGGTATGGACGCTGGGCCCGTGACGAGTGGAAAGTAGAACACGACGACCATGTGATGCTCGGTAGAGCCCAAGCGCCGGATCACGACGTACGCAATGGCCGAAAAGATCGCGCCTACCACTCCGATGGTCACAGCCACCGGATCCAGGGGCGCGCCTCGTGCAAACAAGAACGTGGGCTGTGCGACTAAGACGACCCCGGTCATGCTGAACAGCGTCGCGAGCAAGTCCAGGCCGCGAAGCCTTTCCTTGAGGGCGAAGACCGCGATCAGCGCAGCGAGCATCGGGTTGCAGAATTGAATCACCGTGGCGTCTGCGAGTGGCAGATGGTTGATCGCGTAGAAGTAACAACTGAGACCCATGAAGCCGGCAAAGCCGCGCACTAGAAGCAGCTTCTTATTCTGACCCCAGGGATAGATGCCGAGGCTTCTGATCGCCCAGCAACTCATGACGAGTGTGACGATGACGCGCGCGAGCACCAGCTCCATCGTCGGCAGCCGTTCGCCGGCGAGCTTCGCCAAAACGCTCATCACGCTGAAAAACAGAGTGCCCACCAACATGTGGCGAATCCCGAGGGAAAGGCCTTGCCAACGTGGAAAAGGGAGCGGCACTCAGCGCGTTCTGGCTGGTAATGCGCTGGACGCAAGCGGGTGTTAGTAGATACGCATGAGAACGCTCACGAGAAGCTTCGCGCAGGGGCTCCTGGTCCTTGCACCGGTCGGCATCACTATCTGGGTGGTCTACTTCACGGTCACCACGCTCGATGGCTGGCTCGGAACGTCCATTCCGGGGCTCGGCATCGTCATCGCCGCAGCCGGAATCACCCTGATCGGCTACCTAGCTGGCAACGTAGTGGGCACGAAGCTCATTTCGTGGTTGGAGCTAGGCTTGCAGCGGGTTCCTCTGATTCGAATTCTCTACAACTCGTTGCGAGACCTCTTTGGCGCGTTCGTAGGGAGCAAGCGCAAGTTCGACAAGCCGGTCGCGGTAGAGCTGAACAAGCACGGTCTGAAAGTACTTGGGTTCCTCACGAACGAACGCTTCGACGACCCGCAGCTCGCCGGCCACGTTTCGGTGTACTTGCCCGAGTCGTACAACTTTGCGGGCAATCTGATCGTCGTCCCCAAGGAGCGCGTCCACCCCCTGGATGCGGACGGCGCTGAGTTCATGGCCTTCATCATGTCGGGCGGAGTCACCGACATGAACGCCGCCAGGACTGTCGTCGATCGCCAACGACCCTAGAAACGAGACAACTGGCGCTGGCAGCGAGAGAGACTAGTATCGTCGACCGGAGCAAGTGATGGCAGCAGTAATTTTCAAATCCCCACACGATCTCAAAGGCTCCGTCGGCAAGCATCTCGGATACAGTGACTGGCTGACGATGGAGCAGGACCGGGTCGACAAGTTCGCAGACGCGACCGAAGACCATCAGTGGATTCACGTCGACGTGGAGCGGGCGAAGTCAGGGCCATTTGGTGCGACAATTGCGCACGGATACCTGACGCTGTCGCTCGTGAGCGCGTTCATGACCCAGATCTTCGAAGTGCGCGGCTTCGAGTTCGCGGTGAACTACGGCACCAACAAGGTCCGCTTCCCCGCTCCAGTGAAGGTCGGCTCGCGCATTCGCGGAGGGGCCGAGGTCATCTCGGTCGAGGAGTCGAAGGGCGGTATCCTCTCGGTAGTCCGCGTCACCGTGGAAATTGAGGGCGAAGACCGCCCCGCCTGCATCGCAGAGCCGGTTAGTCTGTATTTCCCGAAGAAGTGAACCGGGGGACCTGGCGCTGCCGCGCCGGCATCAACATCCCGGCGATGAGTGAGCACACGCTTGGTCCGAGCTTCATTCCGCTCCCATCTCGCTTCGACGGAGTGAGCTATTTCGCGGTCACCGGACATGAGCATCAGTGGGGCACGAACGTCTACGTTGAGGTCGCGGAGAGTGCAGATGCGCCCGGGATGCCCGTCTACGATATCCCCACCTTCCTGTGGGACGAGCCGGAGACGGTCACCTACAACGACGACCCGTTTACCGCCCCGACGGCGGTGGCTTCAGGATCACCTGCGACTGGAAAACCGGAGCGACAGTCCCGTCTATTTCGGCACGGGAGTCGACGACGAGATGTGCTTTCTCTGGGCCTACTACTTCCCGAGCCGCAGGGCTCTGGTCTGCGCCAACGGGCTCTTCGGCTCCAACTAGGCTTGCGCAAAACCTGCGTCCAACCAGCTCGGTCGCCCCATGCGCTCAAGCTAGTCCACTTTCCAGCCAAGAAGTGGTAGACACGTAGGCGCTCGCGGGGCCCGAGAGTGCCCCGGATACGGAAATGGGAGGAAGAGCGTGATGAACGGTAAGAGCCCAAGGGCATTCAATCGGGGTTGGGTTGCGATCCTGTTGCTGGCGACGGGGGTCTCCTCCAGCGCGGCTGCGCAGAACACCAAGATCGACCTCAACCAGTTTCGACCTGCTGAGCTCTCGACGGACGGCTTCGCCGCCAGCACACCGGACGGCCAAGGACACCTCAAGTTCGGCTTCATGGTCTGGCTCGACTATTCGGACGACCCACTCACCATCGAGAACGCCGCAGGAGGCAGAACCGAGATCGTCGAGCAGCAGCTCACGGGGCATCTCATGTTGAATCTCGGCTTGTGGGACCATTTGGTTCTGTTTGTCGACCTGCCTTACCACTTCATGATCGATTCCTCGGGTCCGGGAAGCAACCTCCTCAAGAACCAGAATCTCGGCGACCTCTACTTCGGCGCCAGGGGCAACCTCTACGGGACGCGCGACGACGTCTTCCAGGTCGGTCTTCAAGCGACGATGACGATCAACACCGCTTCGCTGGCAAGCAGCGGGCAGACCTTCGCTGGGCAAGCCGACACGAAACCGTACCTCGGAGGCTGGTTCGAGCTCCTACTCAACTTCAATGCCGGCGACGTCGTCCGTATCCCGATTCAGGTCGGCTACAAGCTCGGTACGCAGGGGCAGAACGTCGTTCCTGGAGAGCTCTTCGTCGGAAACGAGTTCACCTACGGCGGCGGCCTGATGTTCATGATGGGACAGGACCATTTCATGATCTCGGCGGAGGCCTTCGGCCGAACCGCGGCAAACAGCACCGTGAATTTCTGGACGAAAAACGAGACTCCGGTCGAAGTGCTCGGCGGCTTCAAGTGGCTTCCGGAGTTCGGGTTCACACTCGGCGTCGGCGGCAGTGCGGGGGTCACGGACGGCTATGGAGCGCCTGATTGGCGCGTGTTCGGGATGCTCGGATACACCATGCCTGCCGACGACGAGAAGGCGCCGGACGCCGATGGCGACAAGATTCCCGACGAGCTCGACAATTGCCCGACCGAAGCGGAAGACTTCGACGGCTTCGAAGACGAAGACGGTTGCCCGGACCTCGACAACGACGGGGATGGCATCGCCGACGCGGACGACAAGTGTCCCAACGAGCCTGAGGACATGGATGGCTTCGAGGACGAGGATGGCTGTCCCGACTTCGACAACGACAACGACGGAATCCTCGACGTCGACGATCAGTGCCCCAACGACGCTGGCTCAGCGGCAAACAACGGCTGTCCAGACCCGGATCGCGATGGCGACGGTGTTCCGGATCGCATCGACAATTGCCCGGATGAGCCTGGCACGGTCGAGAATCAAGGCTGTCAGGCGAAGCAGCTCGTCGTGATCGGCGACGACCAGCTCGAGATTCTCGAGAAGGTCTACTTCCAGTCTGGCAGCGCCAAGCTGCAAAAGCGCTCCTGGGCGCTGCTCGACCAGGTCGCTGCGGTGCTGATCGCCCACCCGGAAATCAAGCAGATTCGGGTCGAAGGGCACAGTGATAAGACAGGAAGCCTCAAGTACAACATGATCCTGTCGAAGAAGCGCGCCGACACAGTGGTCCGCTACCTCGTCGGCAGGGGTCACGTGAACAGGTCGCGTCTGGTCGCGAGGGGCTTCGGTCCAAACAAGCCGCTCGTGCCCAACGCCACGACGAAAGAAGAAGAGGCGATGAACCGACGCGTCGAGTTCCATATCGTCACGAAGGAATAGACCGGGGAGCAATCCTCAGTCGTCACGGCTGACGGGCTCCGAGCTAACGCTCGGGGCCCGTCGCGTTTGAGGACACCGGCGCTGACACCGGCGCTGACACCGGCACTGACACTGCCGCTGACACTGCCGCTGCCGCTGCCGCTGGCACTGACATGCGGAGGGGGATGGCTCGGGATGGGCAGCGCAGCGATTGGGTCCAGCCTAGCCGTAGGTCGTCTTAGGGAACTGGGGGCGAGTGGGTCCCAATCGCGAGCACGCCCGTCGCGAGCCGTCCTCCGGTGACGCAGTCGCGCCAAGTGACTGGCGCTGTCAGGGGGCGGCGGCTTTTGGCGAATCATCGACGAGCGAAAACGAGCTTGCGTATGTTCGCAAGAGGTCCAGCGCCCGGTCCATGTCCTCGTACGTGTGCCCGCGGGTGACATTGAGCCGGAGGCGTTCCTGGCCTTCCTTCACGGCGGGATACATGATCGGAACCATCAGGACGCCGTTCTCCAAGAGCGCGACGTGGGTGAACATCGCCTTGGTCTCATCACGAATCATGATGGGCATGATGTGCGAGTTGCTCTCGCCAAGGTCGAAGCCAATGTCGGTGAGCCCCTTGCGCATGTAGGCCGCCTTTTCGTGAAGCTCGCTGACCAGCGCCTCTCCTTCGGACTCGAGCATGTCGAGAATCGTGCTGGCCGCGGCCACGATCGGCACGGGCAGGGACGCGCTAAACAAGAATGAACGTGCGTTGTGCTTGATGAAGTCCACCACGTCGGCTTCGCCGAGCAAGATTCCGCCGATGCCCCCAAAGGTCTTCGAGAAGGTGCTGATGAGCACCGGGATCTGACCTTGAAGACCGTACTTCTCGAGGATTCCCCTCCCACCAGCGCCCAAGGTGCCCGTGCCGTGCGCGTCGTCGCAGACGATCGCGACGTTCTCGTGCTGCGCGCAGACTTCGATGAATTCCTGAATCTTCGCCTCGTCGCCATCGAGAGAATAGATGCCTTCGATAATCACGAGGGCGTTCTTTCGATCGCGCTTTCGTAGGACCCGGTCGAGTGCCTTGGCGCTATTGTGGTTGAAGAATCGGACTTCCGGCGCCCGCATCGGCGTTCCCGCCGCCAAGAACGTGCCGTCGAGAATGCAGGCGTGGCTGAGGTTGTCGAGAACGATCGTGGTATCCTTGTCGGCCAGCGACATGATCGTTCCGACCATCGCCTGGTATCCGGTGGTGAAGATCAAAGACTTCTCGAATCCGAACCACCCAGCCAAGCGCTCCTCGAGCTCTACGTGGAGCGTCGCGGTCGCCTGAACTCTCGACGAGCTCAGTCCGCACGCGAACTGATCCACCGCCGCCTTTGCCGCCTCTTTAACCTTGGGATGATTGGTCAGCCCGAGGTAATCATTCGAGCTGAAGTTGACGATCGGCTTTCCGTTGATCGTCGTGTGCAGCCCGCCGGACTCGAAGGGGCGGAAGTAGGGGTAGATCTGCTTGGCCTGTGCATCGCGGACTCGTTGCAGCTCCGCGTGCGCCTTTTCTGTAATCCAGCTCATATGCTTTGCGGGCCCTAACGTACCGTAATTTCCAGTGGATACCACATTCGAAACAGGCCAATCGGCCAGTTTTCAAACGCTTGACGCTCATGGTGAACCCAAGCATATACGGGCGGCATGTCGGATGAGCTGAAAGACGAGCTGCGGCGGATCATCACCGAGGTGACAGAAGTCGAGGATATCCCCGAGGATACGGCATTCGCGGACCTGGGGATCGACAGCATGATGGCGATCGAAATCGTGGCCGACGTCGAGAAGGAATACGAGATCACGATCGGCGAAGATGAGCTCAACGAGCTGGTCAACCTCAGGGCCGTCTACGACAAAGTCAGAGAAAAGCTCGGGGAAGCCGACTGACCGCTTCGGAAGCGCTACTTCGCGCGGCCGAAGAGCTTCGAACCTGGTGGCACGGATTTGGTGAGCCAGACATTGCCGCCGATGACCGAGCCCTTGCCGATCACGGTGTCTCCTCCGTGAATCGATGCGCCCGCGTAGATCGTGACATCGTCCTCGATCGTGGGGTGCCGTTTGCTGCCGCGGTTTCCGTTGGCATCGCCGCGGCTGACACTCAGCGCGCCTAGGGTGACGCCCTGGTATAGCTTCACGTTGCGGCCTATCACCGCTGTTGCGCCAATCACGACGCCCGTTCCGTGATCGATGAAGAAGCGCTCGCCGATTTGGGCACCGGGGTTGATGTCGATCCCAGACTTGCTGTGCGCATGCTCCGTGATGATGCGGGGAATCATCGGCACGTCTCTGAGCTGCAACTCGTGCGCGACACGGTACGCCGTTATCGCCTGCACACTCGGATAGCTGAAGACAACCTCTTCGATGCTCGAAGCGGCCGGGTCTCCGTCGTACGCGGCGCGCACGTCGGTGTTGAGCACGCGGCGGAGCGCGGGGATGTTCTCGAACAAACGCAGCACCACGTCCTCGCTCCAGCCTTCGGGCTTCTGCTCGGAGAGTTGGCCCATCCGCTCTTGGTACCGCACGGCCCGGTCGATCTGTTCGACCAGGATGTCTTGCGCCGGATACAGGTGCTCGCTGATCGCGTAACGAAGGTTGGTCCGGTTTAGCGCGCGAGTACTGTAGAAACCCATGTAGAGCACGGGCATGATGTGATTGAAGGCCGTGATCACGGCGCGCTTGTTCGGAAGAGCGGCGCTGTCGAGATTGTTGATCTCTTCTTCGCTGTCATAGGATGAGGTGATGACGTCTATGACGTCCTCGAGGTCCTGGTGACGCTTGGGCTCTCTTCCGCTCATGACTTCTGTATGTGTAGCACGGCGGATGCGTCAATCGCGAAAACGGTTGTCATGCGCCGAGCCAACCACGCTCCCGGTACCAGCCCACTGCGTCGCCGAGCGACTCGCGGAGGCTGCGGATCGTGTACCCTAGCTCGCGGCTTGCCTTTTCATGGGAAACCACCTCGTTCGAGACGCTGGCACGGAGCATGTCGGCGGTGATGAACGCTGGCTTCTTCGTGACTGCGCTCCCCGCCAGGGCAAACGGCAAGAGGGCCCAACCCACCCAAAGCGGCAGGGCACGCGTGGGTACCTTGGCTCCGGTCAGCTCGCCGTAGAGGGAGACCATCTCCATGATGGGAATGACATCACCTGTGAGGAAGTAGCGCTCTCCGCGGCGACCTCTCTCCGCAGCGGCGATCATCCCGTCGGCAACGTCGCGAACGTCGACGTAGTCACTGAGCAGCTCGAGCAGGACGGGCACTCGACCGAAATACATGTCGATCAGCGCCGCGCCTATCATCGACGGCTCGTAGTCATGCGGGCCGATCATCGAGCCCGGATTCACGATCACCGCGTCGAGACCGCGCTCGCAGGCATCGAGCACGATTGTCTCCCCGATCGCTTTCGAGCGGTGATACTGGCACTTCTCGTCGAGGGCGAGCGGTTTGTCCTCGGTGAGCGGCTGATCGAGGGGCTCGCGCACCACGGCATGATGCGAGCTCGTGTGCACCAGCCGCAAGCCACGAGAAAGACACGCATCGACGACCTTGCGAGTGCCGTCGACGTTGATGCGATACATCATCGGGTCTTTTCTGGGGCTGAGGTCGATCTTCGCGGCCAAGTGGAAGACGACGTCTACGCCATCCGTGGCCCGGTCAACGTCACCGGAATCCAGCACCGAACCGGACTGGAACTCTATATCCAGCCCGGCGAGGGATTCGGGCACGCCACCTGGCTCCAAGACACGAACCCGCTGGCCCTTTTCGACGAGGCGCCTCACTAAGACGTTGCCGAGACGGCCGCCACCACCTGTAACGAGTGCAATCACGCGGCGCAGTGAAACACGATTGGGCTAGGCCCTCAAGCGCTCGCGTCCTTGTCGAATACGCGACCGATGAGATCCTTGGCTTCGCCTTGAATCGCAGCCAAATGCTCGCGGCCGACAAAGCTCTCGGCGTAGATCTTGTACACGTCTTCGGTCCCGGAAGGTCGCGCCGCGAACCAGCCGTTCTCCGTCGTGACTTTCAGACCACCAATCGCAGCCCCGTTTTCCGGTGCCTTCGTGAGCACTTGTTTGATCGGCTCGCCTGCAAGTTCGGACGCATCGAGGTCCGACTCGCTCATTCCCTTGAGCGCTGCTTTTTCCTTGGGAGTGGCGGGCGCATCTGTGCGCTCGTAGATCGGCGCGCCGAACTGTGTGGTGAGGCTCTGGTAGCATTCACCGGGATCGCGACCCGTCGTCGCGGTAATTTCGGCCGCAAGGAGGTTGAGTAGAATTCCGTCCTTGTCCGTCGTCCAAACAGTGCCGTCCTTGCGAAGGAACGAAGCACCCGCACTTTCCTCTCCGCCGAATCCGTATGAGCCATCGATGAGTCCATCGACGAACCACTTGAAGCCAACCGGAACCTCGGCAAGTCGGCGTCGCAGGTCTTTGGCCACTCGATCGATCATCGCGCTGCTCACCAGCGTCTTGCCAACCGCCGCGCGCTCGTTCCAGTTGCGTTCGGTGAACAAGTAGCTGATCGCGACGCTGAGATAGTGATTGGGATTGAGCAACCCCCAACTGGAAGTCACGATCCCGTGCCGGTCGAAGTCCGTGTCGTTGGCGAAAGCAATGTCGTACTGGTTACGTAGATCGACCAAGTTCGCCATGGCGTACGGCGAAGAGCAATCCATGCGGATCTTTCCGTCGTGGTCGAGCGTCATGAACGAAAAGGTCGGGTCGATGGTCTGATTAACGATGTCGAGCCGAAGGCCGTAGCGCTCTGCAATTCGCGGCCAGTACGCGATCCCAGCGCCGCCCATCGGGTCGACCCCAATCCGAAGGCCTGCACTTGCTATCGTTCGCATGTCGAGGACGGTCTCAAGTCCGTCGACGTAGGGCGTGATGAAGTCGTAGACTTGGGTCGTCTCGGCACGCAGCGCCGCCTCGTACGTGTTGCGACTTACGTCCTTCAGGCGAGCCGCTAACAAGCGATTCGCCCGGTCTTCGATCCACGACGTGACCTCGGTATCCGCAGGGCCGCCATGCGGTGGATTGTATTTGAAGCCGCCATCTTCAGGCGGGTTGTGCGAAGGAGTTACGACGATGCCATCGGCATCTTTCGCGCTGTTCCGGTTGTGCCCGAGAATTGCGAACGACACCGCCGGCGTCGGCGTGAACTCACCTTCGGCAGCGATGCGTGTCTCGACCCCGTTCGCCGAGAGAACCTCGATGGCGGTGCGTGCAGCCGGCACGGAAAGCGCATGTGTATCGATCCCCAGGAACAAAGGACCATCGATCCCCTCGGCGACCCTGTAGTCACAGATGGCCTGCGTCGTCGCGAGGATGTGATCTTCGTTGAAGCTGAGCCGAAAGGAGGAGCCCCGATGCCCGGATGTTCCAAAGCTCACACGGTGAGCCGGTTCGTTCGGGTCGGGCTTGCCTTCGTAGTAGGCAGCGATGAGCTTCGGAACGTCGACGAGGACGCCCTTGGGCGCGGGCTGGCCAGCAAGCGGATGTGCGGTCATCGCTGAGCTTCTAGCAGCCCAGCGTGCGGGAGCTAGTTCCCGCCGCCCATCTGCTCGGAGAGGTAGCGCTCACGACCCACGGTTTCCACCAGATGGAGCTGCGCCTCGAGCCAGTCGATGCCCTCTTCTTCGTCCTTGAGGATCGTTTCGAGGAGATCGCGGGTGCCATTGTCGCCCTTCTCGCGACAGAGGCTGATCCCTGCGTTGAGACGCTTCACGGCGTCATATTCGACCGCGAGGTCTAGCCTGTGCTGTTCGACCGCATCCTCCCCAACTTTGACCGGGAAGTACCGCTGCATGTTGGGCACGCCCTCGAGGTAGAGAATGCGTGCGATGACGATGTCCGCATGCTTCATCTCCTCGATCGACTCCGCCCGCTTCTTCGCGGCCAGCTTTTCGAAACCCCAGTCCTCACACATCTTCGAGTGAATGAAATACTGGTTGATGGCGGTGAGCTCTGAGGTGAGGACCTCGTTGAGCACCTGGATGACTTCGTCGTTGCCCTTCATGGATTTTCCTTCAGGCGAGCATAGGGACCTCGAACCTGGGTGGCAATCCAGCAAGTTTGAAGATGAAAGCCGTTATCAGTCGGCGCCCTAGCCTTGCGCCCCGTTGGCACCTGACTGGCTCTGACTGCCATGGTGCAGCTCAATCAAACGATCGATCACCGGGCGACAACTCCCGCAGGTCCCGCCGGCCCCACAGGCCGCGCGAACTTCGCTCTCGCTGCGCGCGCCAGCGTCGACGCATCGGCGAATCATGTGATCGTTAACCGCATGGCAGTGGCAAACCAACATGCTGTATTTATAGCTGCTGGAACTTGCAAATCAAATTCAATAACGACTTATCTAAAAACCGTAATGATTTCGAGGGTGAATTCTACTCAGCGGCGCCAGAAACCGCGTCGCCCCGACCGGATTCGCTGGCCGGTCCCTGCCCCGCCCCCTCTGGGGCGAGCGCTGCGAGTCCGGCGTCGCGCAGGAGGGTCAGGTCGGACTCATGGTCAGGGTTTCCAGTCGTGAGGAGCTTGTCGCCGAAGAAGATGCTGTTCGCTCCCGCCATGAAGCAAAGCAGCTGCGCCTCTCGGCTGAGCGCAGCACGGCCCGCCGAAAGACGGACCCGCGCGCCGGGCATCATGATGCGAGCCGTCGCGCACATGCGCACGAGCTCGAGCGAGTCAACCGGGGTCTGTTCGCTCAGCGGCGTGCCAGGCACCGCCACCAAGGCGTTCACCGGTACGCTCTCGGGCTGCGGGCTGAGGTTCGCGAGCGTCACGAGCATGCCGACGCGATCGTCGATCGTCTCCCCCATTCCAATGATGCCGCCGGCGCAGACGGAAATCCCGGCGGCGGCCACACGGCCGATCGTGTCGAGGCGATCTTTGTAGGTTCGGGTCGTGATGATCTCCCCGTAGAACTCCTCGGACGTGTCGAGATTGTGATTGTAAGCGGTGAGTCCCGCGTCCTTGAGCTCGAGCGCCTGCTCCTCGTCGAGCATACCGAGCGTCGCGCACGCCTCCAGGCCGAGCTCGCGGACACCCCGCACCATCTCGAGAACCTGCTGGAACTGCCGACTGCCTTTCTTCGGGCTTCGCCAAGCGGCGCCCATGCAAAAACGGGAGGCACCGGCCTCTTTCGCCTGTCGTGCCTTGTCGAGCACGTCGGCGACGTCCATCAGCCGTTCGGCCTCGACACCGGTATCGTACTTGGAGCTCTGAGGGCAGTACGAGCAATCTTCTTGGCACGCACCGGTCTTGATCGACAGAAGTGAACAGAGCTGCACCGCGTCCCGGGGTTGCGTCGCACGGTGGACTTCCTGAGCCCTGAAGAGCAGATCGGTCAGAGGTAAGTCGTGGAGCGCACGGGCCTCCGCTTTGGTCCAGTCGTTTCGGACGTCGATCATCGGTCGGGTTCTAGCAGAGAGCCTTGAATACGCTAGATTGCACGCGTAGTGTCCCCGGACCTTGACCGAGGGCCTCGAATCATCCCTAGCTTCCGTGGCTGCCATCACCTCTGACGAACACGAACGCTCCGCCTATCTTGCCGCAGCCCCTCCTCTCTCATGGATGGCCGGCGCCGCGGCGCTCGCCGACATGGTCATCAATCGCCTCCTGGTCCCGTTGGGAAGTGACGCCTGGTCTGCAGCCACCCTGCTGGAGCTCAGCCGCTGGGGCGGCTTTGCGCGCAACCTCAGTGTCGTGAGCGCCCTGGTCGCGCTGTCATTTTGCCTGGTATCGCTCTCGTCCCCTCGAACTGGAGTTTCGTTCTCGGGGCGGGCCGCGATCTCGAGCTTCGGCTGGGTCCTGGTGCCCATCATCGCCCTCATGACATTCCTGCCCCGCGCCTTGACCCGGGTGGAGCTCGTCCTCGTCGTGGCTGGGCTCACCAACGCGTTAATTCTGCTTCTGGTTCTGGCCGGCGTTCAGTGGCGTGCAACTCGTCCCGTCGCGGTGTCACTCATGCTCACGATGGTCGCGGCGTTGAGCGGAATGCTGTCTATGGTCGTGACGGCGGTCGGTGGTCGCGCGTACTGGGAGCACACCGAACGGCTCTCGAATGCATTTCGCTGGTCCGGCGAGCTTGCATACCTCGCCGTGCCGATCGCGATCGGGCTCGCCATCTCGATTCCCTGGCGGGAGGCACGTGGAAAAGCGGCGGTCATGCTTTCCGCTCTGACCGCTGCGTTTGTGGCAACCTCGATGGTGCTCTCGAAGCGGGCGGCCCGACTCGATCTGCCAGAGCTCGTTTACGGCGCGATGCGCTTGGACTTGCTACCGGACGACGATTTCGTTCTCTATGCGATCCCACTCGGCGTGGGCTCAGCGGTAACCATGGCAGCGATACTCTCGAGGGACCCGATTCGACGACAACTCGGAGCGGCACTGCTGCTGTTCCTGAGCGCCGGCTACGCGCCGCGAACACCGAGCGCACTTTTGATCTCGGTGCTCGGCGTCGCGCTGCTCGCCCGCGCCGGAATTGCACTCGAGCAACGAGTGCGCTGACACCCTCGACGCTCGCGCCTTACTCGAGCTTCGACACCGCTTCGCCGATGCGTCGCAGACCTTCGCGAATCATCTCGTTCGATGCAGCGTACGAAATACGAACGAACCCCGGTGCGCCGAAGGCGGTGCCGGGAACGACGGCGCAGCGCGCTTCCTCGAGGAGGTAGCCGGACACATCGAGGTCGGATTGCAGCGTCTTGCCACCGCCCTGCTTGCCGATGAGCCCCTGAACATTCGCAAACGCGTAGAACGCGCCCTCGGGCATGCTGCAGCTAATTCCTGGAATGGCGTTGAGTCCGTCGACGATGATGCTCCGGCGCTCTTCGAAGGCCTTTCGCATTTCCTCCATGGGGCCCCAGGGCCCGCGAAGTGCGGCGACGGCCGCGCTCTGTGCGATCGAGCTGGGGTTGGTCGTCGCCTGACCCTGCACCTTTTCGCACGCCTTCACGACGTACTCGGGCGCGAGCATCCAGCCGATGCGCCAGCCGGTCATGGCGAACGTCTTGCTGACACCGTCCACGATGATGATTCGATCCTTGAGCTCCGGAGCGACCTCGATGATCGATTTCTGATCAAAGCCGCCGTACACCAGCTGACCGTAGATCTCATCGACGATGATCCAGAAATTGTGCTCGGCAGCAACATCGGCAAGCGCCCGAAGCTGCGCTCCCGTGTACGCCGCGCCCGTCGGGTTCGACGGCGAGCAAAGAATGAGGGCCTTCGTCTTCGGCGTGATCGCCGCTCGGAGCGCTTCAGGCGTCATGCTGAAGCCGTTCTCTTCACTCGTCTCGACGATGACGGGTTTGGCGCCAGCGAGGAGCACCTGCTCCGGGTAGCTCACCCAATACGGTGCCGGGATCAAGATCTCGTCGCCTTCATCGTAGAGCGCCAAGGCTAGGTTGAAGAGCGTATGCTTCGCTCCCACAGACACCAGGACTTCCGACGGGCCGTAAGTAACACCTGCGCGACGCTTTGCGGACGCTTCACAGATCGCCTTGCGGAGCTCGACGGTTCCTCCCACCGCCGTGTAGCGCGTGGCACCGGAGTCGATCGCTTTCTTGGCGGCTTCACCGATGTGAGCGGGCGTGCCGAAATCCGGCTCGCCGACGCTGAAGGAAAGGACATCGATACCCTGCTCCTTGAGCTCACGAGCACGCTGGGCGACTGCGACTGTTGCGGAAGGCTTCACGGCGCTGAGCCGCTGCGCTACGGGGATTCTTTCACTCATGCCGCGGGCTTAACACCGAAGCGGAGTCCTATCAACGCTTAGCGTCGGAAGCAGCTGCCAGGGCGCGTAGATCGCGCTCGAGCTCGCCAATACCGTCGTTGTTCGCGCGGTAGTAGCCCCGAACCCGGGCCTCTTTGTCGACCAGTACGAAGGAGTTCGAGTGCATGATGTCGTCAGCGCCGGCGGCCCTGCTGTCTTCGTCCCCGATCGGCACCCGGAAGCCCTCGACCACCACGTGCCGAATCGCTTCCTCGCTTCCCGTTACAAAGCGCCAATTGCGTTCGTCGAGGTCGTTCTTGACCATGTAGGCCTTGATCACCTCGGGGGTGTCGTTCCGGGGATCGACACTCACTGAGACGAAGCTGGCGCCCGCAACGTCCGAAAGTCGGGACTGGAGTCCCTTCATGTGGGCAGTGATCCGCGGGCAGGTCGAGCGGCAGTGAGTGAAGACGAATGCCGAAACCCAAAGGTTCCCAGCCATCGATTCACGAGTGAAGGCCTGCTCGTTCTGGTCGATCAGGGAAAACTCGGGAAGCTCCCCCAGCACGGGCACGTCGGCCGCGCTCTTGGAGCAGCCCTGGGCCGCGAGGACCAAGAGGCCCCAGAGGCCCAGCAGCACGAGGCCTGAGGCCTTAGAGCGCATCGACTATCAGAGCCGCAAAAAGAGCGGTGAGATAGATGAGAGAGGCAAGGAAGAACTGCTTCGCCCAGACCTTGTCGTCCTCGGCTTTGAAGCCTAGGAGCGCCTTCCAGAAGAAGTAAGCGCCAAGAACCAGGGCCGCACCGAGGTAAATCGTGCCAGCCAAACCGTAGGGCACGAGCATGATGGAAACCAGCCACAGCGCGCCCGCATAGATGACCGACTGCAGCTTGGCGGATCGGATTCCGTGAACCGAGGGAAGAACCTTGAGGCCTGCCCGCTCGTACTCTTCCTGTCGAAAGATCGAGATCGCAATGAAGTGCGGGATTTGCCAAAAGAAAAGCACGCCGAACAAGACGAGCCCCGGCACGTCGATCCTGCCGGTGACGGCAGTCCAGCCCATGAGCGGCGGGAGGGCGCCGGGGACCGCGCCTACGAAGAGCGCCGCCGGCGTGTACTGCTTCATCGGCGTGTAGATCGCGACGTAGCTCGCAAGTGCGACGAACCCGAGCAAGCCAGTAACGGGATTGACCGCCAAGACGAGGGTCGGTACCGCGAACAAGCCCATCAGAACACCGAGTGTCAGTGCCCAGGAAGGCTCCAGCCGGCGATCGGGAAGCGGACGGTTGGCAGTGCGTGCCATCAGCCGGTCGGTGTCACGCTCGAGATAGCAGTTGAGCGTGTTTGCCGCGCCGACGACCATGCCCGTCGTGAGCAGCATGACAGCCATGGAGCGGATGCTGAGGGACCCCGGGGCCATCCACATTCCGCCCGCTGCCGTCACGAGAACCATCAGCGTAATCCGCGGCTTGGTGAGCGCGATCAGATCGCGCACGGTCAGGATCATCGTGGCTGGGTGAGTCGCTACGGTCATTGGGGGTTCCAGGCTGGAAGCGGGCGCGCACTCTGACGCTCCCGCCGAAAACGGTCAAGCTGCCTCGGAGGCGCAGCTAGGGCCAGGCTTTCCCTAGGTCAAGAACCCGGTCCGAAGGCCGCCAGCAGCGCCAGAATTCCTGCGACCGCCAGCGCGACACCCACGCCGAGCATGATCCATGGGGTTTTGGGTCTTGCTTCGCCTCGGAGCGGCTCGATCGCTGGGGCCGGATCCCGAACGGGCGCCGCGGGAATGGGTGTGGGTAGGCTGATCGCCTCGGCCTCTCCGGCCTCGACCTGAAGCACGTTCTCGAGCGCGGCGGCGAACTCGGCCGCCGACGCGTATCGATCCTCCGGCTTCTTCGCGAGGGCAGCCATGACCACATCTTCGAGGCCGGGTGGGAAATCCGTCTCCGGGCGTCGTTGGGACAAAGGGATTGGTGTCGCGTTCACGTGGAGCTGAATGAACTCGATCGGCTGATTGGCATCGAACGGCAGCTTGCCAGTCAAGAGCTCGTAGAGAATCACACCGAGCGAATAGATGTCGGATCGCGCGTCGAGTGTCTTTCCGTGCGCCTGCTCGGGGCTCATGAACTCGGGCGTACCGAATACCATGCCCTGCTGCGTGAGCACCATCGAGCCCGGTCTCATTTGCCTCTCGGTAACTTTCGCCAGACCGAAGTCGAGCACCTTGGGGAAGTCGCGAATGCCCCCCTGGCTGGTCACGAAGATGTTCTCCGGTTTGAGGTCACGGTGAACGATCCCCGCACGATGCGCTTCTTCGAGTGCGCCGCAGACCTGAATCATGATCCGCATGGCTCGCTTGGGCTTCATCGCACCCTCGGCTCGCACGATCTGAGCGAGATTCCTGCCTACGAGATGTTCCATCACGAAGTAACAGGCGCCGTCATCGAGCTGACCGTAGAGAAACACGCGCGCGGTGTTCGGGTGCGAGAGCTGGCTCATCGCGCGCGCTTCACGGCGAAAGCGCGACACCAGATCGCTCCGCGATAGATATCGTGAATGAAGAATCTTGATCGCTACGTAGCGATTCATGTCGGGCTGCTCGGCCTTGTAGACCGCCCCCATTCCGCCCTTGCCGATTTTCTCGACGATGCGGAACTGCCCAGCTACCTCTTTGTTGAGATACGGATCGCTCACGAGACAAGGTTAGCATCCGACGTCGGCGTCGGTGAGGAAAGTGCAAGCAGCGTAAGACAAATCCACGTCGCATCGGCGATGAGGAGATGAACGAGTTGCGTGGCGACGGGAGCAAGAAGGGCAATGTTGATTAACCCCACTGCGATTTGGATCAGCACCAGTGCGCCGAGCGCCAGGGCTAGGAGCCGAACCCATCGGTCGGGCGTACGGCGAAGGAAGACCGACGCGAGCCAAATCAAGTAGCTAGAACCCAGGATCGCGATGACCGGGTGCCAGAGACGGAGCCGCAAGAACAGATGAGAGGTCGGGGAGAGATCCTCCAGCAAGCCGTCGGCCAGGCTCGATGCGGGAAACAGCGTGTCCCCGAGCGCGGCAACTGCGCCACTGACGCCGACGAGTAAGACGACCGCCGCAGAACCCCCGAGCAGGAGCCGGCTACGCCGGTCGCCAGGAAATCGGGTGCCCTGCTTTTGGAAGGCACTGAATGCCATCCAAGTGAGCGCCGACAACAAGAGGAAGGTGTTGACTAGATGGGCCGACATCCACGCGGCCCGCGCAGTCGATGGATTGTCGGCCACCATTCGAAAGAGCACGAGGCCTGCACCGACGAGCGCCTCGGTGCTCATGAAGAACAAGCTCCAGCCCGCCGCCGAACGAGTAGCATGCCCGCGTTCGAAGATTCGAAGCGCGGCGATCCACATCAGCAGGGTCCAGAGCCAGCAAAGGCCGGAAGTCACGCGGTGAGTCAGCTCGACGATCGTCTTGAGCGACGGCGCTACCGGTAGGGCCACGCCGTTACACAATGGCCAGTGCGCACCACAACCATCCCCGGAGAGCGTTGCCCGGACGTACGCGCCCCAGAGCACGACCGCTACTGTGTAGACGAGTAGCGCAGACGCCGCGACCGCAAACCTATTGGGTGACCGCACCGCAGAACGATGGAGTCGAACTCAGCCCTCGTCAACGATGGTGAATCGCAGCGTGTGGGGTTCTCCATCGCGGCGATAGTCCACGACGAGCTTCGAAGCGGTTCGCAGGTCTTCCCAGACGGCGATCGCTTGCTCAGGACGCTCGATGGGCTTGCCATTGACACGCGTGACCGTATCGCCGGGGCGGAGATCGAGAGACGCGAACTCAGGCTCGCCTGGGAACAAACTCAAGATCCGGAATCCAACGAAGGCGCCCTTGTGAAATGCAGGCTCGGTTTCGACGTTTTGTAGGAACCTGCCGAGGCCGCCGTCCAGCACCGGGTCGAGCGCCTCGCGCGCAATGACACCAGTGGAGACCCGCGGGTAGGATTGTTCGAGACTGCTCTCGGGCTTGGATTCCTCGGCCGGCGCCGCACCATCCATGGGATCGTGCTTCTCCTCCCAAGCGTCGTTCCGTTTGGGCGGATCCTCGACGGCTCCGCTTTCGATGGGCTCCTCCCCGACGCTGGTTTCCCAGGTCGAGTCGTCGGTCAGATCCTCGTAGAGCTTGCTCTTATCGCAGCCAAACGTGGTCGCGACGAGGATGGCAGCGAACAGTGCAGTCAGATAGTGGCTCATGCGGACTCCCCTCGTAGCGCTGTGACCTGCGACCAAATCGCGGTAGCCACGGCGTCGACACTTTGATTCGCATCAATATGGTGAATCGTATCATCTGGGAAGAGCTCGTCGATTTTCGCGTAGAACTTGGCGAGCTCGGCCTGCATCTCGTCGACTTCGTAGAGCTCTGGGCTGCCCGAACGGGTCCCTCGACGACGTGCAGCTTGCGCGGGATCGACATCGAGCACCAGCGTCAAGTCCGGGCGTCGTGCGCGCCGGTTGAGCTCACGCACCCAGTTGGACACTTCGACGCCGCTGCCGCTGCTCACCGTTTGGTAGGCAACCGAGGAATGGTCGTAGCGATCGCAAATGACTGTGACGCCGTCGGTGAGGTTCGGGATGATCTCCGCTTGGAGATGATCGAGGCGGTCGGAAGCGAACAGCGTCGCCATCGTTCCCCAGTTGGGCGGCCGGACCCCGTGCCGACCGGGCACCACGACCCTCCCTGTCAGGATCTGACGAATCAAAACACCGATGGGTCCGTCGCTCGGTTCGTGCGTCGTGTGCACGGGAAGCCCCTTCTCGCTCAGCCGATCGGCAAGGATCGCGCTTTGGGTCGTCGTGCCCGATCCGTCGATGCCTTCGAGCACGATGAAATGGCCTTCGATCACGAGCCCTCCTTCGCGCCGCCGAACTTGAAAGTCGCTCCGAACTGGCCGTAGACCTTGGAGTCGGGGTGCCCGCCGCCGAAGATGTCGCCAAGAACCCGTCGCCGATCACCAGCAACGATGCCCTCGAATTGGAGCCACACGTTCCACTTCTGCGTCACGACGATTTCCACTGAGCCGCCAAGGCGAGCACGCGCGAGATTCTGCCGTGAGCTTGTCACATAAACATTGCTATTGGTACCTTCAAAGTCCCATCGGTCACTGTTGAAATCCCCCGCGATCCAGACGGAGAACGCACCCCTCGGCGGAAAGTGGAGGCTCAAGATCGCGTCGAGACTGATGAAGAAGTTGTTGGTCGGGTGGCTTCCGCCGTCTACGTCGCGGTGCGACGGACCCACGCCACCGCCGACCCGAAGATCTCCGCCGACGGAAAAGTAGCGAGAAACACGCCAGCCGGCCTTCGTGCTGCCCCAGAAATCGGTGAGACGCCCAAACGTGGCCACGTAGATGCCCACGTCGAGAAACGGCTTGAGCCCGGCGCGCAGCCCCACCGACGCCAGCCATGGCCAGCCCGTGGAGAAGTCCAAGGTTGCCACGCTCGCAGGGTTTGGAGCGCCCGCATGAGTCACGGTGTTTCGAAGCGGATCACTGCGTTCGGATTCTTTGTCATTCTTGCTCTGGTTCGCCGGCGCTGCGGCAGAGCTCAGGATCACCTGGATCAACCGGATGCGTGGCGACTTCTGCAACCGAATCTGCTCCACGTGGTTTCCGTATCCTGCAGCCCTCACCTCCAGCTGATGGGTGCCGGCGGCGAGATCGCCCTCCCAGGGGACGGGGCCTAGAAGCTCGCCATCCACGTAGAGTTGTGCTTGTGAAACGTTTGCTTCGACGCGAACAGGCACACCGAGGGGATTGAGCTCCGCGTACACATCGCAGTTTCGAGTGGGTCCGACGGAACACGTGCGGCGCACCTCACGAAAACCTGGGGCCCGCACGACGATCGAGTGCGTTCCGAACTCCGCTGGCTCGATGGCAATCGGCGGGTTTCCGTAATCCTCGCCATCGATTGTGACCGTGGCCTCGGGAACGCTGGCGCGAACCAGGATTCGCGCCACATCCGTGCTCGCCGTGGTGAACCTGAGGGAGACGACTCGTTCCCGCCCCGCAATCACGGTGACGGCCTGATCGACCGCCTGGTAGCCGCTTGCGCGCGCCATCACGACGTGCTCACCGGGCGTCAATCCGCCTTTGGCGGCAGGGGCAACACCGATGTCGATTCCATCGAGACTGATGATCGCACCAGGCACGTTCGTGATCACGCGCAGACTTCCCAGGTCGGGTGCTATGCGAATCGTCGCCTCCACGGTCGTCCGCTCGCTCGCCCGGATCGTCACTTTCTCGAAGAACGGTTGATAGCCCTCGCCCGGGCTGCGGATCTCGACCAGGTGCTCACCCTCGCTGAGGCCATCCACGACCAGAGGGGTTGCCCCGCGCTGCTGTCCGTCGATGAAAACCGGAATCCCCGTGACGTCGGCAGTGACCAGGAGCGAGCCGGTCTTGGCCGCCTGACGTTGAAGCACGACCGGAATGGTGAGAACTTGGCCGCCGATCAAGTCCACCCACTTCGAGAAAGTCACGAAGCCGCGTTTGCCAACTTGCACCAGGTGTCGGCCAGGGCTGAGCGTCGTGCGGACCGGAACGGTGCCAGATGGCTCGCCATCGATGCGAATCGCCGCGCCGGAAGTGG
>DASRZF010000347.1:0-3662 GCA_035686645.1 Polyangiales bacterium
GGTGCAGCCCTTGGCGAACGGTGCCCTCGTGTGTGCGCTCGATACCGACTTCGACGGTTGCATGGAGATCGTCCAGAAGCTGACCACCGAGCAAGGGATCTATCTCGCGAACTCCATGAATTCGCTCCGCCTCGAAGGACAGAAGACGGTCGCCATCGAGATCGTGCAGCAGTTCGATTGGAAGGTTCCCGATTGGGTGATCATCCCCGGCGGGAATCTGGGCAACGTCGCGGCGCTTGCGGCGGGCTTCGACATGATGTTCGACCTCGGACTCACCTCCAAGCGCCCGCGGATTTGCCTCGCGCAGGCGGAAAAGGCGAATCCGCTCTACCGAGCGTACAAGCAGGGCTGGGACAAGTTCGAGCCGATGACCGCGGGCGACACCGAAGCCAGCGCGATTCGGATTGGCAACCCGGTGAGTGTGCGCCGTGCGATTCGCGCGCTTCAGGCCTTCGACGGCGTGGTCGAGCAGGCAAGTGAGTCCGAGCTCGCCGAAGCGTCCGCTGCGGCCGATCGAGCCGGGAGCTATACCTGCCCGCACACCGGCGTAGCGCTCGCAGCCCTCGAGAAGCTCCGAGCCAAGGGCCTGATCGAGCCCGGCCAACGCGTCGTCGTCATCTCGACGGCAAATGGACTGAAGTTCACTCAGTTCAAAATCCGCTACCATGAAAACGAAATTCCGGGCGTCGAAAGCAGGCACCCGAACCGACCTGTGCACCTTCCGAGCGAGTTCGAAGCGGTCAAGTCAGCCGTCTTTCGCGAGCTCGAAAAGCGCGCCGTCTAGCAGTATTCAGTCGCTTTCATCGAAGCGCTGGCTCTCGAGCTGTTCCAGTAGCCGTTGGCGATCGTCACGCCGCAGGTTGACGAAGCGCACGCGCACCTCGAACTGGTGCTCGTCGACCCGTTTGGAACCAAGCGCGCGACCCTCGAGCGGGCGCTCGCCTTCCTCGAACCATGCCAAGAAGCGAACCGGAGACCCCGGCGCGAAGGCACGCGGGCTCCAGAGCGTGAAGTGGCTTCCGTCGAAGGCGCGAGCCTCGGCATCTTCGCCGCTCTCCAAGCGAAGCTTCACAGGGTCATCTCTTCTGACGCTCCATTGCGGCGCGCGCCTCTTTGAGGTCTTCCTGACGGCGAATCGACTCGCGTTCATCGCCCTTTTTCTTGCCGCGTCCAAGGCCTAGTTGAACTTTGGCCACGCCGTTTTTGAAATAGACTTGAAGGGGAACCAATGCGTAGCCACGCATCGTGAGGCGTCCTCGAAGGTTTTCGATTTCGCGCTTGTGCACCAGGAGCTTGCGGCGACGCTGCGTCTCGTGCCCGGCGTGGCCGCCCTGCTCATACGCGGCAATGTGCATGCCGAAGAGAAAGAGCTCGTCGTTGTCTATTCGGCAATACGCGCCTTCCAGGTTGGCGCGGCGCGCCCGCAAGCTTTTCACCTCGGTGCCGTAGAGCACCATCCCTGCTTCGAGCCGTTCGTCGATGTCATAGCGCTGGGCTGCCTTCGGATTGCGGCATACCAGGAGCTCCATCCCAGGAACTCCTTTGTCAACGCGCTTCTTCGACATCGCTTGCGGGCTCTAGCACGGGGTCTTCGGCTTTGCGAAGTTGCTCGAGCCAGCCGAGCTCGACGCGCAAGCGCTCGGCGGCGCTGGAGTCGTCCTGCGACTCCGCCGATTGGAGCGCATCTTCGCGCTGCTGGCGCTCACGCTCCCAACGCGCGCTGGCAAAGGGAGACTCGTCCAAGACCCAGGATCGCGCCGATGCCTTGATCGGCAGCCGAACCTTGGCATTCGGAACCGGCGAGTCTGGCACGGAGACTTCCAGCAGCAAGCGCGGCCACGCGGGATCGATTTCGATGACGCAAGGGGATTGCCCCCAATCGGCGTTTGCGCGAAACACTTCTTCGACGAACCCTAGTGTGTCGACCTCTGCCCAGGCGAGGCACGTTCGCTCGTGCTCGTGGATTGCGACCACCACGTCTCGCCTGCCATCACGATCGAAGTCGGGTGGAGGATGATCGTCTAGCTCGACCCGGAGCCTCTCGGGCCAACGCGCGTCGGGAACCTGTATCGCAAACGACGGTCCCCTCGACGTCACCACCCGAACCGTCGAATCCGGGCCGCGGAATGCGTCAAAGGCCACGAAATCGGTTTGTTCGACACGCCGTCCGATTCGGAATCCGTGGCGCTTCAGATCTTCCATGATGACATCCGCTTCAGGGGCGGGATCGACACCGACGCGGAGGTAGTCGAGCGGATCCTGAACCGGTTCGGGTTGCACGCAGGACAGCAAAAACGCGCAGCAGGGAATCAGGCGACGCACGCCGATACTCTACGTGGCTTCGGTGAGAACGCGAGCCGCCAGCACGAGGCTATGGACTTCGACCGCACCACCTGCCTTGAGGGCCTCTGACGCGGCGCGAATTGTCGCGCCGGTGGTCCGCACGTCGTCGATCAGTAGAACGCGCCTGGCGCCCCGAATGCGGGATGGCGCAAACGCGCGGCGCATATTTCGCTGGCGTTCGCGAAATGGCAGATCGACTTGGCTTGGGGTGTTTCGAACGCGGCGCAGCGCCCGCAGCAACGGCGGCACCGCGAGCGCCTTTGCCACGGGCTTGGCGAGCAGCGCCGCTTGATCGTAGCCACGGGTCCGGCGCCTGCGCCAATGAAGAGGAACCGGCACGACGGCATCAACCTGCCCTCCCCATCGGATTGCGTCCGCCGTCATGAGCAAGCCGAGCGCCGCCGCAAGCTCGCTCCGCCCTCCGTATTTGAAGCGCTGAATGGCGTCGGCGACGGGACCGCCGTACTCGAACACGGCGCCCGGCAGAGTGGCGCGCTGGGCGGACGCGGAGCACGCGCCGCAGAACGCGACCGGCTCGTCGACAGGCTCGTCACAAGCGGCGCAACGCAGAGGAGCTAGCAAGGCGAGGAATCCGCGGACGATGGTGCACATGACCGGCGTATCGGACGGATTCCACGAACAGTTGCGCTGGTATCGACATCGGCGCCAACACTGGCACGAACACCGATGTCGGCGGTACGGCGATCGGAGAGCGGCTCGCGACGCACGTGCTCGCGATTGGGACCCGCGCGGCCGGCTCTCCAAGGCTCCCTACGTCTCGCCTCCCGCCCAATCGCTGTGCCGCGCATCCCGAGCCGCCCCCCTAAGTAGATACCGACGCATGAATGCCGACACTGGCACTGGCACTGGCACTGGGAGTCTATGGAGGGGCCCGGGGGAACGCGATGCATACGTGGACGCACGGAGGGGGACGGCTCGGGATGGGCAGCGCAGCGATTGGGTCGAGCCTAGCCGTAGGTCGTCTTAGGGAATTGGGGGCGAGTGGGTCCCAATCGCGAGCACGCCCGTCCCGAGCCGTCCCCCGGTGGCTCAGCCGCGCAACACAATTGCTGGCGCTGGCACTGACACTGGCTCAGTGGTCGTACGGTTCGCCGCGCAGGATCGAGAAGCCGCGGTAGATTTGCTCGGCCAGGAACAAGCGGGCGAGGCGATGGGGCAAGGTCATCGCGGAGAGCGATAGGCGCAAGTCGGCTTGCTTGGAGAGCGCCTCGGGCAGACCGTAGGAGCCGCCGATCAAGAAGACGACCGTCTGGACCGATTCGTTCTCCGCACGTCCGAGCCACTGCGCGAGGTCGTGA
>DASRZF010000348.1:0-7552 GCA_035686645.1 Polyangiales bacterium
TCGAAGTACAGGATCATCCTCTTCGATCAGCGTGGTTGCGGCCGAAGTACGCCCCACGCGGAGTTGCAAAACAACACCACCTGGCACCTAGTCGACGACATCGAGCGCATTCGTGTGCATCTCGGTATAGAACGCTGGCAACTGTTCGGGGGCTCCTGGGGCAGCACGCTTTCCTTGGCCTACGCGCAAGCGAATCCCGAACGCGTCACTGAATTGATCCTGCGCGGCATCTTCCTGCTCAGGCGCCGCGAGATCGACTGGTACTACCAAGAAGGCGCGAGCCGAATCTTCCCGGAAGCCTGGCAGAAGTACCTGGAGCCGATCCCGGAAGAAGAGCGGGGAGACATGCTGAGCGCGTACTACCGCCGACTCACGAGCTCGGATCGGGAAGAGCGCATCGGCGCCGCGCGCGCATGGAGCATGTGGGAGGGCAGTACGAGCCGGCTGATTCCAGACCCCGTGCTGATCGAACGCACCGGAGACATCACATTTGCGGAAGCGTTCGCCCGAATCGAATGCCACTACTTCACAAATGCCGGCTTCTTAGAGGAAGACGATCGACTGCTGAGACAGGTCGGCATCATCCGCCACATTCCGGCGATCATCGTGCAGGGCCGCTACGACATCGTTTGCCCTGCCGAGAGCGCCTATCAACTTCACCAAGCCTGGCCGGAGAGCGTTTTGCGGATCGCCGCTCGTTCAGGTCACTCGGCTCTCGAACCCGAGATCAGCTCCGAGCTCGTGGCCGCAACCAACGAGCTCAGCGCGAGAACTTCCGGTACTTGATTCGGTGAGGAACGTCGGCGTCGGTGCCTAGCCGGGCCTTTCGGTCGGCAGCGTAGTCGGCGTAAGAACCCTCGTGCCAGACCACCCGGCTGTCGCCTTCGAAGGCGAGGATATGCGTGCAGATTCGGTCGAGGTACCAGCGATCATGGCTGATGATCAGCGCGCAGCCCGGAAAGCTGAGAATCGCCTCTTCGAGCGAACGCAACGTCTCGACGTCGATGTCGTTCGTGGGCTCGTCGAGAAGCAGCACGTTACCACCGCTCTTGAGGAGCTTGGCGAGGTGAACGCGGTTGCGTTCGCCGCCGGATAGGTTCTTGACGGGCTTCTGCTGATCGCTCCCGCGGAAATTGAACCAGCCCACGTAGGCGCGTGACTTCACGGTGCCGCCGCCCACGTCGATCTCGTCGGCGCCTCCGGTAATCTCCTTGAAGACCGTATTGCTGGGGTCGAGCGAATCGCGGCTCTGATCGACATACGAAAGCGCGACGGTGTCGCCCTTCACGATCGTTCCAGAGTCCGGGGTCTCTTCGCCAACCAGCATTCGAAACAAAGTCGTCTTTCCGGCTCCATTCGGTCCGACGATGCCGACGATCGCACCGCGCGGCACGATGAAGCTCAAGTCTTCAAAAAGAAGCTTGTCGCCGTAAGCCTTGCTCACCCCTTTGAGCTCGAACACCTGCGTTCCGAGTCGTGGCCCAGGAGGGATGCGAATCTCGTTGGCGTCACCGCGAGCCTTCGCCGCGTCTGCGACGAGGCTCTCGAATGCCGTGATGCGCGCCTTGCTCTTGGCTTGCCTGGCCTTCGGCGACGAACGCACCCACTCGAGCTCCCGCGCGATCTTGCGCTTTCGAGAGCTGTCTTTCTTCTCTTCTTGGGCGAGCCGTGCGTCCTTGGCTTCGAGCCACTGCGAGTAATTGCCGTGGAAAGGGTGCGCCTCACCGCGGTCTAGCTCGAGGATCCACTCCACGATCTCGTCCAAGAAGTAGCGATCGTGGGTGACCAAAATCACGCAGCCCGGATACTTCTGAAGGTACCCCTGCAGCCAGGCGACCGACTCGGCATCGAGATGGTTGGTGGGCTCGTCGAGCAAGAGGAGCTCGGGCTTCTCCAACAACAGGCGGCAAAGCGCGACCCTGCGTTTCTCGCCGCCGGAAAGCAACTTCGGATCTGCGTCGGCCGGGGGCAGTCGAAGCGCGTCCATGGCGATCTCCAACGTGCTCTCTAGATTCCAGCCATCCACTGCGTCGATCTTGTCCTGGAGCGCTCCCTGTCGATCGAGCAGCTTGGCCATCTCCTCGTCGCTCATCGGTTCGCCGAGCTTCATGCTGAGCTCGTTGAACTCGTCGAGGATCGCGCGGACGGGCGCTACGCCGACTTCGACGGCCTCGAGCACGGTCTTGGCATCCCCGAGATCCGGCTCCTGCGAAAGGTAACCCACCTTCGCGCCCGGACGGATCCACGCCTCTCCGGTGAAGCTGTCATCGACCCCTGCCATGATGCGCAGGAGCGACGACTTGCCGGTGCCATTCACACCGATGACCCCTATCTTCGCGTTCGGAAGGAACGAAAGGTAGAGGTCTTCGATGATCTTCTTGTCCGGGGGATGAACTTTCGTAACCCCCTTCATCGTGAAGATGAATTCTGCCATGAGCTATCGAGCGGTGCGTCTCCTGCCGAGCCACATAGCAACGATGCTCAGCGCAATCCAACCGAGCGAGGCGCTCTTCGCCGCGCCGACGCTGCAACCCTCGGAGGCGCCCGCATCCCCAGTGGGACTGCTCTGCTCGGGCTTGGAATCAGGCTGGCCCTTGGGCGAGAGGTCGACGGTGCCAGCCTCGAGGTCGAGCTCGGGGATGTCGGTTTGGATCAAGGCGGGCAGCTGGCTGGTCAGGCTTTTCGTTGAAGTGCCTTCGAGTGCGGTGTTCCCGGCGGCAAAGGGCCGAGGCGTCGGTCCGTCCGGCGGGCCACCCCAGATGCCTCGCTGGGGATTCTCGCAGCTGATCTCGCCCTCCCAAGGATTCAGCATCACGTATCGTCCCTGGAAGTTGTTCACGCTCGAGGCCTGCGCACGCCGTTCGCCGAGCTCTCCCGTTTGATCGGGCATGCCACGGCCGCCCACGATCGGGCCTGCGGTGCGAAACACCAGGTCTTCGTCGAGTCCGTCCTTGTCGTAGCGATAGTGCAAGCGCGTCAGCACGAAGCCGGAGGGCTGCCAAGATGGCCTAACCTTGCGCTGTGGAACCACTCCAGGGATGTCGGAGTACGGGTCCTCCTCGACGGGCACGATCACGTCGGCGCCAAGCGTCGCGAGCTCATCCTGCCTCAGCGGGGGCTCCGGACACGGATCGCAGGTCGTCGCATCCCAGGCGTACTCGGTGACGACCGCTCCCGGGTTCTTCTCGATGGTGCGCTCGAAGAGTGCGTCATAGAACGCCCCGAAGGTACTGCGAACCTCGTGCTCGACGCGGATGTTCGTCGGGATCGACGCGTTCTTGTAGTTGGCGACCTCGTAGCGTTGAGCCTTGCCGAGGATGTGAACGATCAAGTCCTGCTTGCCCGCGCTGTTGAGCAAGCCGAGCCGCACGGGCAAGGTGAAGGTGGGCGCATCGTAGTGGAATCGCAGGGGTGAGAGTACTGCCTTGCCATCGCGAAACTTCACCTTCTTCGAATCCACCTTCGCGACGAAGAACTTCGTGTTCTGCTCCACGTAGGGACGAAGCACTTCGTTGGCGCCCTTGGGGATGTTGTACTCGTTCTTGCGCAACCACTTGTCGAGTCCGCCCGAATCCTTCGCGCTCAAGATGACGATGTCGTACTCGGCAACTTTGAACTGTGCCTCGATCGTGACACCCAAGTCGGACTCCGCTTCGTCGTTCATCGTGGCTTTTCTTCGCGCCGCTTGGGGCATGCCAGCCGCCATTTCGTAGACGACCATCTGCCGGCAAGGATCCTGCTCCCAGTACTCGACCAGGCGCGGCGCCGCGAGCTTGTCCACTCGCGAAAAGATCTCCGGCGGCAGCGTCTTCACGTTGTCTTCTTGCAAGACCACCGGTACCGGCACGATCATCGCGAAGTCTTCTGGTGGACCTTGGTAGTTGTTCTGCATCGAGAGCACGGTTCGTGTGCCCTCGCGCATCATCACGACCATCGTGGCGTTGTTGTAGAGCGAGGCGTCGGCCCCACTCACGTAGAACCCACAAAACGCACGTGACGTAGTCGGCCAGGACGTCAGCACGCAGAGACCCAGAACAGCGATTGTTTGCTTCATTGATTGCTCCTCGGTTGTCCTGGTAGACGCCCGAGCTCGCGATTTGGATCTAACTCGAGAAAATCGCTTGATTACGGCATGATGGCAATCAGCTCGATGTCGAAGGCGACGGTGCCCATCGGCCGGCGCACAGCCTTATCGTCTAGTTTTTGATCTCGAGAAGCTCGACGTCGAACACCAGCATGCCTTGCGGGCGTCCGGGGCGACCACCGTAGGCGAGATCTTCCGGAATCCAAAGCCGGCGCGTCTCACCGACGACCATGAGTTGCAAGCCCTCGGTCCAGCCGGGAATGACTTGGTTCAAGCCGAAGGTGGCTGGGGTGCCACGCATCACGGAGCTGTCGAACATCTGGCCGTCGGTGGTCCAACCCGAGTAGTTGACGGTTACGACGCTGGTCGCGCTCGGGTGCTCTTTGCCTTCGCCCTTCTTCAAGACACGCGAGCCGAGGCCCGACTTGGTCTTTTTCGCGTTCTTGGGAATGGCGGCCACGTCCTTGGGTGTGTCGGGCGGCTTGGGTGCTTCTTTGAAGCTCAAGAGCTCGACATCAAACACGAGCGTGCCCTTCGGGGGACCCATCGCAGCGTGCGGATCGTTCGGGAGCGCTTCGCCATATGCGAGATCTCCAGGAATCCAGAATCGGCGTTTCTCCCCAGGGACCATCAATTGAACGCCCTCCGTCCAACCTTTGATGACGCGGTTGAGCGGAAACTCGGCGGGCTTGCCTCTCTTCGTGGAGCTATCGAACATTCGCCCGTCCGTCGTCCAACCCGTGTAGTTGACGGTCACGATGTCGTGCGCGCTTGGATGCTTGTCACCGGTGCCAGCTTGGAGAACGGTCCAAGCGAGACCCGAGGCGCTGCGCTCGGCGGTCTCGGGTGGCGCCGCCACGTCGGGGGGGGCGGGAATGGCATCCGGTGCAGCACCTTCGGCGACGGGTTTTTGTGCGACCTCTTCGCTCGCGCCGGCTGGTTTCTCGTCGGCGGCGGCTTCGGTTTCGGTTGCCTCGGCGTTGTCACCCTCTTCGGGGGCGGATGCGCCGCTCTTGCAGGCAGTCAACGCGGCGGCGAGCGCCACGCAGCTGAGAAGGGTCCAGAAATTTTTCATGTGGGCTTGGTAGCCGACTGAACGCGCGCTGTCTACTTCTCGAGTCGGTTCTGGTCATCGGGTTTCCGCACGACCTCGACAACCTCGCTTTCGACGTCGATCACGTCTTGGTCCCGAGAGCGGCCCACATTGTAGCCCGAGGCGTACACTTGTACGTTTCCGCTCGCGATCTGTCGCTCGAACCATGCGCGGACGAACCCGGCGATCACACGACGGGTCGGAGGCATGACCATCGAAAGACCGGCAATGTCGGTCAGGATTCCAGGCGTGATCAGCATCACGCCGCCGATGAAAATCAGGAACCCATCGATGACGCCATCCTTCGGAAGCTCTTGGCGCGCGATGGCTTCCTGCCAACGGCGAATCACCCGCGCTCCCTCGAGTCGCGCGAACCAGGCGCCCACCGCGCCGGTGAGAAGCACCAAACCAATCGTCGGGATGGGTCCGAGGATACGGCCGACCGCGACCAGAAGGTACAACTCGATGAGGGGAACGACGGTGAAAAGCAGGAAAAGGCGGCCCACCCAATGAACCTAGGTCCGATCCCCGGACTGCGCTACCCAGCCCCTAGAAATGCAGCGACCGTCGTTTGCCTGCGAGTAGCGCGCGCTTTGCTTGGCGTGTTCCCGTATCTGCGGTACGCCCGGCCGCATGAACACAGCGGCGGACGGGTCCCTGGGCCCGAAATGGGGCCTGCGTTGCTTACTCGGGGGTGCATTGATGGGACTCGCCAATCTCGTCCCGGGCATCAGCGGCGGCACGATGTTACTCGCTGCCGGCATTTATCCGCGCTTCATCGAGTCACTCGCTGACCTCAGCGCACTTCGGTTTCGCAAGAGCTCCATCATGGTCTTGTTCCTCGTTACCGGAGCGGCTGCGGTAGCGATTCTGCTCGGGGCGGGCACGGTGAAAGATGCCGTCGTCGAGCACCGATGGGCGATGTACAGCCTCTTCATCGGTTTGACGCTCGGCGGAGTGCCAGTGCTTTGGCGGATGGCGCGCCCAGCCGCGAACGTGTTCTGGGCTGGCATGTTCGCTGGGCTCCTCGTAATGGCGGCCCTGGCCTGGACTCAGGTGGGCGGCGCAAGCTCGGGTGAAAGCCGTGAGGGCATGGTGATCATGTTCGTCGCCGGTGTGGTGGGCGCCAGCGCGATGATTCTCCCAGATGTGAGCGGTGGGTATCTGCTGCTGGTGTTGGGCGTTTACGTCCCCGTGCTGAGCGCGATCGACTCGCTCAAAGAAGCGCTCCGCGCCAATGACCTCGGGAGCGCCTCGGACCCGATCCTCGGCGTCGTGCTTCCGGTAGGCATCGGCGTAGCGGTCGGCGTCCTGCTGATCAGCAACCTGATCAAGACGGTCCTCGAGCGATTCGAGCAGCCAACGCTCGGCGTGCTCATGGGCCTGTTGGTCGGCGCGGTCTTTGGCCTCTGGCCTTTTCAGGAGGGCGTCGCGCCAAAAGTCGGCGAGATATTCAAAGGGCAGGCTTTGACCGCCGAACGGCTCGCGGCACTGACACCGGACAAATATCCAACTGCAATCTACACGCCGTCATTCACAGACGTGATGATGGCGATCGGTCTGATCGGTGCGGGATACATGATCACCTCACTGGTCGCCCAGATCGGCGGCACAGCGCCGAAAGGCCGCTAGAGCTCGGCGTCTCAATTATCGAGAAGCGCGTCGCACTCAGCGCTGATGTACCCCAGCGCCACGAGCTGTCGGCAGAGCTCCGGGGTCATCTCCTGCTTCTCCTCCGTAAGCGCGGGCTTGTTCTTCCCCGCGGCGACGGAGCTCGCTGCCAGCCATCGACCTCGGTTGTCTGCGCCGAGAAACTGCCCATGAAGGGTGCGAAGATAGCGCTGCGCAATTGGCTGAGCGCTGCCATCGAGCTCTTTCTTCTCCCAATAGTCGTTCCCGAGGTCGAACATGACCTGCGAGAGATTCCCTCGAATGATCATCTTCCAATCACCGCCTCGAATCACGCGCCGGTGGTCCAGGAAATCGCTGAAGGCGACATAAGGACCCGTCGGCCAATCGCCGAGCATGAAGCCGAGCAAGCTGTGCCCCTCGAACACATCCGGAATCGCTACACCCGTGGCCTCGAGCACCGTCGGGCCGATGTCCATCGTGCTGACGACCGGAGCAATTCGGGTCTTGGCTGGAATGACCCCCGGCCACCGAAAGATCAGCGGTACACCGAGAAGCTCTTGATACACGGAGTGCCCGTGACCCCAAGAGCCGTGCTCCTGGAACTCCTCGCCGTGGTCCGAAGTCACCACGAGGATGGTGTTCTCATCGAGGCCGAGCTCACGAAGCTTGACGAGGAATTTTCCGAAATACAGGTCGTGGTAGCTGATCTCACCATCGTGCAGCGCCTCGATGTGCTCTTTGTC
>DASRZF010000349.1:0-6937 GCA_035686645.1 Polyangiales bacterium
GCAGTGGGAATCGTACGAGCCGCGTATTCACGAGAACGTCGACCGAATCCTCGAAGTGCTCTCACGCAAAGATCAGAGAGCAACGTTCTTCTGCCTCGGCTGGATCGCCGAGCGCTATCCGGAGGTCATCCGCACAATCCACGGCCTCGGACACGAGATAGGATCTCACTCCTACGCGCATAACACTCTCTCTGACCAGAACCCCGAGGACTTCAAACGCGACGTTTCGCGCTCACTATTGGCGTTGGAAGACGTGATAGGAGAGAAAGTGCGCTGTTATCGCGCTCCAGGATTCTCCCTGACAGTTGCAAACGTCTGGGCATTCGACTGTTTGATGGAGCTTGGCATCGAGGTTGACTGCTCCTTATCCACCGGCAGTGGGTTCTACGGGAGCTTCGAGATCCTCACGTCGGCACAGCCCCTTTGGATCGAGCACGGTGGCCGACGCCTCAAGGAGTTTCCGCTCGGCGCGTTCCCCGTCATGGGAAAGCGCATGATATTCTCAGGGGGCGGGTACTTTAGGCTGCTGCCCTATGCAGCCGTGCGAGCCATGTCGCGAAATTCGTCTTACGTGATGGCGTACTTTCATCCGCGTGACTTCGATCCAGACCAGCCAGTCCTTTCTGGGCTCACCATCGATCGACGGTTTCGGTCCTACGTAGGGCTTTCGTCGTCCCTCGCCAAGTTGGAGCAGTTCTTGGACGACTTCACGTTCGTGGACATCGCAACGGCGTTAAACACCATCGACTGGGACCACGCGCCACTTCTTCGCCTTCCGCCGCCGGAGCAGCATCGTCTCGCTTAGCGGCACTGGAGCGGCTTCAGCTTTGGTACACGACATATGACTTCGGGAATCCGTACGACCATTCGACGTATGACGAAGTCTCTGGAAACAGCGACTGAAGCCGCTTCTTGGTGACGAGACGGGTCCCTGCGATCATCTCTGCCCACCTGGGCACCTGCTGGCTCCAGCGCCGAATGAACCATTGCCGCGCGGGCTCGGGGTAGAACCACCAAAACGGCATTCCGCAGTGTGGCTCAATCGGGAACCACTCGGAGGATGTCTGAACCCAGTAGCGACGACTCAGCCGCTTCACTTCGGAAGCAAAGGCCTCTTGGTTTTCCTCGGGCCCCAGGTGCTCGATCACGCTGTTGCTGTGAAGGATATCGAAGTCTCCTCTATCGAACTGCACCACGTTGCAGGCGTCTCCCTCGACATAGCGGACACGGTGCTGCGGCAGCTCGACGCTCGCCTCTGCGACTCCAGGCAGATTGAGGATCGTGAGATCGAGCGGAACAACCACGTTCCTCCAAGCTCCGGGCTGTCCACCCAGATCGAGAATACGAGTTCCCGGGGACAGTGCCATGACCTCGGCAAAGATCTTCATTCGGCGCTTCCGAGACTTCTCGGAGAATGGCTTGATGAGCTGCGAGAACAGCTGGAAACGCCGGTTCATTGTGACAAATATGCCTTCCTGAGCGCGTGCCGACAAATCGCGGTCGAACCACGCCCCTCGAGCGAAGCGGTCGGGTGCTCGTCATCGCTGGTCTAGGAGAGGCCCAGGACTCGCAGGCTTACCCTTCTTTGCGCGCGTCTCGCGCTGCGCCGCGTCCACTGTGTCGCATCAACATCCAGGTCCTCGCTACCAGCTTCCGAATCGGCTGGTGTCCGAGGCAGGAATGAGCGCAGGAATGAACCTTGAAAAGCTCGCATTGCACCGTGTTTAGACGGACCGCACGCGCCTTTTCGCCGTGCCAAATCGACCTCGCATCTCCGCGACGAACGTTGCCAATCGCGGGATGATACCAACACACCTTCACGTCCCCATTGGGGCGAATGTGATACTCCCGCATTCCAACTCGGCAGGGCGAGACGGCGAGCGACCCCTCACGGTCCTCGAAATGATCGACGAATGCAGAGAGCTTCTCCTCGGATGTCTCGATAGGCGCCCCGGCCCGCTTCAAGCGAATGAGCTCCGCGATCTCCCTTTCCAGAGACTGCAAGCTCTTGGAGTCGCGAATCCAAAGATCCTCTTCGACCTCCGGCGTCCACCGCCGGACTGGACTGAAGTCCACACTCGTCGCGCCGATCGCTTCCACCCAACGCACTAGATCGGATAGCGTCCCCTGGTTTCTTCGATGGACCGTAGTCTTAATGCGAACGGGAAAGACCGCGCCAACCGTGCGCCGCGCCTCAAGCAGCCGACCGACTCCAGCCTCGATGCTCTCAAGCGACCCGGGTACGCCGCGCACGGCGTCATGGATTTCCGCCCGCGAGGCATCGACCGAAACGTCGACGTTGAACGGGCGCGCGTTGCTCAACCGTCTACAATTCCGCTCGCTCAGTCCCGAGCCGTTGGTGATGAGTCCAAAATGGATCCCTTGTTCGTGACAGAAATCGAGGATGTCGAGAAAGCCACGCTTGACGAACGGCTCTCCTCCCGCGAACTGGATGAGGAAGGGTCCGATGAACTCGCGAAGCGTCAGGAGCGCGGCGCACCATTCCTCGCTCGAGATCTCGTCGGCGGTCGACTCCCTACGCCCAAACGCACAGTACTCGCAGCGGTAGTTGCAGCGTTCTGTAACCATCCCCTGCACGACGACTGGACGTGTCCGGTCGAGGCCTCCGTGAAGATAGAGAGTCTCTCGAGACACCGCCTGGAGACGCTCGACTGCCGACCTCGCAAGAAATGCTTTGTCCATGAGATTTCTTCCTGTAACGAACGCGACGCGGGCGCGCGCTCGCGCCCAGGTGCTCATTCGTACTCAGACTGCCAACCTAACGTCAAGGCCGAGTCAGAGCACAGCCGAAAGCGGATAGATTCCTCATTCACGACTACCGCAAAATCGCGTATCCGCTAGAGTGCTGCCGCGAACACCGAGCGGGATGCCAATGCAATCAATTCTCATTTTGTTACTCGCGCTCGTCGCGATCCTCGAAGCTGGGCCCGATGTTGCCCGCGCCCCCGAACCGGCGACACGACCGAACACCCTACTGATCGTCTGGGGCGATCTCGACGAGTTCCTCTTGGTGGACAATGCCCATCGACTGCATGAGCGCCTCCCGCGCAGTCGGCTTCAGGTGTTCGAGCGCTGCGGCCACTTCTCCTACCAGGACAAGCCCGAGGAGTTTGCGCAGATGATCCTCGACTGGGTGGGCGGCGGATACCGAGGGGTTTGAGTGGAGAAAGCGCCTTGCTCGCCGTGCTGAGCCGCGAGGTATGAAGGGTTTGCGGCGGCTCTGCTGGGGCTACCCGTCGCCGCAGTGGCCACCATTCTCGCTCAATACAGATTGAAGAAGACGATTCCGAGAGCCGCGGTGGTGAACAAGTAGGCCGTCGGAAACGCCCAGCGGCAGATTCTATCCACCCTGGCGCCGAGCTCTGTACGGCCAGAGTGGCCCAAGGTTTCCATGATCACGCCGAGTATGACGCCCGCAGCGAGGATCAGGAAAGTGGAGATGATGAAGGCATCGACGAGCGTCAGATAACTGACCTCCGGGACGTTATCGAGGATGACAAAATAGTACGCAACAACGCTCAATATACCGATGAACGTGATGTTGACGCGGCTAGACAGCGACTCGTTGTCCATCCAGAAAACGCACCATGTCAGGCCGACGAGTATGATCATCGGGAAGATGATGCTGATCAGGAAGTGCGTCGGCCTGCGCTAGATCCGCAAGGTGACCACGAATTCGGATATCGCCGAACGCGAATCGTCGAAGTAGGCAATTTCGGTCGACCTTTCTTTCATGAGGACGGACTCTCGTGACCAGTCAGCAATCCCGAGGTTCTGGTTCCAGGTGCGCGCAAGCCTGTCGTCGGGGACCAGCACGATCTCATCCCGCTGGTAGATGAATGGATGAAAGAAGATCTCTAGATCCTGTACATCGAATGGGAATCGCCGTAAATCCATCGGCGCTTCTACTTTGGCATAGAACGTCTCTGAGTAGGCGACCCAACCATCAGGCCATACGCTGATCGCCATATTCGTGGTCGACCGATCTCCAATACCGTTGGGTATCACGACATGTGGACGCCATCCCTGAAAGGCTTCGTTCACTGCGAAGTTGTCCTGGTAGATACGCCGCGGCGCTCTCGAATAATCCCCGGGAACCCAATCCTCCGGCATACCGTACTCGGCGGGGTCGTACGCCAGCCTCGGGTCCATCCATTCTGGGCATGAGCGGAGAGCGCCACCACACAGACGAGAAAGCCGACTAGAGATTCTATTCGCATGCAGAGCCCCGAGAATCCTCCGGGGACGTTTAGTGAACGACGCTCGCCTTGTCGAGGGCCGGAACGAGCGGTTCGTCGACGTGCCGTTCAAAGACGGCAAGGTCGTGTCGGAGCATCTGCGGATAGGCGAAACAAAGGTGGTCTTGGGTCCACCGCAGCTCGGCATAGCGAGCTAGCGCCGCGAAATTCGGACTCCCGACTGGGCCCAATGAGCTAAGAAAGCTATTCCACCCTTCTGTACGTCAAGTCGTAGCGAACATCTTCGGGAAGATGAGGGCTCGAAATGACGACGGCGAGGTTCAAGTGGTCCTTGCCCCGGGCGCGGAAGAGATTGACGCGCCGCCCCTTTTGGGTGCGAATATCCTGGACGAGCTTGTCACCCCGAATTCGGTGACGAACACTGATCGACTCGCCTCCGGGGCTCGTCGCAGTGACCCAGCCGCCATTGATCCGACTGCGATACGTCGCGCCCTGAAACTCGACTGTGACCATGTTCTTCTCTTGAGCGATGACGATACGCGGTGCGATCGCGGTCTTCTCTTGGAGGCGATCCGACGCAATAGATTCTCTGAGAAAGCCCATTTCTTCGGTCGCCAGCTCGATCGCGCGGTCGATCATGATGCGGCCGCGCTCCGACGAGCCCGCATATGCGAACGTGCCCACGAGAGCCCTTATGGGTGAACCCTCCGCAAGACCGCGCTCTGGGTTGGCGACCGCCACCACCAAGACGGCAATCATGGGAATCGCGAGGTGGAGCGATCGGATCAATCTGGCTCAACCTCGCTCTCCAAACGAGATCGCGCAAGCCATTGTTGTGCGTTCGGACGGCTCCAGCGGGCGGATAGGCGAAACAAAGGCGGTCTTGGGTGCACCGCAACGCGACATAACGAGCCAGTACCGCGAAATTCGGCTCTCAGTTTGATCCCGATGGGCGAGCCCAGTGAAGTCTGCTCCCAGGTGCGCTGATTCATCTTGTATGATTCAGGCCCCACAGCCGGCGCGGTTGGACGGATTGTTCGCGCGACGACGCGGCGCTACGGTTGGCGTGTAGGAATGAAAGGTAGAGATGCTATTGGATTTCGCCCGATGTCCTGACTGCCAGGGGGCTCTCAGGGCCGAAGAGGGCATGGCACTCGTTTGCCAGCATTGCTCGGAGCGGTACCCGATCGTCGATGGCATTCCTCAGCTGGTCGGCCAGAAGAGCGCGATCAATGCGAGCGAGGTCGAAACCCAGGACTACGTAACGGACTTCTACGAAAACCTGCGGTACAAGCTGCCCTGGGCGCGCGCCTATCATGAGCACACTCTTCAGCAGATGCTTGGGCTCTCCAACTTGAAGGGCAGAGTGCTCGACAACGGCTGTGGGAATGGAGTGTTCTTGGAGCGGATCGCACGCGAGGGCCTGCCGGGCACCGAATTGATCGGCACCGATATCAGCTTGGGGATGCTTGCCCACGCCAAGCGTCGACTGAGCGCTTGTGGGTCCTCCACCACGCTGGTGCAGGCCGACGCGTGTCGTTTGCCCTTTGCGGAGGACAGCTTCGATCTCGTCTTCGCGCGTGGCTTGCTTCACCACTTACCCGACCCTGGGGCCGGCGCGCGCGAGATGGCTCGAGTCCTTCGCGCGGGCGGGGTCGTCATCGCTCTCGACCCCAACCGGACGCTGATCTCCGAACTCCCGCGTCGTCTCTTGCGCGGATCTTCTCACTTCGACGAGGACCACAAGAACTTCACCGCAGGTCAGATGCGCGAGATTCTCTCACCCTACTTTCGGATCGATGCGGTTCACCACATGGGTTACGTGGCATACCCGCTGCTCGGATTTCCCGACATCACAAACTTTGGCAAAATTCTGCCGCTGAACGCGCTGGCGCCGGTTCTGATGAAACTGGATGACGGGCTGGCAGAGGTTCCAGGGATACGCCGTCTAGGTTGGGGCCTCATGGTCCGCGCCGTCGTCGACTAGTGCGGGCTCGCCTCGTTCGGCCGGTGAATTCGACACCTCCTCGTAGTCATCGGGGGCAGGCCCGCCGATCTGCGTGAGACGCATACGGCTGATCTGGTCCGCAACGAGGCCAAACATGACGAGCAGGACGCCGGTAACGATGAGCAGGAGACCAGCCACCGGGAGACCCCGTCCGCTGAGAATCGCACGCACGATGCCGTAGGCCGTCCCACTCAGGAGGAAGAAGCCTCCGAAACTCAGGAAGATACGGAGTGGTGCGAACAGCATCACCATTCGGAGAACCAGCGCCATCGTCGAGAAGCCGTCGCCAAGCTTCACCTTGCTCGTGCCGATGCGCTCTTCGACGTCGATCTCTTCGAATGCGAACGGGTACCCCTCTTCGATGAGGACCATCGTGCTCGTCATGCTGGCACTAAACGAATCGGGAAGAAGCGAAAGGTAGCGGAGGATGACCGACCTGCGAAACACTCGGAGGCCGCAATTGAGGTCCTTGCCGAGGCGGACGCCCAGCGTTCGGGCCAGCATGCGGATCGCCGATTTTCCATAGTTGCGGACAACCGAAGGCCCGGCTTTCGGTCTCCGGCCGATTACGGCGGCGAGGGATTCGCTCTGGATTCGCTCGACCATGCGCTCGAGATCCTCGACGCGATGCTCGTTGTCGGCATCGAACCATGCCACGTACGGACGCGAGGCGGCCCTCATCCCGGTCTTCAACGCACCTCCGTAGCCA
>DASRZF010000350.1:0-3486 GCA_035686645.1 Polyangiales bacterium
GGAAGGCGAGATTCGATCCCCTCCTGCACATAGAGGGCGCGCTCGACCGAGACGTCGCGTCCGTCGATTTCTGCGTGTGCGACCAAGGTCAGCACCTCGTCGACCCCGGCGGGAATGCTCAGCCGGCCTTCACGTCCCTGCACGAGGGACTCCACGAGCTCTGTCGTCGCAAGGACGAGGCCGACTTCGTTTTGGAGCTCGACCAGCACGCCAGGTGCCAGGATGACCGGAGATCCGTTCTCGTCTTCGGCCAGTTGCCACGCACGGAGCCCAATGCTGGTTCCGGGTTGCGCGACGAGCGGCGCACTCAAACGAAGATCGGGAACCTCTGGGGGGGTCCCCGCGATCCAGAGCGTTGCGAGGATAATCGCGACGAGCAACGGCGACATTCGGATCGCCCAGGCGAATCGGTTGAATTGTCGTTCCTGTCGGGTGATGGGGATGGACAAGTTCGAGATCTTACCTTAGGAACGGTGGGGATATAGAGCGCGAATGGGAGCCACCGCCGAACACGACGTCGAGCAACTCCGTGCTCGCTTGAACGACTACATGACCAAGCACGGTCTGCGGTCGACCGAGCAGCGCCGCCTCGTCACCGAGATGTTCTTCGCGAGCAGCGATCACCTGTCGATCGAGGACCTTCTCGACAAGGTGCGCGTCGAGGAGCCCAAGATCGGCTACGCCACCGTGTACCGCACGCTCAAGCTCTTGAAGGAGTGCGGGCTCGCATTCGAGCGACACTTTGGAGACGGCGTATCACGCTACGAGGTCGCCTGGGCCGACGAGCATCACGACCATCTGATCTGCGTCGAGTGCGAAAAGATCATCGAATTCGAGGACGAGGGGATCGAAGAGCTGCAGCACAAAGTAGCCGCTCGCAAGGGTTTCAAGCTGGTGCGGCACAAGCTCGAGCTCTACGGCTTCTGCGCGGACTGCCAAGCCAAGAACGCGAGAGCCAAGTAGACCCGGCAGTCCGGAGTCGTCATACGCTCAGATGGTGGCAAACGCTTCGTCCGGGATTTCGACGGGAAGCGTATCGATTTCACTCAGTCGTTGCACGCGGCTCGGCAAGGTCGAGAGCACGTTGTTCGCGAAGTACTGCGCAGAGAACTTCTTGCCCGCGTAAAAAGCATGGTCCGGGTGGGTCTCCGAGGTTTCCGGAAGCTTCTTCAGCGCAATGGATGCCTGGTCGAGCAGCAACCAGCCTACGGCCAGATCGCTCATGATGGTGAGGAAGTCCTCTGCGCCGAGCGGAATGTGCTCCAACTTGCCGCCCTTGAACCATCCGATGAACTGCATGACCGACGCAGCCACCGCTTCGTGCGCGGCCTGGAGGTGGCCGATGCCCTGCTTCAGCTCCTCGGTGTCTTTGTTCTCCGTGATGAAATTCTGGATGTCCATCAGGAACGCCTGAGTGTTGGCTCCGCCGGCCTGGCCGAGCTTCCGGCTCACGAGGTCCATCGATTGAATGAAATTCGTGCCCTCGTAGATCTGGAATATCTTGGAATCGCGGCAGTACTGCTCGACCGGATGGTCCTTCAGGAAGCCGTGGCCGCCATAAACCTGGATGGCGCGGCTCGACACCTCGAACGCCGCGTCGGTGCCGTAGGCCTTCACGAGTGGGGTGAGAAGATCCACCTGGCCCTTGTGGTAGGCCTCGGACTCGTCGTCCTTGCCCTGCGTCGCACGGAGACGATCGCCATGGCTCGAGAGCTTCATCACTAGCGCGCGAATCCCCTCGACCCGCGCCTTCATTGCAAGAAGGTCCCGACGAATGTTCGGGTGGTCGAGGATGGGAACGCGGGGAGCGTTCGCGTCCTTGAATTGCTTGATGCTCGCGCCCTGCTTGCGCTCGCGGGCGTACTCGAGCGCACTCAGGTAAGCGGCGGAGGCTACGGATAGCCCTTGAATCCCAACCCCGATGCGCGCGGCGTTCATCATGTGGAACATCTGACGAATGCCTTGGTGCTCCACACCGCCGACCACTTCACCGATGCATGCGTCCTCGTCACCGAACTGCATCACGCAAGTAGCCGAGGCGTTGATGCCCATTTTGTGCTCGATCGAAGGAACATGGACGTCGTTGAGCTCCCCGAGCGACCCGTCTTCGTTGATCCGTACCCGCGGCACGAGAAAGAGCGAAAGCCCCTTCGTGCCAGCCTCCGCACCTTCGATGCGCGCGAGCACGAGATGAATCACGTTGGTGCCGAGGTCGTTGTCTCCGGCACTGATGAAGATCTTGGTGCCTCGGACATTGTACGTGCCGTCGTCGTTGCGCGTGGCACCGCTCGAGGCGGAGCCAACGTCGGAGCCGGCGTGCGGCTCGGTGAGACACATGGTCCCGGTCCACTCACCGCTCATCATTTTGGGAACGTACTTCTGCTTCTGCTCCTCGGTCCCGAACTCCATGATGAGCTCTGCTGCGGTGAGCGTGAGGCCGGTGTACATCGTGAACGCGGTGTTCGCGCCGCACATCATCTCCTCGACGAAGGAGCCGATCATGTTCGGTGCGTCTTGGCCGCCCCAGCGCGAAGGCGAGGCAATCGTTCGCCAGCCCGCTTCCCAGGTCTTGTCCCAAGCCTCTTTGAAACCATCGGGCGTGATGACGCGACCGTCCTCGATTCGGCAGCCTTGCGCATCTCCCGTTCCGTTGAGCGGGCCGGTCACATCGCAGACGAACCGATAAACCTCGTCGAGCACCATGTTGCACTCGTCAGCGCTCCACTCGGAGTACGGCTCTTTTCCAAGAACTGCGGGCAGATCGAACTGCTCGAAGAACAGAAAGCGAAAGTCCCGTAGATCCGCACGATAGCGATTGATTGCTTGCGCCACGTCAGCCTCCAGTGTTCGAACCGGTCACCCTCGAGCTTCGCTTGATTACGGGATGAAGCCCTGATGGATGCCAGCTGTAAGAAAGCTGAGGTCAGAGCCGCGTTGCGTCAAGCCCGGCAGGGTCCGCAAGTGCTGTGCGTTCCTTCACAAATTCGCCGATCCGGGCGATCGCGCGACGCCCCTCTTCGAGCATGGGAGCGAACACATGCCAGGCGTGGATCATGTCGGGCCAGACCTCGAGCTTGACCTCGACACCTGCTGAACGCGCCGCCTCCGCTTCGCGGAGGTTGTCGTCTAGCAAGGTTTCTGCAGCTCCAACTTGGATCAGCAACGCGGGCAAGCCACTCATGTCCGCATGCACGGGTGACACCAAAGGGTTGCCGTGCTCGGACCTCGGGGCAAAGCGTTTGGCCATCGTCCGGATTCCGATTCGGGTGACGAAATCGTAGTGGCTGTTGAACTGCATGGAGGTGCTGCGGGAATCCAGGTCGAACCAGCCCGAGACCAATACTGCGCCGGCAGGCAAAGGGAGGCCCGCGTCGCGCAGCGAAACCAAGGTGGATAGCGTGAGGCCTGCGCCCGCCGACTCGCCGCCGATGACGATGTGGTCCGGATGAATCCCAAGCTCCTCGATCAGCCAGCAATAGACGCGAT
>DASRZF010000351.1:0-2013 GCA_035686645.1 Polyangiales bacterium
CCTCTGCCAGTTCAATTGGGAATCGCTTCAAATACGTGAGGTCCGACGTGGCGCGGTGAAGTGCCGTTACGTTCCAGCCTTGGTTCACGAGGCGCTCGATCAGATTGATCCCAATGAACCCGGTGCCCCCGGTCACGAATGCAGATTGCGCCATCCTTGATGTCCTTCGTTCGGTCGCGATACTCTCCAGCACTTCGCGGCGCTGTCAATGAGAACCGCGCGTCCAATGACTCCATGGTTCGCTCACGCTCGTGCTATTCGCGGCGATCTCGTTTAGCCTCGGATCCAGCATGTCGATTTCGATCGAGCAATGGCGCGAACGCGGGCACGTCGCCCGCTTGATGGACCGCAAGATCTTTTGCGTCGATTCCGGCGAGCTCGACAAACCCGTGATCTTTCTCATCCACGGGTTTCCTACCGCTTCCTGGGATTGGGAACGCATCTGGCCGTTGCTCAACGAATCCCACCGCTTGGTGGCTCTCGACATGCTCGGATTCGGTTTCAGCGACAAGCCGAACCCGCACGAGTACAGCATCATGGAGCAGGCGGACCTCTGCGAAGCCCTGATCGCCGAACGCAAGCTCGCGAAGTTTCATGTTCTCGCACACGACTACGGCGACACGGTCGCGCAGGAGTTGCTAGCCAGGCAGAACGAAGGAAGCGGCGAGGGTACTTGGCTGTCAGTCTGCTTTCTCAACGGAGGCCTCTTCCCTGAGACGCATCGGGCACGCTTGATCCAGAAGCTTCTTCTGAGCCGCCTCGGCCCGCTCATCAACCAGCTGACCACGAAGCGCACATTCGACAAGTCGTTCAGTGCGGTCTTCGGCCCGGACACGAAGCCATCCTCCGCGCAGCTCGAGAGCTTCTGGAACTTGATCAACTACAACGGCGGAAGGCACTGCTTTCACAATCTGATCAGCTACATGAGCGACCGGAAGAAGCATCGCCAACGATGGGTCCGTGCCCTACAAGACAGTCGAGCTCCAATCGGCTTGATCAACGGATCGATCGACCCAGTTTCGGGCGCGCACATGGTCTCGCGATACCGCGAGGTAGTCAGTCGAGATCACTTCACCGTGGAGCTCCCGCGCGTTGGACACTACCCTCAGGTAGAGGCTCCCGCCGAGGTGGCTCACGCATACTTCGATTTCTTACGCCGGCTCTAGTCGCTCGCCGAAATGCGCACTCGAGCGTATCCGGAACGCGGATCCTCCCAAGCCACGAGAATTTGCTCGCCGTGGTTCGCGATCTGTGGGGCGTAGAGATGGGTAGCCGGCGCAGCATCGTCGATACGCACACTCGCGTTGGGCTCGAGCGAGGGTCCCGCAGTTTGAGCGAAGCGGATCTGATTCGTGCCCTCGCGCATGTCTTGCCACACCGTGAGCACCTGGCCCAGGCCGTCCGTAGCCAGAGACGGACGCCAAGCATCGATGGTGCCGGGCGCATCGTCGACCCTTGCCGTTTCGCCTTCGCGCCACACTCGAATCCGGCTCTCGTAGCGCCGGTCTTGCCGCTCCGTCCATGCGACGCTCGGCCGCCCAGACGAGTCGAGTGCGATGGCTATGTCTCCATGGATACGCTCGGATTCGATCGGGTCAGCGCTCGGAACCGGGATGACATCCTTCGCGCGGGGATTGATTCGAGTTGCTGGCGCAAACGTCAATCCACCATCCCCGCTCGCCGACAGATAGACGTCCCAACTGAACTCCCTAAAATCCGAGAACGCCACGAACACCGAACCATCGCGTGCCGAGATCTTAGGAAACGCGGCGTCTCCCCGCGGGTTGTCGACGACGGCGTTGCCGGGGTCGACCTGGCGCGTCTCCCAGCTTTCCCCGTCCTCACTCCGGGCAACCCAAGGCTTCGGTCGTCCACCGTTGCGAAGGTCGAGCCAGGTCACGTGGTAATTGCCCGTGACCGGGTCAATCGCCACGTCCGGCTCCCAGGCTGTGCCAACACCCGGCTCGGTGATCGCCATTTGCCTCCAGGATTCTCCGGCACGGGTTGCGACTA
>DASRZF010000352.1:0-2775 GCA_035686645.1 Polyangiales bacterium
CGCGGAGGGCACGGCGACGGTCTCGTCCGGCCCTGCCGGGAAGCCTGAAAAATAACCGAGCTGAGGCGAAGAGCCAAAGACATCGGATGGGCCGAGGGGCGCCGGCGGCTGCGACATCTCTCTAAACATGTCCGGCTCCGAGCCTTCGGGTTGGAGCGAATCGGCAAGCGGGGTGAAGTCCATGCCCATGGCCATGCCAGAGCTCGAGCGAGCTTCAGCCGCCGCGACCGTTGCAGCAAAGGCCACGGAGTCGTCGACCGAGGTGCGCGAATCGACGAACGGTGGCATCGAGGAGAACGAGCTACGCGGAGGTGGACCCGAGTGTCGGCGTTCGTGCAACAAGGCCATCAGCGCCGGTACCGTCGCAAGCGGGCGCCACTCCTCGAAACCCTCACGCCAAACCAGCGAGTACTCGCTCACTGCGCCGGCGTCGATCTTGTGTCCCATTTCTTCGAGATGAACCGGACCCACCGGAACGTCGTTGATCGAAACGTGCCACTCGGGAGCGCCGCTTTTTCTCACCACAGGTCCGGTGGCAACCGGTACTGGTGGCGTCAAGCCGGGATGCTGACCAACGAACGCACTGCTTGCCGCAGCCGGTACCGAGGACAGTCTTCGCGACTGCGCGGACGGGCGGCGCGGAGGCACCGACGGTGGACGCCTGCGAACTGGTGACGAGGTTCGCCGTGTGCGCGCGGTTGGCGCTTCGTGCCCAAAGGGCGACACCGGCTCTGAGGTTCGCGCCACCTCTTGAAAGCCATATGCTGCGCCAGCCGGAACAGTGACATCGGGATCACCTCGACGGCCGTCGATCAGAATGTTGTGATTGCACTTCCGACACGGGAAGCGAACGACGCGACCCCGAACTTTTTCGTCCGAGATCTTGTACTTGGCGTGGCAGCTATCGCACTCGAATCTCATGGGCTTCTTTGCTTGTGGGCAGGGACACTCAGCTGCGCCCTTTCCAGCTTGTCATCGACCCGATCGTAGCGCGAATTCGCATGTGTGTTCAATAAGAACGCAAAATTTCACATACCAGAGAGCACATAGTACCGGCGTTCAATGTCATCATAAAGGAGGACCAGCCGGTTCTCACCGATGCGACGCGACCAGCGCTGATCCTCTTCATCATAGGCGATCCGGAAGCTGGCGCTGTACCGGTAGGCGATCATCACACGGTCCATTTCCCTAGTGATTGTGCGGTACTTGATCTCATAACGAACGTCGGTGACCCGCTCCCGCCAACGTGAGAGCTTCCTTTGGAGGGCCCTGTAGTCGAGGTCGTCATCACCCGTAGGGGTGCCATTGTCATCCAGGTACTGGGGGTGCGCCATCGCCAGAAGCGCTCCCACATCCCTCGATTCCACCGCGTTCCGGTAATTCTCCATGAAGGTGATCACCGCCCGGTTCTCCGGGGTGTCCTTCACGGTCGTATTCGGGATGTTCTTGGTGCAACCGACCGCCGCAAGGAGCGATGCAGACAACGCCATCGTGGCCAGGGCCCTACGCATACAGCACATCACGAGATCAACGCTCCTCTTTCCCAGGCCATTCCCGATTATCCACTGGCGGCTACTGAATCCCATAATCTTTGATTTTGTAAAGGAGAGCGCGGTGGCTGATCTCGAGCAATTTCGAGGCCGAGGTCCGGTTGCCGCCGGTCTTCTCGAGAGCCCGCCGAATCAGCGTTTCCTCCATGAAACGCGAGGTTTTCTTGATGGAGAGCTCCCCAGTCGAGAGGCTCGCGGCGACCGGATCGGCCGGCTCCCGCAATCGCTCGGGCAGGTCGAGCACGGTGATCGTCTCGCCCTCCGCCAACACCACGGCACGCTCGATCGTGTTCTCGAGCTCGCGCACGTTACCGGGCCAGGGGTAGTTGAGCAGCAGCTTGCGGGTGCGCTGGTCGATGTCGCGGATCTTGGTGCCGAGCCGCAGGTTGTTCCGCTCGATGAAGTGCTCGACGAGAAGCATGATGTCATCGCGTCGATCGCGGAGCGGCGGCACGTTGATCTGCAGCACGTTCAAGCGATAGAAGAGGTCCTCTCGAAATCGGTTCTCCTCTACCTCCCGGCGGAGGTCGCGTACCGTCGCCGCAATTACGCGCACGTCGACTTCTTGATCTTGGGCGGTCCCAAGAGGCCGCATGCGACCCTCTTGCAGCACCCGTAAGAGCTTCACTTGTAGCGTAAGCGGCAGCTCTCCGATCTCGTCTAGGAAGAGCGTGCCCTGATGCGCCTCGGCGAAGAGCCCCTTCTTGTCGGCATGCGCATCCGTAAAAGCGCCTCTCTTATGGCCGAACAGCTCACTCTCTAGGAGGGTCTCCGGGATCGCGCCGCAGTTGAGCGGAACGAACGGCTTATTCTTACGCGGGCCGCCATCGTGAAGCGCACGCGCCACGAGCTCTTTACCGGTCCCGCTCTCGCCTTGGATCAAAACCGTCGTCTTATAGTCGGCGACCTTGCCGATGGTCGCGAACACTTTTTCGATCGCCTCGCTCTTGCCGAGGATCCCGTGGAAGGTCTGCTCCTTGCGGATCGCCTGTTTGAGCGCACGGTTCTCACGGCGGAGCGATTCCCGTTCTTCGGCTTTCGTCAGCGCGAGCAGAACTTCGTCCTGCTTGAAGGGCTTGGAGATGTAGTCGTACGCCCCGGCTTTCATGGCGTCGATCGCGAGGTCCACCGACCCGTAAGCGCTCATCAGGATCACGGTCGCCAGGGACGAGCGGGCCTTGAGCTCCGCGCAAAGCTCGATTCCCGTCATTCCGCTCATGCGAAC
>DASRZF010000353.1:0-11025 GCA_035686645.1 Polyangiales bacterium
TCCGAGGTTCTCGAAGAGGGCAGCGCAATCGCCGTCGGTCGGCCCGGCCATGCAACCAACCGGGGTTTCCGGCTGGTTCACGTCGAGGGAGGCGCCTGCGACAAGTTGAGCGAAGTCGGCGACGACCGTGTCGCTCTCTGGATCGAACGGATCGAGCTCGACATCGACGCGGTTCGGCGCCGCGCACGTCGTCGTTCCACCCGCAAAGGGATCGCCGTCGCAACCCGTGCTGCCGAGGTGCATGCGCCAGGTGGTCTCGCTGGAGTCCCCCGTGTCGATCCGAAGGAACTTATAGCCACCCTGCCAGTTCCACTCCATCGACGTGAGGTTGAGCGGCGGTTCCGCTGTGGCCGGGTTTGCGTGATTGAGCTCGAAGGGCACGCCCATCTTGAAGCGCAGGCCGTCGTAGCTGCCTTCGGGAACGGTTCCCGTCACTACGCGGTTCGTTCCCGCGTCACCGAAGTTGGTGCAACCCTCTTCGAAGTCCAGAAGCGCGACGTTGTCGACCTGCCAGATGTTGTTGTCCGTATCGAGCTCGACCGCGACGTAGTCCCCGTCGGCGTTCCTGAGCTCGATGTCCTGGACGTAGAATCGGAAGTCGCTCACTTCGATCGAGCTGTCGTCTGCGCCGAGATTGTCATACGTGGTTCCGCATACGAACACTTCGCTTCCTACCATCGCCTCGAAGGCGATCGCCACGGACTGGGAGGCGTCTCCTCCGCTGCTGCTGTCACAACCAAAGCCCGCCGAAGCAAGCGCTGCCACCAAGATCATGCTTTTCTTCATCTGCTATTTCCCTGCGGTCTCTAGAGGTCGGCACCCCAATTCGAAAGTGCTGCCTTCAACGACGACCGTACGTTTTCGGTTATCTGTTGGTGCACCGCCACTGAGTCTTGCGGTGCAAAATCAATGCCATCGAACCATGTCCGCTGGTCAATCTGAATGGAGACGCTTTCCAAAACCGGGCCCTCGAAGACCAGGGGCCGATCGAAGAGCATCTCACATTCGAGAATCTCCGAAATTCGCGCGAGCAAAGGGGTCTCCTCGCCCGTGGACTCGTCCTCGACCCGTCCCGAGATCAGGACGCTATGATGCATCATGTCCAGGGTTTCCGCGGTTAAACCTTCTGTGTCCTGGTCGGCGGGCATCCCGAGAACCCGGATGCCGCAGTAGCGGCCGGGCGGCGGCCGAAGCGTTCCAGCGAATAGCGGCACACCCGCGCTCTCCATCAGGTCGATGATCAGCGGCACGCCGAGGCTCGTTGGTGTGCTGAGCTCGTGGGCTCTGGCCCTCGCCGGTACGATCAGATTCCAGAGATCCGCGACATAATTGTCACATCGGATCAGCTCGACTTTGCCGACGGCGATCAGGGCGCGCTCGAGGCGCACGGCGTATCCCATGTCGGTTCGGATCGCTGCGGTCGTTGCCGCGGGCTGGTAAGCGACATCGACCTCGATCCCGTCGGTCACATCCATGCACTGAGGAAGCGCTGCCGCGCTCAGCAGCACGATGACCGTGAGTAGTCTAGATGTCATAGATCAGCCCTGCAGTGATCGCGAGACCTTCCCTGTGGTCCCCGTCCAGACGTTGAATCATCGGAACTGCGACTGTGAAATGCAGCACGAGCTTCTCGTGCGGCAATCCAATCAGGCCCAAGCTGCCGTAGGTGATGTGTCCGCCGGTGTTGGGATCGCGGACTTCGCCGATGTAGCTCGGTTGATCGAATCTGAACTCGGTGCCCAGCTGAAACGCCAAGAAGTTCCACGGCTGGATTTGCACGAGCAGCGTTTGTCGAAAGCTCGCGCCAACATCCGTGTCCGCCGTGCCTACGGTAGGAAAGATCCCGACCGACGCGACGTAGAGCGCCCAAGGATCGTGGAACATGCCGTACGAAGCGCCTGCGATGGGGTCCCAAGAGCCGGTGCCCGCCTGGAACTCCAAGGGTAGCGGTGTGCCTTCCGCATCTCGTTCGACCGAGCCCGTTGGAAACTCGAGACCCCCGATCAGGCTGACCAAGTGTCGCGGCGCGAATTTTCGATCGCGCCAGATCACGGCTCGCGCTCGAAATTCCAGATCTCCTGGGGCCCAGATGTCGAACTCCGCGAGATTGACGGCGGTCACCAGGCGATGGACTACCGGCATCATCAGCGAAAGGGTCCATCGATCCGATGGCGAGTACGCGCCTGCGAGCTCCATGCGCTGCTCAGATAGGAGCATCTCATCGACCGCGGCCACGCCGATGCGATCGTTCCGGTAGCGCAGAGTTGCCGAGGTGCGGACTCGCTTGCCCAACGGCTGCTCCATTCCCACGACCGTGAGGGTCGGGTCGCCAACCGCACAGGTTCCGCAGGCATATGCCTTTGCAGCGAACCACACCGACGCGGCTAGTGCCGCGATCACCCAACCACCCTTCACTGCCGGAGCTTAGATACGGACGGCTCCGATTTGTACGTGGCAAATCGTCGCAGCCGCTCAGCGCCGCATCGGGAATTTCGAGAGTTTTCGCTGCAGTGAGCGACGGTGAATACCGAGTCTTTCCGCGGCTTTGGTGATATTCCCGCCACAGTCTGTCAGTACGCGTTGGATGTGTTCCCATTCGACCCGAGCCAGCGATGGAGTCTGCGGTTCTCCCTCGGTTTTCGCGTCGAGCCCGGATTCGTCTTCCGCGACCTTTCGATCGAAGGAGGCGATGACCTCGTCGACGTCCGCTGGCTTGGTGAGATAGTGGGTCGCGCCCAAGCGAACCGCTTCGAGAGCGGTTGCGATGCTTCCGTATCCAGTCAGCACCACCACCTTGGTCGCCGGGTCGATCCGGTGCAGCTCCCGAACGACCTCCAATCCAGACTTGCCTGGCATTCGGAGGTCTACGACTGCGTATTCGGTGCTCTCGAGCTCGGCGATCGCAATTGCGGCGTCGTAGCCATCTGCTTCCCGGGCTTCGTAACCGCGGGCCGTGAATGCACGTGCCATGCGAGCGCGCAGCCGCTCGTCATCGTCCACGAGCAGGATCGATGGCTTTGGTGCGGCGTTTTCGTGTGCGTCGGTCATCGGTCTTGAGGAAGTACAATCACGATCGAGGTCCCTTCACCGGTCGCCGACTCGATCGCCAGCCGGCCCTCGAGCGAGTCTACGAGCGTCCGCGCGAGGAACAAGCCCAGACCCATGCGATCGACCGTGTTTTTCGTCGTGAAGAACGGCTCGGTCGCGCGCTTTGCGGCACGCTCGTCCATCCCATGGCCTTCATCGACGAAGCGAAGCTCCACTCCGCCCGGTACGGCACGGACGTCTAGCGACACGCGGCCCGATTCGCAGGCATCGAAACCATTGCGTGCGATGTTCTCCACCATCTGCACGAGGGCGTCCTTGGGCGCCTCGATCTCGTCGATCGCCGTGCTGGTGACCCAGCGCCTGGCCTGCTCTGGCGCCAATCGGGCGCGCACCTCGAAGAATAGGGACTCGACCGGGAAGAGGCTCGAAACCTCTCCCACGTGCTCGCCGCCCGCTGCCGCCATCCGATCGAGCACAAGACGGCATCGCTCGAGCTCTTCGCGAATGAGCTCAGCATCTTCTACCAATGCCTCCGCACCGGGTACGTGTCTCGCTTGACGTTCCATTTCCTTGGCGGCGACGGCGATCGTTCCGAGCGGCGTTCCGAGCTCGTGGGCGGCGCCGGCCGCCAGCGTCGCGATCGAAGCGAGCTTGCCCCATCGGTGCGTGCGCTCTTCTGCTTCGGCTAGCGCGCGTTCGCGGCGGCGTAGCTCGAGCGAGAGCTGGCTCACGAAATAGGTGATCAGAGCCACCGCCAAGGCCAGCGCGATGAACATCCCGTAGAGATGCGTCTGAAAACCACCTTCGTGTCCCGCATGACCCAGGTGCTCGCTAGGGACGTGAACGAGGAACAAGGTCGCGAACGAGACGATCGACAGCGCGGCGATCGCCCATGTCCACCTGGGCGTGAGCATGACCGCGGACATCGCGAGATACACCACGTAGATGATGCTGAAGGGGTTCGTCGGACCACCCGAAAGATAGAGCAAGCCAGTCAGCAGGATGACGTCCACGACCAAGAATGCGCCCAGATGACCGGCTTCGTCCTTGCGCGAAGCCAGCCACAGGTTCGATAGGGCGCCAAGCCCGACGAGCGCGCACATCGGCACAAGCGGAAGCGCCACTCCCAAGGCGGCGCTCGCGATGAGGATCGCCGATGCTTGGATCAGCAACGCTCCCCAGCGCATTCGTGCCAGCCACTCCGCACCGCTGGCAGAGGCCCGTTCTGGCGCGCTCACGAGTCTGACTGAGCTTCGCCCTCGGCCGGCGCGTCGAGGTCGACGTTGCCGTACATCGCCTCGGCGATTTTGTAGGCGCTCAGCTCGAGCGTCTCCAGCGCGTCGCGGATCGCGATTGCATCCCCCGCATGTATGCAGTGGTGCAAGGTCTCGATGTCTGACTCGACTTGGGCGATCACGTCTTCGGGAACGAGCTCGCGACACTCAGCGACCGCGCGTTCGCTGGTATACAGCAGGGCCTCCGCAGCGTTGCGCAGCTCCGCGAGCTCGCGCCGCTTCGAGTCCGTCGTCTTGTATGCGTCGGCTTCGCCGATGATGCACTCGATGTCTTTCTCCGTGAGCCCGCTCGAAGCGACGACACGAATGTTTTGCTCGCGACCGGTTCCGAGATCCTTCGCGCTCACGTTGACGACACCGTCCGCGTCGATGTCGAACGTCACTTCGATCTCTGGGACCCCGCGTGGTGCAGGGAGGATCGGGGCAAGCTCGAATTTGGCCAGCGACTTGTTGTCCTCCGCCATTTCGCGCTCGCCTTGCATCACGTGAATGGGAACGAAGCTCTGGTTGTCGACGCTCGTGGTGAAGACCTCTTTCGCCCTCGTCGGGACGGTGGTGTTCCGCGGAATCAGCTTGTGGAACACGCCACCACCAGTTTCTACGCCCAGGCTCAGTGGCGTGACGTCCAGAAGGAGCACCTCCTCGACTTCGCCGGTGAGCGCCGCACCCTGAAGCGCTGCGCCCATGGCCACGACCTCGTCGGGATTGACGCCCTTATGAGGCTTTTTCCCAAAGAAGTCGGTCACCTTGGACTGAACCATCGGCATCCGGGTTTGGCCCCCGACGAGCAGAATCTCGTCGATGTCTTCCTTCTTGATGCCGGCGTCGTCGAGCGCTTGCTTACAGGGTCCCAGCGTTCGGTCGATGATCTCGGAGACCAGAATCTCGAGCTCGCTCCGCTTCAGCTTGGTCTCGAGATGCTTTGGACCCGAGTCGTCCGATGCGATGAACGGCAGGTTGATCTCGGTTTCGAACGATGAGGAGAGCTCGTGCTTGGCCTTCTCGGCCTGCTCTTTGAGGCGCTGAAGTGCAACGCGATCCTTCCGCACGTCGATACCGCAGCTGGCTTCAAAGCGACGCGCGAGCTCTTCGACGAGCTCGTTGTCCAAGTCCTCGCCCCCGAGGTGCGTGTCACCGGCAGTCGATTTGACGCTGAAGACGCCGTTTGCGATCTCCAGGATCGAAATGTCGAACGTTCCTCCGCCCAAATCGTAGACCGCGACGCGCTTTCCCTCTTTTTCTTCGAATCCATACGCGAGTGCAGCTGCCGTGGGCTCGTTGATGATGCGCCGGACTTCGAGGCCTGCGATCTTGCCGGCCGCGATGGTGGCCGAGCGTTGGGCGTCGTTGAAGTACGCGGGCACCGTCACAATCGCTTCGTCGACCTTCTCTCCGAGATACGCCTCAGCGACCTCGCGCATCTTTTCGAGCACCAGCGCCGAGATCTCAGGCGGCGAGTATTGGTGGTCGTCGATTTGGATCCAAGCATCGCCCCGCTCGCTCTCGACGACCTTGTATGGAACCAAACGTGCGTGCTTCTGCGCGGGCTCCGCGTCGAAAGCAAGCCCCATGAGGCGCTTGATCGCGAAGACGGTATTTTCAGGGTTCATGACGCCTTGCCGTTTGGCGACGCTCCCTACACGGCGCTCGCCGTCCCTTGCGAACGAGACCACGGACGGTGTCGTGCGGCTGCCTTCTGCGTTCGGAATGACCTGTGGTGTCCCGTTGTCGACGAATGCGACACAGGAATTGGTCGTACCGAGATCGATCCCGATGATCTTCCCCATCTTGCCCTAGCCTTCTTTATACCCCGAGCGCGCGGGTTGTCGCATCTAAGGGGTGACGATTGGGCGGGGTAGCGGCCATCTCAGGCCTCGCCGACGACCGGATCTTCGGTCTTTGCGGGCGGCTTTGCCACGACCACCATGGCGGGCCGGAGCAGGCGTTCGCCGAGGTAGTACCCAGGCACCACCTCGGAGACGATGGTACCAGGTGCATGCTCGTTGGTTTCCTCCTGCTGCACCGCGTCGTGACAAGTAGGGTCAAATTGATGACCGACGGTCGCGACTCGCTTCAGCCCGAGGCGGCCGGCGATGTCTTCGAACCCCCGAAGCACCATATGGACACCATCCGTGACGGCCGAAACCTCGGTTGCGGTGCTCATCGCGTCGGCCGCGCGCTCGAGATTGTCGACGATTGGAAGGACTTCGCGCAGCGTGTCTTCGATCGTCCGCCGCCGGACTTCTTCGATTTCCTTCCGAGAACGCTTCCGAAAATTGTCGAAATCGGCAGCGACCCGCAACAGTTGGTCACGCATCCGGTCGCGCTCGGCGTGGGCCTTCTCGAGATCCGTCGGCTCGTCGGCTGCCTCTTCCTCCGGGAAGATGAGGTCCTCGTCCGCGCCTTCAGCTCCCTCATCCGTCGGCTTTTCCCCCTCGTCTTCACTCATTTGATCACGTCTGCTTTCCTCACGAGTCTTTCGATTTGCCCGGGAGACGTCCGTCGAGGACGTCGCTTAGCACATCCGCCGCAAACCCAACCAAGGGTACGTACTTCTTGTAGTCCATGCGAGTCGGCCCGACGATCCCAAAGGACCCGATCGCCGCACCGTCCCGGCGATATGGGCTCGAAATCACGCTGATGTCGTCGACATCGTCGAGGTCGGTCTCCGAGCCGATGAAGACCTGAACCCCGTCCGTGCGCAAAGTCTGCTCGAGCATCACCAGAAGCTTCTGCTTCTCTTCAAAGGCGTTGAGATATCGCCGGATCTTCTCGGCATCGCCGAACTCGGGCCGATCGAAGAGGGCGCCCTGCCCTTCGATGAAGATCTGGGCAGGCTCGTTTTGACCTTCTACCGTGGCCTGCACCATCTGCTGGGCTTGCTCTCGGAGTAATTGGTACTGGCCTTCCTCGGTCGCGAGCCGGACTGCGAGCACATCACGGACGTCGCGAAGCGTGCGGCCGCCAACGAGCTCGGCGAGGTAGTTGTTCACCCGCTCGAGGGCCTGGTCGTCCACTTCGATCTCCATGATGACCACCCTGTTCTCGACGGCGCCCGAGCGCGCGACGAGGACGGCGAGTGTTCGACCACCGGATAGCCGCATGAATCGAATTTGATCGAGTGTCGTCTCGGCGGCAGAGGGCCGCACCATGATGGTCGCCGTGCCGGTCAGCCTGCTGAGAAGCTGGCCCGTCTCACGCACCGCGTCTGCGCCCGGTTCCAGATCCTGAAGACGCCGAATCAGGGCGGTACGGTGCGCGCGCGAGATCTGTCCAGCATTGGCGATGGCATCGACGAAGCAACGAAACCCCGCATCCGTAGGGACTCTGCCAGCGCTCGTGTGCGGCTGGCGAAGAAATTCCGCGTCCTCCAGATCGGCCAGCACGTTTCGGATCGTTGCCGGAGACAGATTGATCGCATAGCGCTTTGCGATCCGTCGTGAGCTCACCGCCTGACCCGAGGCGATGTACTCGGTCACGACCGCAAAGAGAATTCGCCGATGGCGCTCATCGAGGACTATCGTCACCTTCTCAGGAAAGTAGAAGCTCGGTAGCTTCTGTCAAGCCTGCGAAAGACGGCAAAAATTTCGCTTCGGCCCGGGTTTGCGGCAGGCTCGCCTCGTGAGACCAAGCGCCGCGCTGCTTCCATTCGCCCTGATGGTGATGGCGATCATGACGGTCCCGACGCTGGTTCTAGACGAGCAGGGTCTACCCCGGTACCAGCACTTGCAGGAGGAGCTGCACGAGCTTCGCCGCTCGAACGAGGAGTTGGTAAAGGAAATCACCACGCTCAAAGGGGAGATCGACGCTCTTCGTAGCGACCCGAGCTATGTCGAGCGTATCGCAAGGGATGAGCTCGGCATGGTCCGTGGCGAGGAATTCGTCTTCCAGTTCCCGCCGCCCTGATGGCGCTGGTAGGTGGGCAGATTGCCCACATTTCGGCGCTTTTCTTGCTGATCGAAGGAGAGCGAGCGTAACAACCCGTTGGTATGACGGCCCTCGTCCAGGCAGCGCTTCGGGTAAGGCGCACAGCACGGTCGGCATGGGGGTTGGCGGCGGCATTGCTCCTCGGTGCGTTCCTGATCGCCGGCTTCTTCGTTACGAGTCGAGCGGCCTTGGGTTGGGGCCAGGTCGCGTGGCTCGTTTGTTGGGTCGGGCTCTTCGCGCACCGAGCGCTTCAGGTGCGGCGGCATGGGAGCGACGCCAGGTCGACTTTCGAGCTGAGCGTCTTGTTGCTCGTGGGTGTTCACGCGCTGGTTCAGCATCGTGGGGGCGTTGCTAGCGAAGTCTACCCTCTCACCTACGTCGCGGTGGCGCTGGTGACATCGTTCGCCACGGGAAGCGTAGCAATTGGATTGCTGGTGTTTGCGCTGGTGTTGGGTTTCGCCATCGCGTTTCTCGGCGAGCGAATTGCCGACCCTGCCCTACTCGGATTGAACGCGCTATTCACCGTCTGCTTTGGCGTGCTGAGCTACGTCTTCACTCGGGCGGAGATCGCGCGCGTCCGGCGGAAGTCGGAGCTCGAGCTCGCGGCCCAGAAGGAAAAGGTTCGCGACGATACCCGGCTCTTTCGGCTGGTCGCGCCTTCGTCCGATGGCGTGCGCGATGAGGACCGTCTCTATCAGACCAGTGTGCAGGAGGTCCGCCAAGCGCTCTACCACGCTCTGCAGCTGCTCCATCAAACGCTAGAGCTGCACACCTGTGTGCTCCTCATGCCCACGGAGAACGAGGAGGAGCTTCGGATCGCGGAGCTCGTCACCAAGAGCGAAGACATCGCCGATGGACCGTTCGCCCTCGGCGCCGGGGCCGTGGGAGCGGCCGTGCGTCGACAACTCACGACCAACCTTCAGCAGGTTCGACCCGGTTACCTCGGTATTTGCTACTATCGCGGTCCGTCGGCTGTGCGCTCGTTCATCGCGGTGCCCGTACTCGAACGGGGGAATCTAAGGGCTGTGCTTTGCGCGGATCGGGTCGTCGATCGCGCGTTTAGCCCGGAGGAAGAGGAGCTCCTTCGCAGCAGCACGTCGCACGTCTTGCGCGCTTTCGAGAACGAACGGGTGTTCATGCAGCTCGAGCGGGCAAAGCGCGAGCAAGAGATCCTCTTTCGGGTCTCTCAGTCTCTCAGCACCGCATTGACCCAGGACGCCGTGATGGAGGTCGGTCTGAGTGCAGCGAAGGAAATCGTTGCGCATGACTTTGCGGCCATCACCGAGTATCAGGTCGAGGGTCGGCGGCATCTCGTCCGTCGTGCAACTGGCGAGCGGGCGCTCGACTTTCAAGGTCTCCGGTTCCGCGACAACACCTCGCTGACGGCGATGGTCGTGAAGAACCGACACTATTTGCCGTACCGCGGGGGCTTCGATGCGAAGCAGCAGGTTCTCTTCACGAAGAAAGCGAAGTTGAAGGGAATGGACTCGCTCCTGGTCTTGCCTCTGGTCGTGCGTGAGGAGCCGATCGGCACACTGATCGTTGCTGCGAAGGCCCCGGGTGCGTTTGGAACCTCGGTGCGGGCAACGCTCCAGGCCCTATCCAATCAGCTTGCGGTGGCGATGGCCAACGCGCGTGCGGTTCGACAGCTCGAGGAGATGGCCACGACCGACGGGCTCACCGGCTGCCTCAACAAGCGGGCGTTCCTCGACCAGATCGAGCAGAAGCTCATGGCGGCGGAGCGGTTTGGTAGAAAACTCTCGGTGATTGTGACCGACCTCGATCATTTCAAGGCGGTCAACGATACCTACGGTCACGCTGCAGGTGATCGAGTTCTGCAAGCGCTTGGGCAGGTGCTCAAGCGCGTCAAGCGCGAAACCGATTTGGTGGCCCGCTTTGGTGGAGAAGAGTTCTGCGTGCTCTGCGAGGAGACCGATGCGCGTGGCGCCGAGCTCCTCGCCGAGCGCGTTCGGGAGGAGCTCGAGAACACCGAGTTGCTGACCGAGCTAGGCCCGCTGAGGGTCACTGCCTCGCTCGGTGTTGCCACGTTTCCAGATCACGCGTCGAACGCGGCCGATCTCTTCATCCAAGGCGACAAGGCCCTCTACGAAGCGAAGAACAGCGGTAGAAACCGGGTGTGCACGGTTTGACGGGTGCTGAGCGCCCGTCGCATCTCAGGCGCGCCTGAGCTCCAGCGTTTCGGGGTCGAGCATCCACTGAAAGCGGCCGCGACCGTCTTCGATGCGCACCAGGCAGACCGCGGCCGTCTCGAACGAGGGGAACCTCGCGAGTTGGCTGAGGCGGGCAGCGAGGACGCCGATCTTGGGCATGTGGGTCACCATCACGATTCGATCTTCGTCATCGGCGTGGTCGAGCGGCTCTAGGGCCTCAGCCGTGCTTCCCGCTTCGCTTGCGAGAGCGGGATGCACTTCGAGGGGCCCGTGAAAACCCGGCTGGGTCGCGGCGAGGATTTCCGCGGTCTGTACGGCGCGCACCAGCGGGCTCGTGTAGACGCAGGAGTATCGAAGATCCAATCGGGTGAGCAGCCTGCCCACCTCGGTCACCGTCTGACGGCCAGCGTCCGTCAGCCAGCGATCATGGTCGGTCTGCGCCGAACGCATATCGACGGCCTCTCCATGCCGGACGAGTAGGACCTCCATGCCCGAAGCTTGGCATGCCGGCTAGCGCGCGTCCCGTCGATGCTGCGCGGAAAGTGCGAAAGATTCTTCGGGAGCCAAGACAAGCCTTCGACGGG
>DASRZF010000354.1:0-27751 GCA_035686645.1 Polyangiales bacterium
CCATCAAGTTGTTGGAGATGATCAATCCGTAGATGATCACGCCGAGCAGCGCCAGCAGGGTCAGCCAGAGGATCATCGTCGCCACTTCCGCAAGCGCGTTGTGTTTGCCCTCGTGGGCCAAAACCACGTAGCCAGCCTCCACGCCGCGCGCCATCGGCAGCGCAGCGGTGATCCCTCGGTACATGGCGCCTGCGAGGTCAGCACGCCAAGAAAGGGTTGGTTTACCGCCTAGCGCTGCTTTCGTGTCGACATCGAGCGGGGGTGAATAGAGGGCTTCTTGGAGCGCATCGCGCACCTCGACGGTCGTCGACGTGCTGTAGATGCCGTCCGCCACGATGAACAGAAGGTCGTGTCCGACCAGCGCAGACTCCCGCTTGGCAAAGCCGTTCGAAAGGTCATAGCCGACCAGTAGCGCCCCTACGACTCCGCCTTGATCGTTTCGAACCGCCGCTACACCAACCTGCAGCAGCTTGTCCTGATGCTGCCAAACGCCATAGCGCGAGCCGCCACGTTTGAGAACACTGCGCAGAACCGTAACCTGAGCAAGCATGGGCTCGCCAACCATGCGATTCGGATCGGTGTCGCGGGCGATGGCCCGGCCGGTCTCGTCGATGACAGCCACGATGTGCGGGCGCTCCCCGCGTCCGCGAGCCGGATCCTGAAACCACTTGGAGACATGCTGCGCCGCCTCGAAGGCGCGCTGCCGCCGCTTATCCTCGCCAGACGCGGTAAACACGTTTTCGACGGCCTTGCTCGCAGCACGATTTGACACCCCCTCGGCCAGTCGAGCCCCATCGGCACGCCAGGAGCGGGCGAAAAGCTCGGAATCGTCGCCGATTCGGTCCTCGAGCTGCATCGAAAGCTCGCTCCGCAGCTGGGTACGTACGACCAGGTACGACCCCAACCCGAGCATCAATACGATGGCGAGGTTGCCCGCAATCAGCTTCAGGCGCATGTCGCGACTCTCCTCAGAATGACCCCCAGCCGCTGATTCTCCCTTTTGATCAGAGGGGTTACACCAGCGGAGCCCGGATTATCACCCTGCGCTTCTGGGCGTCAAGCTCGTGTCACCCTAAACCTAGAGCTGATCCGATGTTTGGGATCGACCAGCTCGCGTACAAAGGACAATTCGACATGAGGTCCGGATTCGAGGAAGTGGGCGAAGTGGCACCTGGCGGGTATCCTTCGAGTCGCGGCGATGCCGAAGGTGTGGAGCATTTTCTGTGACTGTCCGGAGCTGGCGGTCGACGTGGCGCGCGACGCCGAGCGGATCGGTTTGTCCGTGGAGCCCAGCGTCCTCGAGCGACCCTGGGAAGGCGCGATCGAGGCATTGGAAGCGGGCAAGCTCGCCGCCATGGCGGTGGAAGATCCGCTCGAAGCCAACATCCTCGTGCGGCTGGCCGAGGCGATGCGCGCCGGAACGACGAAATTGCCGCTCGCGATCATAGGCCCGCAGCCGCTCGGCCTCCCTCACGATCTAGGCCTTCCCGCGGTCCACGAAACCGGGCCGCTTCTGGCGGTGGCCGGGCTTCTCGAGCTCGGCACGGAGCGCCCCTGGGCTGCGACCACGAAGGAGCTCCCCTCGGTCGACCGAATTCGGCTCGGCGAAAGCGTGAGCCATCGGAGCGACGGTAGGTTTGTGCGAATCGACGATGGCCTAATCGCGCATGCGGGCGACGGGACCAAGACCCAGCCGATCGGTACACCGCGCGACGTGGCCGCGGCACTCCGCGCGATGCGCGCATCGCAGGACCCGTCGCGGCCGAAGGTTCCGGTGGTCCAGGGAGTCGAGCCCCGCACGGTCCGCGACGTGATTCTCGGCCCGAGGCGCGCCCTTTCGGATCCCGCGAGCAAGGCCGCCCTCGCGCAGTACGATGTTCCTCTTCCGATCGAAGAGCTTTGCGCGACTCCATCACGCGCCGCCTCGGAGGCCTCCCGAATCGGATTTCCCGTCCGTGTCGCGCTGGCCTCACCCGATCTCCGACTCTGGGATCACCCGGATTTGGCCGCCGAGGTCTATTCCGCGGGTCAGGCTCGCGACGCGTTTCGCCAGATCATGGCCATGGCGAAGAACCGTGCGGCCGATGCGCGATTGCTTGGAGTGAGCGTGAGCGCATCGACCATCGCGCGCACGCTTCTACGCGTCCGGATGGAGCCGCTTGCCGCTGGACCTGTGCTTTGCGAGATCGGCTTTGCGGACCCGCATGGCAGAGCCTCCGCGGACACGACTCACACGGTTCTTCCAGCAACGGCGAAGGCCCTCGAACGCGTTCTGCTGCGGCTTCGGGGCAGCTCACTTCTCCTCGCAGGCACCCCCCAGGAACGAACCCTGGCGGTGAGCGCGATCGGTGACGTCCTGATGCGACTCGCAGCCTTCGTCCACCAGTGGCGGGCTGAAGTCGAGGCCGTCGAGGTCAACCCTCTTGCGATTCTGGTGGGGGGCGAGCTCGAGCTTCGCGAAGCCTGCGTAACCGTAGGAGACGCCTTCAGCCGTTCGCTCAACGCGAGCGGTTGACTGGGGTCGCCCGCACTCGGCCTCCCCGGTTCAGATGAACTTCGCAGTTGCAGAGTCGGTTTGGCGCAGCTCCTCCGGAGTGCCCGTGGCTACGACTCGTCCACCTGCCGGGCCTGAGCCCGGGCCGAGCTCGAGGACGTAATCGGCGTTGCGAATGACGTCCAGATGGTGCTCGACGGCGATGACACTGTGCCCCTCGTCCACGAGCTCGTGGAGGATCTTGATCAGTTGTTCCACGTCGACGAAGTGCAAGCCTCGGGTCGGCTCATCGAAGATATAGAGAGTGGGCTTGCGCGCAGGCTGGGCGAGGTCGCGGGCAAGCTTGATGCGCTGGGCTTCACCGCCGCTGAGGGTGGTCGAGCGCCGGCCGAGCGCCAAATACCCGAGACCGACACGACGTAGAGCTTCGAGACGGCTACGAATCGCGGGGACCGCTTCAAACAACGCGTAGGCCTCGTCGACCGACAGAGAGAGCGCTTCGGCGATGCTCAGGCCACGGTATCGAATCTGCAAGGTCTCCGCGTTGTATCGCTCGCCCCCGCAGATCTCGCACTCGACCTCCGCATCCGGAAGGAGCTGCATCGAGATGCGCTGAACCCCTTCCCCCTTGCACGCGTCACATCGACCACCCTTCACGTTGAAGCTGAAACGGCCGGCCTGGTAGCCCCGTGCACGGGCCTCGGGAACTCCCGCATAGAGGTCGCGCAAAGGACCGAGCAAACCGAGATAGGTCGCCGGATTCGAGCGCCCGCTCCTTCCAATGGGTGCGGAGTCGACGAAGGAAACGCGGCCGAGACCTCGCCCCCCTTCGACGACGACCCCCGGGGGCGCCTCCGCGCTCAAACCGACGTTGGACCGAACCGCTGGCAGGAGCGCGTCCACGATCAGCGAGCTCTTTCCGCTTCCACTGACGCCTGTGACACAGCAGAGGGAGCCCAATGGAAGCTCGGCGCGCAGGTCGTGCAAGTTGTGGAGATCCCCGACCGCAACACGGAGCGAGCCGGAACCCTCTCGACGACTCGTTGGAACCGCAATCCTGCGGCGCCCAGAGAGGAACGCGCCCGTCAAGCACTGCTCGAGCGCAACGAAATCGTCGAGCGCGCCCTCGGCCATGACCCGACCGCCATGCTCGCCCGCCCCCGGTCCCATTTCGACTAGATGGTCCGCGGCACGCATCGTCTGCTCGTCGTGCTCGACGACGACCAAGGTGTTTCCTAGGTCGCGAAGCTCATGGAGAGTGCTGAGTAAGCGCTGAGCGTCGGCTGGATGCAGCCCGGCGGTCGGCTCGTCGAGAACGTAGAGCACCCCCGAAAGCCGCGCCCCCAACTGCGTTGCGAGATGAACGCGCTGCGCTTCGCCCGCCGAAAGGGTCGCGGCTGCGCGATCGAGGCTCAGGTAGCCGAGACCCACGCGATCGAGGAACACGAGACGATCTTCAATCGACCGTAGTATCGGCCGCACCGCTTCTTCGAGTTGCCGGGAAACCGAAACGGTGTCGAGCCATGCCCTCAGCGAAGCGATGTCGAGCGCGCTCACGTCGCTGATCGCGCGATCTGTGATCCGCACCGATCGCGCTTTCTCGTTGAGCCGCGAGCCCATGCATTCGGGGCAGGTCTCGGTGCGTGCAAACTGTCCGAGCTCTTCGTCGAGGAATTCGAGCACGCGTTCTTCGTCCCCGCCTTCTGCAAGCTTGCGTCTTGCGTAGTCCTGCGCGCGACGCTCGAGCCCGGGCAAGATACCCTCGAATCCTCCTCCACCTTGGAGCGCGATGCTCCGCTGCTCAGGAGGAAGATTCGCGAACGGAGCATCGAGGTCGACGCCAGCGGCACCGATTTTCTCCATCATGGATCGATAGTAGGCGAGCTTGGGCTTGCCCCAAGCGACGATCGCGCCTCGCCGAATCGAGAGACTCGCATCGGTCACCGCCAACTCCTCGGTGAACCGTCGTCTTCTTCCCAGTCCGTCGCAGCTCGCGCACGCACCAAGCGGCGTATTGAATGAAAAGAGCTGCGGACTGATTTTCGGAATCGAGGTATGCCGGTCGAAGCACAGGTACCCCTGTGAGAACCGGTGACGCACGCCGTCCTCGAGCCGCAACTCGACGACGCCGTCGCCCAGTTGGTAAGCGAGCTCGACCGCTTCGGCGAGCCGGGATCGGATCCCATCGCGCACCGACAATCGGTCGATGACCAGGTCGACCGACACGCCCGATGGCAATGCCCCAACGTCCTCCAAATCGGTCGCGGCATCATTTACGCGGAGGCGAACGAATCCCTTCGCCCGGAGCTCGGCGACCAGCGATTTGGGAATCGCGTCGCCCGCACGTGCGATGGGCGCAAGGACAGAAAAGCGCTCGCCTTCCGGAAAGCGCAGAGCTTCGCGGACCACCTGCGCCACGGAGTGGGCCTGCAAGCGCTCGCCACATACCGGGCAATGCACCTCTCCGACGGTGGAATAGAGCACGCGCAAATAGTCATTGACCTCGGTCAGCGTGCCTACCGTGGAACGTGGATTGCGCGAAGGTGCGTGCTCTCTCACGGCAATCGCAGGAGACAGACCTTCGATGACGTCGACGTCGGGACGCCGCAGCTTCGTGAGAACCCGCCTCGCATGCCCACTCAACGACTCGATGTATCGGCGCTGCCCTTCCGCGTAGAGCGTGTCGAACACCAGACTCGACTTCCCACTGCCACTCGGACCGGTGACCACCGTGAGCCTCTCCTTGGGAAGGGTCACGGTCAGGTTCTTTAGATTGTGCTCGCGGGCTCCTCGAATGACGATATCCGCCGTCATTCCGTCATACCGCCGGTGAGGCGCTGGGCGGCACGGATCGCGGCAATCATTCCGCTCTCCGACGCGGTACCGCTCGCTGCCGCGTCGTAAGCGACGCCGTGGTCGACACTCGTGCGAACGAACGGCAGTCCCCATGTGACGTTCACCGCTTCACCCCAGTCGAGGAGCTTCGACGGAATCGTGGCCTGGTCGTGGAACATGGCAACGACCCCATGCGCGCGACCATCGGCGGCGTAGCGGAACGCGGCCTCGGCGGGCGTCGGCCCGAGGAGCTCGACCTCACCGTTCGAGTACGGCACCTCTTCGCGGAGCGCCTCGAGTGTGGGGCCGATGATGGTTTCTTCCTCGGTCCCGAGGAGTCCGCCCTCTCCGGCGTGCGGGTTGAGGCCGGAAACCTCGATGCGAAGCGGTCTCGTATCCGGCACCCATCGTCCGAGCGCGTCAGTCAAGTGACGAACGCTGCGCTCGATGTGTTGGCGAGTCACGGTGGACGGCACACGCTTGATGGGCCAGTGCGTGGCGACGAGGGCGACCTTCAATCGCGGGCCCAGGAACATCATGGTCACGTTATCGACGTGAACGCCGGCGCGCCGCGCGAGATGCTCGGTCTGGCCGCGAAATGAGACGCCGGACAGGCTTACGGCCTCCTTGCTGACCGGCCCGGTCACGATCGCTCGTACACGGCCCGCGATCGCGGCATCACACGCGGCCTCGAGGGCCTCGCGCTGGACGCCTCCGCCGTCGATCGTGGGGGCTCGCGCGTGCACCATGCTCAGCGGCCAATCCGCAACGTGAACCAGGCCGACTTCGCCTGGAGCTAAGAGTCCCGCATCTGCGGGAACGATTCGACGCAAGGCTTCGAAGCCATACCTCTGGAGCGCCCGCTCCATCCAGGCGGCATCGCCATAGACGAGCGCTCGGTCCGTTCCCAAACACCGAGCCAGCGCCGCCGCCGTCACCACAGGGCCGACACCTGCCGGGTCGCCTGCGGAAATCGCGAGCGGGGCAAGCATCACGGCTCCTTCATTTTATAGCCAACACCCCGTACGGTCTCGAGGTTGTTTACCGTGTGCCCGAGCTTCATGCGCAGGCGCCGCACGTGAATGTCGACAGTACGGCTGCTGCCATAGTAGTCCACGCCCCAGACCCGCTCGAGAAGCTGCCGCCGCGAAAAGACGCGGCCGCGGTTCTGGCAAAGGAAGCTGAGGAGCGCGAACTCCTGATGGGTGAGCTGCCGTGGACGCCCGTCGATCGTGACTTCATGCGCGGCAAGATCGATGCAGAGCGGACCCATCTTGATGCGCTCCTGCTGAGCGAAGTCACTCCGGGTCCATTCGACGCCCCGAATTCGCATGTACAGCTCGGCGGGCACGTAGGGCATGAGAGCGAAGTCGTCGAAACCATCGCTAGGGTCGAGTCGCGAAAGCGCATTGACGGTCACGCCGATGAGGACCGGGACCTCCTGAAGCGGCGCGGCCGAACGAACTCTGACCAGGGCCCCGCGACCGGCATCGGCCTCATCGCCGGCCTCGATCAACACCACCGCCGGGGGGTTGCTCGCCAGCTCGTCCGTATCCAAGCGATCCCAGAGGGAAGCCGTCTTCACCTCGCAGCCAAGCTCGTGAAGACAGGCCACGGCCGTTCCTTCACGTTCCTCGAGCCCCTCACGACCGATGACTAGGATCCACACCCGCGGTTCCTACAACGGCGACCAAGAGCATGCCACCCGGGATGCGACTTCCTAGGAAATCTTAGGTATCATGCTTGGGCGCAAGATCGGGTTCAGGTGGCTACCAAGTACTGGAAAGTAGAAATCAGTCGGCTCGGCGAATCCGAGCCGCTCTTCGTCGGCGCCGTCGAAGCGGCGAGCTGGCCGGCCGCTTTGCAAGCTGGCCGTGCCGCACTCGGCGAGTCCGGTGGTGTGCCCGCGGGCGCGAGCTGCAACGTGAACCCGAACGGAACCGTTACGATTCAGGATGCACGAGAGCGCCGGAGGTATCAGATCCTCCCAACTGCAGCCCCCGCCTCGGCGCCCAAGCCTCCGAAAGCGGCGCCTAGCACGCCACCACCGACCCCCGCGGCCGTGCGAGAGCTGGGGGCCGGCGCACCAAAACCGAGCAGCCCTCCTCCGGCGACTGTCGAGAACAAGCTGATCTTGCTGGCTGCGCGGGATGAAGCGCCCAGCGGCTCGAGTCCGATCCATTTTCGTGAGCGGATGTACGCCGTGCCTGTTCCGCTCCCGCCCGGAACCGGAGAAAAGCTCGCGACTAAATTGCTGCGCAGCGTTCAGGAAGAGGTCCAGCGCGAGCGGGGCGCGAAGTTCATCCGAATCGAGCTCTTCGATCACATCTGGAAGCGAGCGCCCGAGCATCCGCCGGTCGTGCGGGTCGAATGGAAGGACTGGAAGAAGAGCATCGAGATCGAGTTTCCGCTCGAAGATGAAACTCGCGATTCCGAGTTGCCACGAATCAGCAGCGTCCCGCCCCCCCCTACGGAGGATCGGCTCTCAGTCGCGTTCGAAGCCTGCCACGACCTCTTGTTTCTCAAGAACCGCGCGGAGGCTCTCGAGTTCGCGGTCCATCTTCTAGAGGATCTAGTTCCGTCCGAGGCGACGGCAGCGTTCCTGCTGGATATCAACACCGATGAGTTCCGCGTCGTCGCGGCCCGAGGCACGGGTGCGAGAACTCGGCAAGGACAAGCCCTTCCCTCATCGGTAGGCCTCCTCGGCGCAGCCAGCACACTGGCCGAACACGCGGTGCTGGTCTTGGCCGACGCTGCCGCGGACCCGCGCTACGATGAGCGAGTCGATGGGGTGCCCGGTCTCGACGTGCGTGGACTCTTGTATCGCCCTTTGATCCATCGAGGCCGCCTGTTCGGAGTGCTCCAGCTAGCCAACGGAGTGGCGCGGCGAATGTTCAGCGAAGCCGACTGCGAAGTCGTCGACTACGTCACTCAGCAACTGAGCGCCTTCGTCGCGAGAGGCGCTTCGCTACCGAAAGCGGCAGCGGTTCAGGGTTGATCGCGGATTCTTCCAAGCCCCCGAGTCTCAGCTCATCGCCCCTCAGCGCCGCTTCGGGTCGACGGTTCAGCAAGAAGAGTTTTGATGCGCGCTTCGAATCCGGGCGCGTCCTCCTTGCTGAATCCTGCGTGTAAGAACCGAATTCTTCCGTCGCGCGAGATGAAATAAGACGAGGGCATCGTCGGAGGCTCGTACCTCGACGCGATCGCAAGCTTAGGGTCGCGCACGATTCGAAAGCTGACGGGAGCACGCTCAAGAAACTTGTTCATCTTCTTGAGGCTGCTGTCGATGTTGACGCCGATGATGACGAGCCCATCGGCGGCATACTTCTCGTGGAACGCCTGCAGGACCGGCATCTCTTGTCTGCATGGGCCGCACCAGGACGCCCAAAAATCGATCAAGATGACCTTTCCTGCGAGCTCCTCCAGATCGACCTTCTTTCCCGCTTGATCGGGCATGTCGATCGCCGGCGGCGTATCACCGGGCGCCAGAGCGCTGGCCACCGAGACGACGAAAACCAGCCCGCCGAGTCCCGAGGCGAGCGTTCTCACGCAGCGGTGCGAAAATCGCTGCGCCTGCCGCTCACTGATCGAGCTCTTCGCGAACATAGTCGGCAAGCTGATCAGGTGGAAACACGAACCGGCGGTCGTTCACGTAGATCGATGGCGTCGCGTCGACTCCCGCGGCGTGCCCTTCTGCGATATCCGCCTCGATCTTCTGTTCGGTGGCTTTTGCTGCCATGTCCGCTTTGAAGCGCTTCATATCGAGCCCGATCTGCTTGGCGAAGTCGTCGAAATTGGCGGCCTGGAGCGTGTCTTGATTCTCGAAGAGCAAGTCGTGCATTTCCCAGAACTTGCCTTGCTTGTCCGCCGCGACGGCAGCCTTGGCCGCCTCGCGCGCCTTCGGATGCATCGGTAGCGGGTACTGCTTGAAGACCAATTTCACCTTGCCCTCGGATTCCTCGACGATCTTCTTGAGGACGGGAGCGGTCGTCTTGCAGTGCGGGCACTGGAAATCGCTGAACTCGTAGAGCGTCACCGGCGCCATCGGTGAGCCTCGCAGAGGCGAATCGTGAGAGGAGAGCTTCTCGATCTTGGTGTCGTCTCCGTAGCGCACGCGGTAAATGTCGCGGATTTCATCGCGAGAATAGCCATCATCGACGAGCCGCACGACGTAGCGCGCGGCCTGAACGCAGCGCTTGCACTTCCGACTCTCCGAAACGCAACGGGCCACGCTCACCGGCTCACCGCAGGGCGACAGGAGCTCGTTGACCATATCGATCCAAATCCCCGCGCTGAACGAATCGAGCGAGCTGATATCAACTTGGGGCAGGCTCCGAATGGGCTCCTTGGAGGCCTTCGGGGCGGGCTTGATCTCCGGCGCGTCGCCAGCCGAACCGCTGTCGGCCTCCGTGGAGCGCTCGCACCCTAGCGACGCGAAGACCATGAAAATGCAGAGTGCCGTCGAACGCATGGGCGACCGGATAGTAGCAGACATTCCGAAGCGATACCGTCGGTCTAGGACTCGCTGTAGCTGGTGAGTTGCGCCCGAACGATGTCCTCGTTGATTCCCGTTCGGATGTATTCCTTCAGGCAATCGGCAATCGTCACCATCAAGTCATCCATTCCCTTGTCCTCGATCAGCCGGGAAAGGAGGGCCCTGGACTCGCGGCTGTCTTCGTCGCGCAAGAATTTCCGTACCTCTTCGATGGTGATCCCGCCCTGGAAATCGATGTAAGCGTTTTCCATAAGGTAACGCGCAAGCTCGTTCACATGACCCTCCGTCTCACTGTGCTTCAGTCATCTATTAGACACCCGATCGGCCAAACGGCAAGTGATAAAGGCCCAGTTCAAGCCCTATCCTGCTTTTCTAGACGTCCCGCTCGTGTAATCGTGCCCGGCCATGGAGCCCAGAACCCACCTCGGAGCCGATCCCCGCTTCTGCGGCACCTTGCTCGACCTGGGCGCGGGTTCCGCGCAGGTCGCCTTGCAGGCCGTCTCCGAAATGGCCGTCGACACGCAGGGCCTGGTTCACGGCGGCTTCATCTTCGGCCTGGCCGATTACGCGGCGATGCTGGCAGTCAACGACCCGCACGTGGTCTTGGCGGCGGCCGAGACACGTTTTCTCAAGCCGGTTCGGCTCGGAGACCGCGTGATTGCGAACGCCAGGACGGTCGTCGCAAAGGGAAAGCAGCAAGAAGTCCGAGTCGAAGCAACGGTCAATTCGCAGAAGGTGTTCGAAGGCACCTTCACTTGTATCGTGCTCGAGCGCCATGTGCTCGAGCGAGTTGGGAGCACCTAATGGCAGAAGACGGCGGGGCAATCATCGGGCGAGTCCTTGCCTCTCGAGGGGTGAAGCAGCTGTTCACGCTTTGCGGCGGACACATCTCTCCGATCCTCATTGGGGCGCAGACGAACGGCATCAAAGTGGTCGATGTACGAGACGAGGTGAGCGCCGTGTTTGCCGCCGATGCGGTCGCGCGCATGACCGGTGTGCCTGGGGTCGCAGCCGTGACCGCCGGCCCGGGGGTGACCAACACGGTGACCGCGGTGAAGAACGCACAACTCGCTCAGTCTCCGTTAGTGATCTTCGGGGGTGCCGCGGCGACTCTGCTCAAGGGCCGCGGAGCGCTCCAGGACATCGACCAGATCTCGCTGATGGAGCCGATCACCAAATGGGCGGTCTCGATCAAGAAGGTGAACAGCATCCAACCGACCGTGGAGAGGGCGCTCGACCTCGCGCAAGACGGGGTGCCCGGGCCCGTCTTCGTCGAAGTCCCGATCGACGTCCTCTACCCCGAAGAGATGGTACGGGAGATGTTCATGAAAGAGAGCGGCGTCAAGGAGGGAAAGAACCTCGGTTCCAAAGCGCTCGAGCTCTACATGCGTGGTCATCTGTATCGGCAGTTTCACCAACCCCACGTGAGCATCCCGCCGCCGATCCGCGATTCGCTCCCGCCTAAACCGAGCAGCAAGAGCCACCACGTGGACAAGGTTGCCTCCTTGCTTCGCAAGGCAGAGCGACCTGCACTCGTCATCGGGAGTCAGGCGCTCGTCAACACGCGCAACCCCGAATCGATCGCAGGAGCAGTGACTGCCCTCGGTGTTCCAACTTGGCTTGGCGGCATGGCGCGCGGGCTCCTCGGCCGACATAGCGACATCCAGTTTCGCCACAAGCGAACGGCCGCGCTCAAGGAAGCGGATCTGGTGATCGTAGCCGGCTTTCCGTTCGACTTTCGGATGGGATACGGGCGGAGCATTTCGAAGCGCGCCACCGTAGTCGCCGCCAACCTAAGCTCCAGCGAAATGCGAAAGAACCGACGACCCGAGATTCCGGTCCAGATGCATGCCGGCGAGTTCCTCCGCGAGCTCGCCAACACGGTCGGCGGGGGGCTCGGCCCGTGGAGCAACTGGTTCGACACACTGAGGGCGCGTGAGCGCCAGCGCGACGAAGAGATCGGCGAGCAAGCAAACGCCGGGACCGATCTCGTGAATCCCCTACAGCTCTTTCTGCGCCTCGAGGAAAAAATGGCCGACGACGCCGTGCTGGTCGTCGATGGAGGCGACTTCGTCGCAACGGCGTCGTACATCTTGCGGCCTCGCAAGCCCTTGAGCTGGCTCGACCCTGGCGTCTTTGGAACCTTGGGAGTTGGAGGAGGCTTTGCGGTCGGAGCCTCGTTCGTGCGACCCGGAAAGGAGGTCTGGCTGATCTATGGCGACGGCTCGAGCGCGTATAGCTTGGCCGAAATGGATACCTGCGTTCGGCACGGGCTTTCACCGATCGCGGTGATCGGCACGGACGGATCTTGGTCTCAAATTGCGCGTGAACAGGTTCCGATGCTCGGCACCGACGTCGGCACCGTCCTGAGGCGGACGGCGTATCACGAGGTCGCCCAGGGCTACGGCGCCATAGGCCTGCTGCTCGACGATCCCTCGCGAATCGATGCAACTCTGGACGAAGCCAAAGCCCTCGCCGCCTCCGGCAAGCCGGTTGTGATCAACGTGCACATTGCGAGCACCGACTTCCGCAAAGGCTCCATCTCGGTTTGAACACGATGGCTACTTGGCTCCAACGGCGGAAGGCGCAAAGCCGGCTGAGAGACGAAGTCGGCCTTTGGTACCATCCCCAGTACAAGGCCGAGGCCTTGGTCGAGAGCGCACGCGTGCCGGGGATCGAAGTCGCCCGCGGCGAGAAGATCCTCGGGTCATTGGCCGCCGAAGGGCTCATCCGCCCCAAGCAGGTAAGGCCGGCGCCGCTGATCCCACTGAGGGAGCTCGCGAAGGCGCATGCCGAAAGCTACCTCGAAAAGACGGCGCGCCCGGAGTATCTAGGCCGCATTTTCGGCCTGGAAGCGCACGACATCGACGTCGACCCAATCTTGATCGCTCAACGCAGACAGGTTGGCGGGACAGTCGCGGCGGCGCGCTGGGCCGTTCGAGAACCACGTCGCGTCGCGTTCAACATCGGCGGAGGCTTTCATCACGCCGAACCCGAAGCCGGAGCCGGATTCTGTGTTTACAACGACGTCGCGGTTGCGATCAGAGTACTGCGCGCCGATGGCTTCGAGGCTCCCATCGCGATCGTCGATCTGGACTATCATCAAGGCAACGGAAACATCGTCACCTTCGAGGACGACAAATCCGTGCTCACGTATTCGATTCACGGCTCGATCTGGAGTCATGTCGAAGCGGCCGCGGACCAGCAGTATCAGCTGCCTTCCCGGGTCGATGACGCGACGTATTTGAGCAAGCTTCGGGACACGCTTCCCGTATCTCTCGAAACCATTCACCCTGGTTTGATCTTTTACGTGGCCGGCAACGACGTCCTCACAGGGGATCGTCTCGGCGAATTCGAGCTCAGCCGAGCAGGCGTCCTCGAGCGAGATTGCTTCGTCATCGAGATGGCGCAAAAGCTGGGCTGCCCCGCGGTCGTGACGCTCGGCGGTGGCTATAGCGACGACGCCTGGCGTGCGTCGAGCGACTTCATTCGCTGGCTGCTCACGGGCGAACTGAGGGTGAGCACGGAGACGCCTAAGAGCCTCTTCGAACAATACGCGCAAGTCGCCATGCAGCTCGATCCACAGGAGCTCCAAGGGTCCAGCGGAGAGTGGATTCTCACCGAAGCGGATCTCATGGGCGATCTGACTGGGCCGCAATACAAGTCGACCCGCATGCTCGACTATTACTCCCGTCATGGCATCGAGTTCGCGCTCGAGAAGTACGGCTTGGCTGCCGAAGTCCGAGACCGAGGTTTCACGGATCTGAAACTAGCTGTGGACCCGACGGATCCAGAACGACAGCACCTCACGCTTCACGCGACGAAAAATGGCTCGGAGCATCTGCTCGTCGACCTAGTCCTTCGACGTGTCACGCGCCCTGCCCCAGAGGGACTGGAGCCGCCGGACGAGATCCGCCTTCTCTACATCGAATGGATGATGCTGCAGAACCCCACGGAAGCATTTTCCCTGCGCCAGCCCCAGTGGCCCGGCCAGGATCATCCTGGCCTCGGGGTCGGCGAAAAGGCCATGCACATGCTCTTTCAAGGGGCACAGCGCCTCGGGCTGGACGGGTTGGCGCACCACCCTTCGCGCTACCACATCGCATTCATCGGAGGCGGTCAGTCGTTCTTCCTCGATCCTGAGCTTCAAGGGCGATTCGACGCGATCCGGGAAGTGCTGGCGCCGCTCGACCTCGCTGAAGCCGCCTGGAAGATGGAACGTGGCGAGGTGTGCTGGTCAGACGGGGAGCCGGTGGCCTGGATCCCCGAGGACATGGTGATTCCAGCGAGCGACCGTTTCTTCGCGTATCTAGGCTCGATCCCTTACCAGCGACCCCGGGCAGAGTCGCAGGCCCGAGCCAAAGCGCGCGGCATCGTGCTCGAGCCTACTCGCCGCACGTCGTAGACGCGGGCTCGCCAGCGAAACGCGCTGCCGTCCACTCCAGCATGAGCGGCATGGTTTTCTCCGTAGAATCGTTGTGTCCGTATCGGGGGAACACCCGGTAGTCGACTTCATTTCCGATCTCGCAAAGGCGATTCTCGAGAACGTTGGTGAGCAAGATGGGGACGACCCGATCTTGCTGTCCCTGGATGAGCAGAATCGGAACGCCGGTGGGGACGTTCCCTGGAGAGTTCTCATCGAGACGGGTGACCCAGGCCAGGATTTCGAGAGAACTCATCGCAAACCCGGCACCGTCGAACGTCGCTGCGACTTCGCCGAACTCGGCGCCGCACGCCTGAGGTGATGTTCGCTTGAAACTCGCTGGCGGGCGCGGCGCTGATCACGCCGAGAACGTCGAGCCCAGGCGCCCAGGTCGGCGCGATTTCGCCAGCAAATAGCGCCCCATCTCCGCCCTGCGAACGGCCCCAGATTACGACGCGGCTTCCTGCGCGCCCGGTATCCTCGGAGCGCGAACGCGGTCAAATGTAATGACTCATGCGACCTTAAAACAGCACGGCGCCCCGCAGAAGCGAGGCGCCGTGGTTAGAGGGTTCGTAAGCCGAGTTTTGTAGCCCGCGCTCGTCGCCGAGGCGCGGGTCGTGATCATTCTTCTGGGACCGATGTCGCCATCGGCCTCGAGCGACGCTACCCGGAGACTTGGGCGGGACCGCCCTCAACGCCTCCCTATTTCGTCTTGCTTCGGATGGGGTTTGCCGTGCGACCGACGTTACCGCCAGCCCGGTGAGCTCTTGCCTCACCCTTTCACCCTTGCCGCGCGGCCTTTCGGCGGCGAGGCGGTTTGCTTTCTGTGGCACTTTCCTCGGGGTCACCCCCACCAGGCGTTACCTGGCATCCTGCCCTGCGAAGCTCGGACTTTCCTCCCGCGTGCAGAAGCACGCCAGCGATCACGTGAACCTGTCTAACCGCTTGAGGGTAAGTCCGGGGACGGACCCTTGCAACTACAGCGCCTGTATGTCCGCGGACGCCGGCGAGGACTCTGGCAGCGGCTCCCGGACTAGATCGGTGAGAATGTAGGTGAGCGCCAAGAGCACAGCGACGGTCTCCCAGATGTACTGCTCGTCGTACCAGCCTATGAAGAACTGCAGAATCAGACCGGTGATCCCCATCAGGATGAACGCGACCGAATAGCGTAGTCGCTCGATTGCGAGCGGTGCCATCAAGATCACGAAACTATAGTAGTAGCAAGTCAGCTCGAAGAACCCGATGATCAGAATGCTGCTTGCTGCGAGCACCGCCCACCCGGCGAGGCGGCGGCCGGCAAGCGCGAGCAGCACGAACATCCCGAGAAGAATGAGCGCGTGAAGCCAGCGCCTGTCGTGCTTGGTTTCCTTGCGCGCCTGTTTCCACTTGGCCCAGGGATCGTCGAGGCTCGAGTCCTTCGTAAATCGACCGACCGTACTTGGACGGTAGGAAAGAATCGTAGGCAGCCCCATGTGGTTCGTCAGCGGGGTTTCGCTGTGTTTGATCGTGTTCCCGAGAAACTTCGAATGCGCATCTACGCCATTGATCGCGACGCTGGCAGTGACCAGAACGAGCAAGCCCAGAATGCCTCCGAGGATGAAGCGCTTGTCCGTCGAGTCCAGCCAGGGACGGGCGATTTTCTTCCGGCGAATGAACCGGTCGATCAAGCTTGCCATGGGCCCACCTGCGAGCGCGGCCGGGAACAATCGCAAGAGCGCGCTCCATGAGAGCGCGAAACCCGAGAGCAGAGGAAAGCCACGCTTCAAGAGGCAGACCGCTGCCACCGCCATGAATAGCCAAGGCACCCGCGCAAAGCTTCCGCCCGTCCAGAAGTAAGCCCAAGGATAACCGGTTCCCCAGACGAGCACGGCGAGTGCGGTCGAACGGAGACCGAATGCCCAGAGGATCATGAGGAAGGCGCCGGCATAGAGCCCCAAATCGATCATCGTGTAGCGTAGGATTCGTTCCTGGAACCGCTTCAAGTCGTCGGGCGCAACTTGGGCGGAGGAAATTCGAGGCACCTGTTCTTCCCAGCCGATGTTCGTAAGAAACGCGGCGACCATGTTGGAAATCGGGCTCGCGTTGTACCCGTGGTCCATCAACATGTCTTTCCACCAGGCCGAGCCCATCACGGTGCGGAAGGATCGTGTGTCCTGGCGAAACGCATCCCAACGTTCCTGAGTGAAGTGCTCGGCGCAATGGGACTGATAGGCGAGCGCATCGGCTTTGCTGACGAAGTGGAGGCGATTGTCGACTAGATCACGAATCTTGCGCTTCTGCAGCTCCGCTTCCCCACGGTCCTCGTAGTCGGCTGCGAGCACGCACTGGTAGAGTCGCTCGTACTCGTTCTCCTCGAAGTACTTCGATCCGACGTAGTAGTGGAACGTGTCCCAGTAGTGCACTACGCGGGAGCTGTGGAAGACACCGAAGTTCACCCAGGCGATCGCGGAAGCGACGATTATCCAGACGAGTGCGCCCTGCTCCCACCAAGTTCGCCCCTCCGGCTCCCGTTCCTGCCTGGCGAGCCAGGCTCCGCGTGCTGCCCATGCGACTACGAGGATTCCCAGGACGTACACGCCCCAACTCGCGAACCAGGGAGCGAGTCGTGCACCGTAGAGGCGGTAGCCGGCGAGCCCGAGCATTGCGACGGACAAAGCCGAGGCCCCGACCAGCGCCTTCTTGCTTTCCTCGATTCGAAAGAGCGCCACGAAAAACAAGAGCCCGAGAACGGCGAGCGCGAGCCGATATCGATGGTCGCGCTTCTCCAGGATCTTGTTCCACCACCACTTGGAGGTGTTCTTCACCTCGACGGGCGGCGGCCAAGCCGCGGGCGTTTCGCAGAAGACCTGAATCTCAGCAAGGCTGAAGTAACCATCCCCGCCCTGCCCGCGCACTCGAACGTAGCGCCCCTGACCTTCGAGTCCGCGCGCGCTGCGGCGCCGCATCCCCTGTCCGGAAACCGGATCGCCTACCCAAAGAGGGCTGAAATTCCTTCGATCCTCGGATAGCTCGACGATGTAGTCGTCGTTGTTGTCACCCTGGAGGTCGACCGCGGTCACACGGGTGGTGGCGCCGAGGTCGTAGATGACTTGGCTTTCCGCGTCGGCGAGCACCGAGGTGAGCTCGCTTTCCCAAGGGTCGCCCTCTCCTGCTTTGACGCCATCGTTCAGGCGCTCGGAATGGGTGACACCTGGCCGCGCAACCGGTGTTTTTCCGGCGAGCAGGTTTCCAGGGGGACAGGCTACCTCTTGCGCCGCGGCCGGAGCCGCAGTCAACACAAAAAGAAAGCAAAGAACGGGGATTCGGTACACGATGGCGCGAAACCTACGCAAAGGAGCCCAGCCTGACAAGCCCACGTCGAGCTCCTCCGCGGATTCGTCGTCGGGGGCGAGACCCCTCTCCCAATTCCCCTCTAGACTTCCCGCCCGGCCGGTCTTATTGGTCTCGTGATGGGTTCAAATTCCTCGAAGAAGGCTCCGGCTGCATCGACGGAAACCGATATGGTTCTCGTCTATGGCCAGTCCGAGGACGGACAGCGTTACGGCGTGATTCGCCAGCGCGGCGCTGAGATTCAAGCTGGGACGATGCGCCCGCTTCAAGAAGGCAAGCCGATTCTCGGCGAGGTCGTTCGCCTCAAGCCCCGCGAAGAGTCCCCGGCCCTGTTCGACGTGGAGGTGCAGCACCAGGGATCCAGCGCGCGCGGCCGGCCAGCGAAGGTCGCCAGCGAGGATTACCGGCGTGGCTGGGAATCGATCTGGTCTAACAAGCGGCGCAACCAAGCGCTGAATTAAAAAGGGTGCCGCCCATCGGCGACACCCTTCCCCCTGCTGTTCTTACTGTCCCTGGAGTGGCCCTTAGGTCACGTAATCCTTGAGTCGCTCGACATCTCGATACTCCTGAAGCCTGGCGAGGCCCGCCGTCTCCACCTGGCGCACGCGCTCTCGAGTGAGGTTCATGATCTCTCCGACCTCTTCGAGAGTGATGCCGCCACGGTCCGCGACGTCGAGCGCACAGGTTTCGGTCATTTCCCAGATCTCGATGTCGGGGAAGTTGAGCTTGATCGAACCGCGCACCGGATGAACGTCGATGAACAGGTGGTACTTGCAGGATACGAATGGGCACGGCCGTTCCATGTCCTTGCATTCCAAGCGGCTTCTCGGTTTCCAGTAGTCGGTTTCCGGGAAGAGCTCTCGGCCACGATTGAGCTCCGCCTTGCTCAGTCGCCTAATCGAAATCGTGCGAGCCCGTGCGCGTGAGCGTCGTTTTCTACGACCCCTACGCTCGTCGGTTCCAGGCTCGTCGAGTGCGTCCGCGAGTGACTCACGCTCCTCTTCTGGATTGGAATCCCCGTCGACAACCTCTGCGCTTGCTGCGTCCTTCATGACATCTCTCCCCCTCGAATCCGTCAGACCGCTGCCCGCGCCATACGGGCCCGCATAGTCAGGCGCCGCTCGATGGCCTCGAGCTTTTGAACGAGCTCCTTGCCGAGCTCGCGAACGTCATTGAGCGCATCGCCGACGCCCAGGTCGTCGGATCCTTCGCGCTCTTGCTCATGGACCGCATCTTCGATCGCCCGATACACACGCTTGAGTTGCCGGCGCAGGGCATCGATGTCGCCACGAACGAAGAGGAACTCCTTCTGGATTTCCTCCATCGTGAACCCCTGATGCATCAGACGTCGGATGTGATCGATTTGGCGAACGGCCGTCGCCGGATACAGCCCCTGGGAGCCCCTGTGCTTGCCCTTGCGGCCGACACGAACGCTCCGGGGCAGTAGCCCGAGCTGGACGTACTTGCGGAACGTCGCCTCGCTCAGTCTCGAGCCACGGGCGGTGAAGGTCTCGACGATCTGCTGGACGCTCATGCCCTCGGCGTGCGCCCTCTCGATCTGCTCGAGCTCACCGTCCGACCAGGTCCTGGCCTCCGATTCCCGATATCTCAGCTGCTGTCCCCTAGGTAGAGTCATTTGAATAACTTATAGCGAATGTATTCCATTCAAAATAATTAGGTCAACGGCAAAATATATAAAGTTATAAAACCATGTAATTATTGAATTTTATGGATTCCAAAATCCAACCTGGGTCGTTTTTGAATTGCTTTTGAGATCGGCGTATCACCTCTGAGATCGGTTTTGCGGGGGGAAATTGACGGCGACACTCGACTCCAGTACCTCCCGACAGGCGCATGGATTCACGGGCGTTTCGACGGTTTCGGCGGAACAAGGGGGCTCTCGCCGGCCTGGTCCTAGTCGTCGCGGTGAGCGTCCTCGGGCTTCTGGGCCCCTGGTTGGCGCCCTTCGACCCAGTCGAGCAGTTCACCGATAGCCTGCTGCTCTACAACGGCCTGCCTGCGGGTCCGGGGGTCGAGCCGGGTCACTGGCTCGGCGGCGATGTGCTCGCTCGAGACGAGCTGAGCCGCCTGTTGAGCGGCGCTCGCGTTTCGATGCTGGTGGCCTATCTGGCGACGGCCTTGGCGGTGCTGATCGGCGTGACCCTCGGACTGATCTCGGGCTACGTCGGGGGCCGCGTCGACACTTTCCTCATGCGAATGGTCGACGTCGTGCTTTCGATGCCGTTCCTCTTGATCGCCATCGTCATGCAGCGCGTCTGGGATGCGCCAGGGATTTGGACAATCTGCATCGTGCTCGGCGTGCTCTCCTGGACGACCTTGGCCCGTGTGACGCGTGCCAAGACGATGGAAGCGCGCGAGCTCGACTACATTCAGGCCGCGCGTGCACTCGGCCTTCGACACTTTCGAATTCTAGCGCGTCACGTTCTCCCAAACGTCATCGGTCCAATCATCGCGATCGCGACGATTCTAGTCGCGCGAATGATCATCGCCGAGAGCGCTCTCTCGTTTCTAGGGCTGGGCGTCCGGCCGCCGACCGCGAGTTGGGGCTCGATGCTCAATGACAGTCAGTCCTTGCTGCTCGGCGTTCCCCGGCTGACGCTCTACCCTGCTGTCTTGATCAGCATGGCAGTCTTTGGTTTCAACCTTTTTGGAGAAGGGCTCCGTGATGCGTTCGATCCCAAGGACTGAGCGCAACGCCCCGACCCGCTGGTTAGGCGGCGCGGCCGCGATTCTTCTAGCCGGCCTGCTCGTCGCGTGGGTCGTTGCGCACTTCCCAAAGGCTCCGCTGGGGCCTCGCTACATCGGCGCGGGACACCACACGCCTCAGTCGGGGGGCACGTTCATCTTCGCGGCAGGCAGCAACATTCACACACTCGATCCGCATTTCGCCTACGACACACTCTCTACCGCGGCGTGCCGCCTCATCTATGACGGACTGCTCGATTACGACTACGAAGGGAACATGATCCCAAGTCTTGCCGCCGAGCTTCCGGAGATCTCCGACGGCGGCCGCGTCTTCCGGTTCAAGTTGCGCGACGGCATCAAATTTCACAATGGACGCGAGATCACCGCGGAGGACGTTTCCTGGTCTCTGCACCGGCTGCTCTCGGAGTCCGTTGGGTCTCCTGGCTATCCGTTCTTCAAGTCGATTGTGGGAGCGCAGCAGTATCACGCTGGGGAGGTCGAGCAGATTCAGGGAATCGTCGTCATCGATGAGAAGACGATCGAGATCCAACTCGATGAAGCAGATCAGACCTTCCTAAATGCGCTCGCCATGCCATTCGCCTACCCTATCGCGAAAGAGCACGTCGAGAAGCTCGAAGCCGAAGAGGGTCGCGACGCGGTGGGCCGTCATCCCGTGGGCGCCGGCCCATTCAAATTCTCGCGCTGGGAGCGAGGCGTCCAGGTCGAGCTCGAACGCTTCGAGGACTACTGGGCACCCGCTGCTCGGCCAGACCGAATGGTCTTCCTCGAAAACATCTCGGCGGATGTCGCAAGCGCCCGCTTCCGAAACGGCGATCTCGACATCCTCTACCGGCCGAGCAAGGTCCACCGACTGTTTCTGCGAGAGTCCGAGGCCTGGGCGCCTTATCTCGCAGAAGCGCCGAGCGCATCCCTCTTTGCGCTGGGTCTCAACTGCGAGCTCCCGCCGTTCGACAACGTTCATATCCGCCGCGCTGTGGCCTTCGCCCTAGACCGTTCGAAGCTCGAAAAGCTCGATCCGGGTCAGGTGATCGCAGCGACTCAGATCTTACCGCCGATGCTTGCCCCTTACGATCCCGAGCTTCCTACAAAGCAGCGATTCGATCTCGCACGCGCCAAAGAAGAGATGCGTTTAGCGGGGTTTCCAGACGGGCTCAGCGAGCCGATCACGCTCTGGGTCCGCGGCGAGAGCGAGGTGCGCGTGGCACAGCTGTTCCAACAGGACCTCAAAGCGATCGGCATCGAGATCGAGCTCAAGATGGTTTCGTTCGCAACGTACCTCAAGGAGACGGGAAAGCCGCGCGTTGCCCAGGCGGCCTTCACAGGCTGGCATCAGGACTTCCCGGATCCATCGAACTTCATGGACATCCTCTTCCACAGCCGCTCTATCCACCCCGAAAACTCCGAGAATCGCTCCTTCTACCGAAACCCTAAGCTCGATGAGATCCTCGACCGTGCACGCCCGGAGATCGATCGAGAGAAACGCCTAGCGCTTTACGCCGAGGCCAACGCAATCCTAGCCGACGAGGCCCCCTGGGCGTTTCTCTACTACCCGGTCGACATGTTCGCATGGCAACCGTACGTCAAAGGCTTCCGTCCGCATCCCGTCTGGCTCAACGAGTATCGAAACATCTGGCTCGACCTGCCCAGGAGCCGCGTGAGTCAGGCGATCTACTCCGAGGAGGCTCCGTGATTCGATTCATCGCGCAACGAGCTCTCTGGGGCATCTTGGTAGTCATGTCCGTCGTGACACTGGTCTTCTTTCTCATTTTCGTCGCTGGCGATCCCGCATTGACCGTTCTCGGTCCTCAGGCCCGCGCCGAGCAGATCGCCGACTTCAAAGCCAAGAAGGGCTTGGATCGGCCCGTACCCGAGCAGTTCCTCAGCTACCTAGGCGTCATGCCCTGCGTGCGCAAAGACTCGTCCAAGTACGAGCGAGACGATGGCTCGCGCGGCTTCTGTGGCATCTTGCAGGGCGACCTCGGCGAGTCGTACTCGCACCACGAATCGGTGGCGAACGTAATCGGATACCGCCTCCCTCGCACGCTTCTGCTCGCTTCGCTTGCGGTCCTTTTCGAGCTGATCATCGGTCTCACCGCGGGAATCATCGCAGCGCTCCGACGCAACCGTTGGTCCGACACGATCATCATGTTCGCGACGTTCGTCGGCATCAGTTTACCCACTTACGTGACGGGCCCTATCGCGCTTCTGCTCTTTGCGTTCCTCCTCGGCTGGTTTCCCTTCGGGGGCTACGGCGTCGATCCCCTCGATCACGTGTACCACGCGCTCTTGCCCTCTGTGATTCTGGCAATCGCCGGAGCAGCAACCTATGCCCGCGTCATGCGCGGCGAGCTCATCGAAACTCTAAGGCACGATCACGTACGAACCGCGCGAGCCAAGGGGATGCCCATGGCGCAGGTCGTGATCAAGCACGCGATTCGCAACGCGCTTCTCCCGATCGCTACCTTGATCGGTCTGAGCCTGCCATTCCTGGTCGGCGGTGCCATCATCACGGAGAAGATCTTCGCCTGGCCGGGTCTCGGGCTTCTCACGATTGAGTCGATCGAATCGCTCGATGCGCCAGTCATCATGGCAGTCGTTCTGATGTTCGGCATCGCGGTTCAGATCGGCAATCTGTTGGCGGACATTGCGGTCGCCGCGCTCGACCCACGTATTCGGCTCCGCGACTAGCCCCTTGGCTTGATGCTCACCTGAAAGATTCGCCGTCCGTCGTCGATCCGTGGAGCCGATACCTGCATCGCGTCGATCTTGATCTTCTTGCGCCGCGAGTCGGGAAGCTTGATGAAGCAGACCCCATCACCCGATACGCCCTCGATCCTGCAGAGCCCGAATTTAGCGTGCTCGATCCAATCCCCTTGCTCGGGCTTGTGCTCTAGCGCAGCTCTTGGCTCTGCTCTGGCTGACAGGGCCGCCGCCATCGCCCAGGACACACCCTCTGAACGAGGCGCCATCGGCGACACGGCCCCGCCCCCGGAGTCCGGCGCAGTCGCCTCGGTCCAGAGTTGAAGACCGGTCGCTTCGTCATTCGCCCGTTGCAGCACCAGCTCGTCGAAGCAATCGATCCGAAACTCGAGCGCAAACACCGAACCATCGACCACGTGCCCTCCATAGGTCACGTCGCGCCCATTTTCACGCAGAGAGATGGTCACATGCATGTGCCAAAATGGAGCTCCATCGCGCTCCGATAGATTGCCTTGTAGGCTGAGGATCTCGCAGCCCTCGAAGCGATGGGGCGCTTCGTAACGTCGCTCGGCCTGATTGTATTCGGTGAGCTCGATCCATTCGAACGCGCCCATCGCGCTTACCCATGCCGTGCGAAGGCGATGCTCGTCGACCAGCTTGCGAAACGCGTCCTGAAGCCCGGCTCCACGCGGGACTCGACCGAGAATGTGTCGAGACAGCGGCGTCTCGAATGACAACAGCTCGTCGGAAGAGGTCACGACGCCGCTTGCGTGAGGCGCTCTTCCTTCGCGTCGACGGCGTCGACGAAGAGCTTGAAGTACTCGCCCGCGCTCAAGAGAGCCAGAGCGAGGCTGAGGTAAAGAAGCACCAGGCCGACTTGTGCGAAGTCAAACTCGGTTTGGTAGAATCCGAAATAGATCGTGTAGCGGTGATGCACGATGAGCATCAGAATGGCGACCATCTGAAGTGCAGTCTTGTCTTTGCCCGTTCGCATCGCAGCCATCACTACGCCCTCACTCATCGCGATCGTGCGCAGCGCCGTGACCGCGAGCTCTCGGCCAAGCATGATGATCACGGCAACCACCCCGAGAAACGGCAGGCGACCGAGATACGCAAGAGAGATGAGAGTCGCCATGACGAGCAGCTTGTCCGCCAAGGGATCGAGGAACTTTCCGAGCACGCTGATTTGACCCCACTTACGAGCCAGGTATCCGTCGATGAGATCGGTGAGCGCGGTCCCGATATAGAGCATTGCAGCCCAGAAGCTCGCCTTCGGCGTGCCGTCCCAGAGCAGCCACAGCACCCCGGGGATCAGGGCGATGCGCAACATCGTCAGCAGGTTGGGCAGATTGATGGCGTCCTCGCGAATCGAAGGACGTTTGGGAGTTGCCTCTTCCATGCAGCGCGTTGTACCCCAGGTTGCCACTCCCGTCCGCCGTCGAAGAGGATACTCCTTTAGGGGTAAGCGGCTGAGGGGCACTGCGCATCGGATGCTTGCACTGCGTTCGCGCTCTCGACACACTCCCCGCCACCGGGAATCGCATGCTGGAGCTCACGCGGAACGTCGCAGACCGGGCGCGAACGACCCTAGGCATCGCGACCCAAAATTTCGCGGTTCAGGATGCGATCGCCGTCGCCTTTCACGCCTATTTGTTCATTCGCATCAGCCTGGCGCCCAGTAGCCCAGACGCGATCGTAGCGGGCCGCTTGGCCCTCGCACTACTCGTCGTCACCGCCTGCTCGATGATCCTCAGCCGTGGCGAGCTGATCCGCCATCAGAAAGCCCGCGCGCTCACTTACCGCTTGGGTCTGTTTGTGCCGATGGTGCTGTCGTACTTCGAGATGCGGATCCTGCTCCCCGCGCTCCACCCGGAGCTCATGGACTACCGGCTATTTGCCATCGACCTCTGGCTCCTCGGCACCACGCCATCGGTATGGATGCAGGCTTGGAACCTCCAGCCAATCGTCGAATGGTTTTCGTTCTCTTACTACACACACTTCTTCGTCTTGATCATCATCCTCATTCCCGCGCTCATTTTCGGGAAGGGGCGACGTCTTCAAGAGCTGATGGCGGGCGGCATGCTGATCGTCGCCCTGGGGCACTTCCTCTACACGCTGGTCCCCGGTGCTGGCCCCTACGCCACCCTGGGGTTCGCTGAGCCGTTGCATGGCGGCTTCTGGTGGAATCAGGTCAGGATCACGGTGGCAACGGCGGGCGCTCAACTCGATATCTTTCCTTCGCTCCACACGGCGTGGCCTGCGTATTTCACGCTGCATGCCTACGCCCACCGAAAGGTGCAGCCTTTCCGAGCCCTTTGGCCCGTTCTCGGGTTCATCGCTTTGAACATCATCATCGCCACGATGTTTCTCCGCTGGCATTGGTTCATCGACGTAGCGATGGGCCTCGTGCTGGCGGTCGTAGCCCGCCGGTTCGCGGTGGCCGTTGCGACGCGCGAAGAGGAACGCGGAAGCCGCAGCGACCCCCGCCAGCCCGTCTGGGAGCGGCTCTACTAGCCGCCCTTGGAGAATCGCCCAGCGTCGCGCAGAAGGCTCTCCGGAACCGGGATCTCCGGCGCCTCATCCATTGCCCGAAACCTGCGGCGCAGCCACCAGATGAAGCCTCCCATCATCATGAGCGGCACGAGAGTCAGGAAGATCGTGGTGTCCACGAACGCCTGCCTGTTCTCTTCGAGCGGCGATGCGCACGACGGGCAGGCATAGGCGAGGTCGGCCGCCCAGGCGACCGAAAGCAGCAGAGCGGAGACGCAAGCTCGGGCTAGGCGAATCAAAGGTACACCTGCCAATAGAGGACGGGCCAAACCCCGACGACGAAGTACCAGAAGATCTGCGCCGGCCAAAAAGTGAAGCGGTCCAGATTGCCCTCGGAAAGCCGGCGATAGGTGTAGAGCAAGATGATGAACCCGGCGACCACGTGCAGCGCATGGGTACCGACGAGGAGATAGAAGAAGCCTCCGAGTTGCCCGGAGGTGAGTGTGAGACCCTCTCTGATGAGCGCGACCCACTCGGCTCCTTGAAAGAGCACGAAGAAGCCTCCGAGCCCTATGGCGAGCAGTAACAGGCGCTTGGTGTTGGGAGAGCTCCGTTGGAACGCCCTGTTCGCGAAATAGAGCGCCACGCCGCTCGCCAAGAGTGCCGCGGTGTTGAGCGCGGTCTCTTCGACTGGAAGGCGTGGTTGTCCAGGAGGTGGCCAGCCACCGATGGCATTGCTCTTGCCGATCACGAACGCGCTGATCAAGCCCGAAAAGAACATGATCTCCGTCGCAACGAAGATCAGCATGCCGAGCACACCGTTTGGAAGGACTGGCGCGCGCCTGGCTGGAACGCCGTACGGGCGGCCTAGTGCATCATCAGGCATTGGCTGGTCCTCCTTTCCTTAGTGCTGGGCGTCGTGGTGTTCCCCGGCGTGCGTCTTGGCTTCGCTCTGGGATTCGAGGGCCTGTTCGACTTCGGTTTCGGCCGCAACGTTCTCCCAGTTCTGTCCCTTGTGCTCCATGACATCCGGAGCCGTACCCGCAAAGAACAGCAGCATGAGCATCAGCATCGTGGCGAGCAGGTACGAGATGTACTTCTTCTCCACGTTGAGGTGCATGAAATTCGCCGCAACGAGATACGCTTTGACGACCGCGATTCCGAATGCGGTCATCAAGGTGATCATCCAGGCCTTGAGGAAACCAAATTCCACGTGGGGGGCGACGATGGGCCCCAGGACACTCAGGATGAGCAGGACCAGAAGCACGGCCCAAATTTTAACGTAGTGGGCTTGGCCGTGGTCGTCTGCGTGACTTTGATGTTCAGCCATGATCGTCAGTCCTCACTTAGCGATGTAGAGCAGCGGGAAGAGGAAGATCCACACGATGTCCACGAAGTGCCAGTAGATGCCGATGAGCTCGACGCGCTGAAGCTCTTTGCCCCTACGCGCTTCGTTCGCGATGATCAGCATGATGATGCAACCGGCGATGACGTGGAGCGCGTGAAGGCCCGCGGCTGTGTAGTAGAAGTGCCAGAAGCCATTGGCGGTTATCGTGTAGCCGTGCCGGATCTCGCCGGTCCATTCGACCGCCTTGATGCAAAGGAAGACCAGGCCACCCCCACACGTTCCGAGCAGCCACTTGGCCGCCTTCTTACCGTCCCCGTGTTCGGCCGCGTGGTGCGCTAGCACAGCAAACAGCGATGAGGTCAGGAGCACGAAAGTGTTCGCGGCGCCGAACCAGGTGTTGGTGTGAGACGCGTATTCAGCCCACTCGGGATGGCCGAGCCTGTGCATGATGTAGGAAGCCAGAAGGCCTCCAAAAATCACGATCTCCGAGCCGATGACCCACCAGACGGCTAGCTTGCCGGTGGCGATGCCCGTGGCGCTTCGGGTCGTTGCTATGGGTTTGGTCATGCTCATCGGTGCCTCGTCATTCGGCGGGGGCTGTGTCCGGCGGGACGTCTTGCGGCCAGTAGTCCTCGTCGCGACCCGGCACGCTGTACTCGTAGGGACCTCGGTAGCAGTTCGGGAGCTCCGGCCAATTGCCATGAGGCGGCGGGGACTCCGCAGTCCACTCGAGCGTGTTGGCTTTCCATGGGTTCTTTCCTGCGGGCTTACCCTTGATCAGACTCGTCACGAAGTTGAACAAGAACACGGCCTGAAAGACGAGCATCACCAAGAGTGCGCTCGTTGCGAGGACTCGGAGGTCTTGAAGGCCTGCAAGGTCGGGAAAGTTCTGGAAGTTGTAAATGCGTC
>DASRZF010000355.1:0-3550 GCA_035686645.1 Polyangiales bacterium
TCACCCCTTGGCAGTCGCAGAAGCGTTGCGCGCGCTCGGTCCAGAGACGGTGATCGTGAAGCGCGGCGAGTACGGCGCCTTGCTCTTCCTCGACGAGGATATCTTCTGCGCGCCGGCTTACCCACTCAAGTCGGTGGCCGATCCGACCGGCGCGGGCGACTCGTTCGCAGGCGGCTTTCTGGGGTACCTCGCGGAGAACGGCCACACCGATCTCCGGCAGGCCGTGATCTGCGGCTCCGCTACGGCGTCGTACTGCGTTCAAGACGTCGGCGTAGGCGCCCTGCAAGAGCTCAGCCGCGAGCGCCTCGAAAAGCGAATCCAGGACTTCCGCGAGCTCACCTGCTTCTAGCCCGCCGATTTCTTGACCCTGGCCCCTACAAATCGACACTGCGGGCTGAGGAAGGAACGGCCATGAACCTAGACGAGCTCAAGGGGACCCTGCGCGGCCTCGTGCGAAAGACGATCGAAACACGCTTCAGCGGAGCCAACTACGCGACTCTCGCCCAGTCACGAGGTTATGCTGATGGCTACATGCGTGCCCTGCTCGACGCGGGCTTGGTCGATCAGAAACAGTTGCTCGAATTGGTCAACGCGGAGCGTCGGCTCTTCGTCGACGAAGCCAACAAGCTCAGCGACGCCACTCGCGCGGCCTGAGCACGAGCTCGTTCGTTCCGGAGCGGACGGGATCCTCAATCGTCCGAGCGCGACCAGGCCCAGGCACCAGACGGTCGAGCGCTAGGAACGCCCATTTCTGCCGTGGCTTGCTCTGCCGCGCTTGGCTCTAGTGAAGGTCGCGGCTCGAGCACGGTCGGGCCCTGCTCCTTTGGATGGCTGAACACGACGCGCGAAGCGCGCTTGTTGGTCACGTACGCCCAGATCCACTGCGAGAGAACGGCGACGCGATTTCGAAAGCCTACGAGGAACGCAATGTGGATGAAGAGCCAGGCGAGCCACGCAGGCAGGCCGCTCATCTTGAAACCCCGCGACTCGACGATGGCTCGATTCCGACCGATGGTCGCCATCAGACCTTTGTCGAAGTATTCGAAGGGCCGGGGCGCTTCACGGTTCGTGCGACGCACGATGTTCTGTGCAACGAGCTTGCCGCTCTGCAATGCCACCTGGGCGACGGCCGGAAGCGGCTGGCCGTCCTTCTTGCGGGGGAAATGGATCAAGTCGCCGAGCACCGCGATTTCGTCGTGGCCCGGTACCGTGCAATAGGGAGTGACCTTGACGCGGCCCATGTTGTCGAGCTCGGCGCCGAGCTGTTCGGCGAGGGAGCTGGCTCGGACGCCCGCTGCCCAGAGAACCGTGTGCGCCTGAATGCGCTCGCCTTCGCCGACTGTCACGCCGTCGCCGTCGATATCCGTGACGAAGGTTGACGTGCGCACCTCGATGCCAAGGGACTCGAGGTCCCGCTGGGCGCGCGCGGAGAGGCTCGGGTGGTAGTCGCGAAAGATGCGGTCCGCGCCCTCGATCAGCACGATGCGAGCGCTCGAAGGATCGATGGTGCGGAAGTCGCGGCGCAAGGCGTTGCGTGAGATTTCGGAGAGCTGACCGGCGAGCTCGACCCCGGTCGCGCCGCCACCGACCACGACGAAAGTGAGGAATGCACGCTTCTCGTCCGGGTCGGTAAGCCGCTCTGCCGCCTCGAAGGCCAGAAGGATGCGGCTCCGTATTTCGAGGGCCTCGTACAGCGTTTTGAGGCCGGGAGCATGGCGCTCCCACTCGGGGTGACCGAGGTAGTTGTGTTTGAGACCCGTGGCGACGATCAAGAAGTCGTATTCGAGTGGCTCGGCGTGATCGAGCATGACAACCCGCTTTTCGATGTCGATGCGCTGCGCTTCGGCGAGGAGGACGCGGATGTTGTCGTGTTTGGACAGAAGATTCCGCAGCGGTGCCGCGATGTCAGGAGCGGGGAGGAGCGCGGTGGCCACCTGGTAGAGCAAGGGCTGAAAGAGGTGATGATTGGAGCGGTCAACCACCGTGACGCGCACCGGTGCACCGCCAAGCGCCCGTGCCGCCGCAAGCCCACCAAATCCGCCCCCAAGAATGACGACACGCGGACGTCCATCGGCAAGTTCCATCCCGACTTCATCGTCGCTAACCCCCACCCTCGCAAGTGGATCCCACCGACGATGGCTCAAACGCCGCAGCCCCCTCGGTATTCCCGTGTGTTCTCGGGGGCTGACGGCCGGCAGCGGCTCTTGACGAGCCGGCAGGGCACAGCGCCTGCGTGAGTGGTAATCCTTGAGCAAACTCGGCCGCGGGCGGCGGCACGCTTTTCGCTCCTGTCCTAGACATGACCCGACGACGCATCATAGAACCCGGCAGGGTCTGGGCGCTATCACGCCGTACCACTCGCCGCTACTTTCTTCTCAATCCCGACGAAGCCCGCCAGATCGAGCAAGCCTATTGGTACTGCCTCGGACATGCGGCAGAGGTCCACGGCGTGGTCGTGCATGCCGCGTGTCTCATGTCGACGCACTCTCACGAAGTCGTCACCGACGTGCGTGGCCAGCTCTCCTTGTTTCTTCAGGCGTTCCATCGCCATTTCGCCCTCTGCACCAAAGCCATCCGGGGTTGGCCTGGGGAAGTCTTCGACAAGCGAAGCACGGGAGCCCACGAGCTTCTAACACCCGAGGCGACCTTGGAGTCACTCGCCTACCTCATCGCCAACCCAGTGGAGGCGATGGCCGTGCGCTATGCCCGGGACTGGCCGGGCGCCCAGACGCTGCCCCGTGACATCGGCACCCGAGTCGTCACAGTGCCGCGACCCCCATACTATTTCAATCCCGATAACGCCGAATGGCCGCAGGCCATCGAGCTCCGCATGCAAATGCCAACGGCACTCGAGTGCGACTACGGCACCGAGCTTGCGCAGGAACGAATCGCTCAGCGTGTCCGGGACCGCGAACACCGGGCCTGGCAGGAGTCCAAGCGCACCGGTATCCCGTTCATGGGCCGACGCCGTTTGCTTCGACAGGCACACACCAGGCGGGCCCTTGGCCACGAAGTGTCTGGGAGCCTCAATCCGCAATTCGCAGCGGCTGGAAATCGGGAGGCGGCGAGCGCGGCGACCAAACGGATTCGAGCGTTCAATGCACAGTACGACGAAGCGCTCGCAGCCTGGACGTCGGGCATGCGCACCGCGCTCTTCCCACAAGGCACCTGGTGGATGCGAGTGCACCACGGAGCACGGTGCGGACCCGCGCCGTAGCGTCACGCGTCGAAGGGGATTGACCCCGGTGAGCACACGCCAGGTTCGGAGCGATGCCCCGAGACGCGGGGGTGCGCCTTCAAGGTCTAGCGATGCGCGCCGTAGAGCAATGGAGGGTCGAAGACGGACACGATCGGGCGTTTTAGGCTCACGGCGGGGGAGCTCATAGCGGCCGCGAGTCGTGGCTCGTGCCTCGTCTGATCGTCATTCTGCTTTCGCGTGCCGCCAACCTCGGTGGGTTTCCTTTATTCTGCTTTCGCGTGCCGCCAACCTCGGTGGGTTTCCTTAGTGCCTCGTCTGATCGTCATTCTGCTTTCGCGTGCCGCCAACCTC
>DASRZF010000356.1:0-28113 GCA_035686645.1 Polyangiales bacterium
CCGGCGAGGAGGATTGGGCCCCCGGCCGCATCGGTGGTGAGGTCTGCGCGGCCGCCGCCGAAGTCGTACCCGAAGCCGTGCGCATTCGCTCGAGCGCTTCTGCAGCGTGAGTCGTTCGCTCCTCGGGCCGCTTCGCTCGAACTTTGTTGAGCAGGGACCGAAGTCTGTCTTCGCGGTCGTTCATGATGCCCTCTTCGTCTCGAGCATGCCTACAATCGCCGGCAAATCTGCTCCGTCCTTGAACCATCCCCAAACGGTTTCGGCCACTTCGAAATCTACCATGATGAATTTCGAGTCGCCCGTCGGCACACAGGAAACCTGCCGTTGAGAGATTTCGGAGAACATTCCACCGAGCAAGGCTGCGGCGCCGAGCTCGTCTTCGTCGAGCTCGGGCTTGTCGCGCAGCACGATCACCAATGCAGAACCCCAGCGCTCGAAGGTGAGGCGGCCCCAGCCAAACAGCGAGGTCACCGCGGATGCGTGGCCGAGAACCGCTTCCGGCGAAAGGACCGAAGCGGGCCGGTCCAAACCACCGATCACCTGCTCACCAAGCAACTCTCCCAATCGCCGAAGCGGGGTGAGATCACCATCGCGAGCTGCGGCTGCAACCAAAGAAGAGAGCACATCCTCGCTGACGATGGCCACGCGCTCGCCGGTGCGAGTGCGAACCATGCCCGCATTCAGATTGAACTCGTAGAAGCCGCTAGGATCGAAACGGCCGTCGTGCATAGGTCCCCCTCCAGTAGGGATGTAGAAGGAATAGGCGGATCGTGTCAAATGCCACGGGTGAAATCAAATCTCGCTTGCGTCGTACTGGCGATCAGCTTGCAGGCGCAAGCCGCACGGGCGCAAGGCGATTTGCTGGGCGCCGACGAGATGGCCGAGGCGATCGTGTCGATGACCTCGCCGGTCTGGACGGGCCCCCGAACGCCGCCCCCGGATCGGGTTGGGCGACCCGCTAGGGCTTCCCAGGTTTTGCACTCCACGAATTCCCTACTGGCGGTTCACGCCGACCCGGAGGTGGACCCGCTCGTGGTGCGGCGGGCGTTGAGAGCGCTCGAGTATGCAAGAGGGCGCCTCGACGCGATGGGTTGGCCGTCGCCGATCTCGGACGGCAACCTCGGAGGCGGACCCGAGCTCGATCTCTACTTGAGCGGCGAGCTCCCCCCGGACGCGTACTTCGACGGCTTGGCGCGCTGGAGCTATCTGGACCGGGGCTCGGCCTTTGCTGCGCTCAGTCCCGCGACACCGAGCGAGAGCGTCGACGCGTGTGTAACGGCGATTTACGCGGAGACGCTCTTGCTGAGCATGGACCCCGCCGAGACCAGGACGTGGCGCCGTGCCACTGCGGCCTGGCTGACCTGGGAGCTCACCGGGCGCTTTGGCTGTGACGAAGCCGTGTCGGCCCAGCAAGCGGATCCGTTTCGCTCGTGGATCGCTGGAGCTGCCGGCGATGGCGCGGGCGGCGCGCTTTGGCTCGCATACCTATCCGCTCGGCATGACAGCGTACCGGGTCGCTTCATGCGGGACGTCTGGGGGCTCGCGAGTCAGCGCACCTGGGAGGGGCAGGAGCTTCGCGCTGAACCAGACCTGTGGTCTGCGATCGAAACCGCGGTCAATCTGAGCGGCGACCAGCTGTTAGACAATGTGGAAGCGCTCGCAGTGCTTCGCTGGTTCGTGGGGCGGTCCGACTTGGGCGATTCGGTGCTCGCTGGAATCGACGACGATGCTGAGGTCCCGATCGCTCGCGAAATGAAGCGCCTCCCGACTCGGGTAGCGGCGCCGAGGCCGCTCCAATCATTCGGAAGCGCGTATATCGTCATGAATGCCTCTGCATGGCGCGGAGCACCCCGTCTGCGCGCGTGGCTTCGAGGCGAATACGGTGTCCACTGGTCGTTCGTCGCAGTTCAGCTGGACGCCGATGGAAACGAGGTTCGCCGACTCGCGGCTCCGCATACAGGCTCGACGCCCACTGCATATGTCCCAATCGACCTGGACGAGACGACCCAACGTCTATTGTTCGTCGTGACGAATCTGGCCGATGGATTGCCTGATGCGGATGAGGCCGAGGTACATCAGCGTTCGTTCGAGCTGATCCTGGACCGCGCCGAGGACTGACTAAGCGCTCGGGCGGCGGCGGCGGCGGCGACGCCGTGGGCGCGGCAGCTCGGACTCGTATACCGCATCGTTCGGCTCCTGTGCCCAGGAAGGGAGTCCTTCCCCTCTTGCCATACGATCGAGCGCAAACAAGGTCGCGGCATCGGAGAAGTACTCGCGGCGCGCGATCGATTGGATGCGTCCCGTGCGAAGACGGCGCTGCGCCATGATCAGCAACCGAATGCGGTCTTTGAGACGCCGCGGCAATGAAAGTCGAAGAGAAAGCTCGCGCACAAACTCCTCGTAAGCCACCGGAACGTCCGATACGCCGTCGAGCGCCTCGTCGATTGGTCCGAGTAAGAGTGCCGCGAGCAAGACAGCGTCGCCGGGCAAGCGATCTTCGGAGGCCAGGGCGTCGAGCGCCTGCAAGCGCCCGAACGTGAGCGATGCACCTTCGAGGTCGTCGTCCAGGAACGAAGCCACCTCAGGCAGAATCTCGCTGAGAACCCCCACGTCCCAGGAGAGAAAGACCGAACGGTGTGCCGCACCCCCACGGAGAAAGCGCAGAATCTCTTCGAGCACCCGCGGCGCCGCGGCACGCCGGAGGTCACCACGGTGCCGCACCATGGCGTCGTAAACCTCCGGGTCGAGCCCCATGTCGAGGCGAGCGCTGAACTTGATCGCTCGAAGGATGCGGATCGGGTCTTCTCGGAAGCGGACGTTCGGGTCGCCGATCGTGCGAAGCAAGTGCTCTTCGAGATCCGCAACGCCACCCACGAAGTCGATCACCTCGCCACGCTCGAGGTCGTAGAACAAACCATTGATCGTGAAGTCGCGTCGAATGGAGTCCTCGTGCGGCTCTCCGAATACGTTGTCGTTCGTGATCAGAAGGTCGGCGTCTTCTACCTCGGTGATCGCCCGTCGCGATGGGATCAAGCGAACTGGCGCAGGACCGGCGCAAAGGGGAATCTTCTTGGCGATCTTGGGTTTGATCACCTCGTAGGTCTGGGAGGGATCGCGGCGGTACGTCGCTACCTCGATGATCTTGCCACCAGAGAACAGGACGTGCGCCAATCGGAAGCGACGGCCGATGACGCGGCAGTTGCGAAACAGATCACGGACCTCGTAAGGCCGCGCGCTCGTGGCGAGATCGAAGTCCTTTGGCTTCCGTCCCAGCATCAAGTCACGCACACCCCCTCCTACGAGGTAGGCCGTGTGGCCATGTTGATTGAGGCGGCGAATCACTTTCGCGGCATCTTGGTCAACGAGCCTACGCGGGATCGCGTAGGCGTAGACGATCGGCTCAGGCGGCTCTTCTCCGAGCTCGCCACGCTCATCGTCTTCACGCTGACCGAAGTCAGAATCTATAACTCGGGTCATCAAAGTCCAAAGCCCGCACAGGGCAAGAAGTAATTACCAGCTTGTAGCAACAACGGGCCCTGACCGCAATCTAAGACCAATGCTACGGTCTGCGAACAATATGAGCGAAATAGAACGAATGGCGGGCAACGTGCTCGTCTGTGGCTTCGATGGAATGGAAGTGCCCTCCACGCTGAGGCGATGGCTATCGACGGGAACCGTAGCTGGTTTGATCCTCTTCAAGCGCAACATCGAGAACGTCGATCAGGCGGTCGAGCTGATCGCTTCCTGCTTGGAAGACGCCGATCCCGAGCTCCCGCAGCTCATCTCCGTCGATCAGGAAGGCGGGCGAGTAGCTCGTTTCGTTGATCCCGTCCTGCGACTTCCTCCCATGCAAAAGCTGGCGTCGGCGGGTGATCCGGCGCTGACGCGCGATGCAGCAGCCGTCCTCGGGCAACAGCTGCGCGCGATCGGAATCAACCTCGACTTCGCACCCGTTCTCGATGTGAACACCAACCCGCTCAACCCGGTGATTGGCGACCGAGCGTTCGGCGACACCCAGGAAGTCGTCGTTGAGCACGCCCTCGCGTTCGCCGCTGGCCTCCACGATGGCGGAGTCCTCTCCTGCGGCAAGCACTTCCCGGGTCACGGGGACACCGACCTCGACAGCCACCTTGCCCTTCCGATCCTCCGTCATCCGCTCTCCCGTCTACGGGACGTGGAGTTTCGTCCCTTTCGCGCAGCCGCCGCCGATTTCCCATCGCTCATGACCGCACACGTAATCTTTGAAGCCATCGACCCAAATGTCCCCGCGACCATGTCTCCCGCGGCGATCGAAGGGCTTCTCCGAAAAGAGCTCGGATTTGGGGGCGCGGTTTTCTCCGATGATCTAGAGATGAAAGCGATTACGGACCGGTACTCGATCGAGGAGGCTGGCGTACTGGCGATCGAAGCGGGTTGTGATCTTCTACTCGTCTGCTCGGACCTCGAGGCCGCTGGCAGGCTTCGAGAAACTCTGGCGACCGAGGCGAGCCACAGCAGGTCGTTCCACACACGACTGACCGAAGCCGTGTCACGCGGATACGAGCTCCGAAGGCGAGTCCTCAGCCTGCCCCCTGCCCTTCCGCTGCGAAACGCGCTAGAGAGCGCCGAAGCGTGCTCCGTCACGGAACGCCTTCAGCAAATCGCATGACCGCAACCCCGTCACTTCCCGCCGCGCCACGCTCGATCCTCGTCGGCGAGCAATGGCAAATCGGCGTCTACCGAACCCCCTTCGAGCAAGCAGAGCTCGAGATGCTGGGCTTGAAGCGCTTTCGCCTCAAGGAGTGGCACTACGTTTCGTTTACCACGGATGAATGGTTCGTTGCCGTCGGTCTGGTGCAGCTGGGCTACGTGGCCAACCTGTTTTGCTACGTGTTCGATCGGATTCAGGAAGGCCCTGCACACGAGTACGGAGTCTTGTCGCCGCTCGGCCGCGCGCTGAGCTTCGCCCCCAGCTCGCTGCTCGGAACGACCTCATGGAAGAACCGAAACGCGAGCGTCTCCATCACCGCCAACGAGGGCTGGGACCTGAAGCTCGACATCCCAGTCGGCGCCGAGCGGCTGAGAGGGCACGCTCATATCGAGGCACAAGATTCACTTGCAATGCTTCACCGACTCGGTCCGCGGCGGGTGGCCTACACCCACAAGGCCGCAGGCTGGCCCGCCTCGGGGCAGCTCGAGCTCGGGACCCGCCCGATTCGCCTCGACACAGGGCTCGCCGCCAGTGACTGGACCCGTTCGCAAGCGAGCCGCATCACCAAATGGAAGTGGGCCTCCTCGAGCGGGTACTTGCGCGACGGCACCGCGCTAGGCTTGAACCTCTCGGCTCAGGTCTATGACGATGAAAAGGGGCATTCGGTCGAGAATGCGCTCTGGCTGAACGGAGTCGTTCAACGCTTGTCTGGCGTCCGCTTCGAAATGCCGTCGAACCCCAAGACGGGACGATGGGCGATTCGAAGTATCGATGGCCATGAGGTCGACATGGAGTTCGAGCCCCTCGGCGCTCGCGAGGAACACAGCAACTTCGGCCTGGTGCGAACCGACTTCATTCAACCCTACGGTCGATTCTCGGGCAGCGTCGCGGGACACGACATCACCGGTTGCTTCGGCGTCGTCGAATCACACCTTTCGGTCTGGTAGCCTGAGGTAGCTTTGGAGATTTACGGCGACACTAGCGGCCTCAGCCCCTCGGAAACCACGGCGCTGCAACGGATCTATCGGCGGCGCGTGCCTCTGGAGCGCCTCACGACGCCCGAGCTCACACGCGCGCTCGTGGGCGTTTCGCACTCGACGGGAAGACAGGTTGGCGTCCTCGTCGACCGCCGTGGCACCGTGCACAACGTGATCTTGGGCGACGCCTCCAAGCTCATGCTGCCGGACGTGGGCCGCATGCGCGCCGGGGCGGGCAGGTTGCGCGGGCTTCGACTGATCCATACGCATCTGCGGAACGAGCCGCTCAGCCGCGATGACCTCGTCGACCTCACGCGCCTGCATCTCGACATGGTCGTCGCGATCTGTCTCGCTCCCGGCGAGGAGCGTGCGCTGTGTTTGTACTACGGCCACAATTTCCCCGTCGCCGAGGATACGAACGAGCCCCCGTTTCGCACCTTCGGTCCGATTCCGTATGCGAAGGCACGCGACAATCCGGCTGAGATCATCGAAACTCTGGAACAGGAGTTCGCCAGAGCCGCGCGCGCTCGTGGAGTCACCGCCAAAGACGGCCGCGCGATTTTGATCCACGTCTGCGACAAGCGAAGCGCCGCTCAGGCGGAGGACTCATTGAGGGAGCTGCGGGAGCTCGCGCGCACTGCCGGTGTCGAGGTGGCGGACACCATCTTGCAGGTTCGCGACCGCGTCGACCCTCGATATGCGCTAGGCCGAGGGAAACTCGAGGATGTAGTAATCCGCGCGATGCAGCTCGACGCCGAAACACTCATTTTCGATCGAGAGCTGCGCCCCGCTCAGGCAAACAACATCGCGAGCATGACTGACTTGAAGGTCGTCGATCGCACCCAGCTCATTCTCGATATCTTCGCGCAGCATGCCGAAACCAACGATGGCAAGCTCCAAGTGGAGCTCGCGCAGATGCGCTACCTTCTGCCACGTCTCGGTCAACGCGACGACGCACTCTCACGTCTCACCGGCGGCATCGGAGGGCGAGGGCCTGGCGAGACCAAGCTCGAAGTCGGCCGGAGGCGCGCCAGGGAGCGAATCACCCGGCTCCAAGCACAGCTGAAGCGGCTGGGTCGGCAACGAGAGCAACGACGCTCCCGTCGAATGCGGAGTGGCACTCCGACGGTTGCGATCGTCGGATACACCAACGCGGGGAAAAGCACGCTCCTCAATGCATTGACCGGAAGCGATGTGATCGCAGAGGACAAGCTCTTCGCCACCCTGGATACGCGCTCTCGAACCATGAGACTTCCCGGCGGCCAGGACGTGATCATGACAGATACCGTCGGGTTCATTCGTGACCTTCCGAAGGATCTCTTCGCCGCATTCAGGGCAACTTTCGACGAGACGCAAGACGCCGACCTCCTGCTCCACGTGATCGACGCGTCTGATCCCTGCCGCCGGGAGCACGTCGAAACCACGGAAAAGCTGCTTGTCGATCTGGGTCTCGAGCGAGTCCCCAGAATTCTCGTGTACAACAAATGCGACAAGTTGGAGACACCGCAAGACACCTTGTTAGATCGCGGTGTTCCAATCAGCGCGCTCGACCCAGGCTCGCTCGGGGCGCTCAAACGCGCAATCGAAGACCGCATCGAGGTCTCGCACCCAATGCTTCAGGCAAACGAACCTACTTCTTCACAACCGGCTTGATTCCGACCTTGCCGTCCTTGACGACGACTTGAAAGTCGATGCGCTTGCCCTTGTGCTTGCGGTCGAGCTTGGGAACCATCTTCTTGAGGCTCTTGGCGACGGTTTCGTAGTCGATCTTGTCGGTGCGCTCGCGGTTGTTCCGCTTGGCTTCGACATAGCTTTCGTAGATCTGGCGCATGCGCGCTTCGCCCGGACCTTTTGAGCGCGCCGCGATTGGCGGCGGCGCGCGGCGACTCGGCATGGTCGCAGAAATCGACTGCTCGCGCACCGGTGGCATCGGCCTGCGAGACTTGGGCTTTCCGAAACGTGCCGTTGCCGGACTTGCCGCTGCAGAGGCGGTCGAGTCATCGAGATCGAGTGTCGCCCCTTTCGACGATGGGTCGGGCGCCTTCAAGAGCTGGTCCATTCGGTCGCTCGCGTCGGCAACCAGTCGATCCATGTCGAGATCATCGTTTGGATCGAGCTCGACCGGACTATTGCTGCCGCGCTGCCGATCCAGTGCGCGTTGTTCTCGCGCGGCCTCTCGCCTTCGTCTCGCCCGGAGCAAGTCGCGACGGTACGTGCCCTCTTCGATCTGGCGCCCGATGCGTTTCCAGTAGGTTTGCAGCGTGGTGTAACGCTGGATCAAGGTTTGAAAACGAAAGCGGAGCCCGGTGTTTCTGGGCTGCTGCTTTCGCAACTCGTGAAGCAGGCGATCGAACTGCTTGCGGGGAATCTGCGGCTCGATGCGCTCGAGGCCCTGAAACCATTGCTCGTATAGATGCTTGATGCGCGTGAGCTGCACCTCGGCATCCGACAACATGATTTCGAATTCTTTCGGCGTCATTACCCAAGCATCAGAGCGGTGTGACTTTCAAATTGTCGAACCAGACGGAAGATTTCCAGTTATTGAAGCCGAAATGGTCGTGTCCCCTGCCCGTGAGGGGCTCAGAATCGTCCATTTTGACGAGAACCTCGTCGTCCACCCACACCGTCAGAGTGCCATCGATCCGGTCAATCCGAAACCGGTAGGTCTTGCCGGGCACCACTTTGGTGGGGCGTCCGACGGCACGGTCCTCGCCGTGCTCGTCCATTCGGGCCAAGACGTTCGCAGAGTTGCTCCATCCGCCGAAGATGACGACGTAGCTCGTGGCGACATAGCTGTCCTGCTCTGCGTAGGATGCTCCGTCTCCGAAAACCTCGACCTTGATGTCGCCCTCGGCGCTATCGCTTCGCGCATCAAATTCGACCCGTGCGTCGTGCGGCAAAACTCGAAGCAGCCAGAGCGGCCGGTTCTTCGCGCCATGGACGTGAAGTTGCCCACGCTCGACACGCCAATTCCCCCCGGTGCTCTTGTAGTCCTTGCCGAGTTGCGTGCGCTCGAAGTCGTCCGAGAATCCCGTCCCAATTCCGGGATCCCCCTGCGGGGTACAGCCGCCGAAAAGCAGACAAGACAACACTGCCACCGTCGCTGACACTGACGCTGACGCTGACGCTGAAGATGTCCCCAGCTTACCGATCGGTGCACCCGTCTTCATCCAAGTCCTGGCCTTCGATTGCCTCGTCGTTTGGGCACCTGTCGTCGACGTCGGGAATGAAGTCGTTGTCGTTGTCGGGATCCATGCAGCCGTCTGCGTCCTCAAACCCGTCGATATCTTCGGGAAGGCGCGGACATTCATCTCTGGAATCCGGAATCCCATCGGCGTCGAGGTCGTCGGTCTGGGGAGACCAGGCGACTCCGACGAGCGCGCGAAACAACGGTTGACCGAGACCGCGGATGAAGCCCATTCCGAGCGCTGCCGTCATCGTCACGTTGCTCTTGGTCCAGCGAACGCCAATGTCCCCTTCGAGCGTGTTGGTGCTGCGCCCGCGAAACGATGTGGTGCCACGAAGCTCCAGAAGCCCAAACAAATCGTTTGCCGGGGGGATCGGTGGCTTCAAGGCGAAGCCGTACCGCATCTCCTGACCTAGCGTGGCAGCGCCGAACGTCCTTTCGTTCACGCGGTATTGCCATCCCAGCATCACGCCGGCGCCTGCGCCGAGAAGATGAAAGTCACCGATCAGCCTCGCATCAAACGTGAACTGGCCTTCGCCCACGTAGAAGCTCTCGCTTCCGATGGGCACTGGCATCGTGAGCACGAAACCCAAGCCAGGACCGTCGGGACGATTCTGGGTCTCCTCGGTCTTCTTGCCGACCAGCCTGATCTTGGTGGTGAAGCGAGGGTCTTCGACGGCGAATCCGGTGAACGAGGTTCGGCCGTTGACCGGTTGGTCCGTTTCGCCGGTTTGATAAAACACCAGTGGTATCTCGAGGGCGAGAGCCCACCTGCCGAAGAGGCCTACCTCGAAGAACAAGTCGCCAACCATGCGGTGATCGACGAGCTCGACGGCCGTCCCCGTCTGGGGTCCGTCGGTGTACCGAATCCGCAACGGCTCGTTTGCGTACCAGGTCATCAGACCGAGATTGAAGCGTTTGTGGCCCGGGGTCGCGCTTCCCTGGATGCCGAGAAAACCGAAGCGGTCGAGCGACGGCCGAAAGCGATCGGTGTTGATCGGCTGCGCGATCGTGTTGTCCGACTGTGCGGACGCCGATGCCGAGGCGATGAACGCTAGAAGGAGCGCGAAGACAGCGACGAAACGCGCCATCTGCGTCAACTCGTTCCAAGCAGATGAGAAGTGTGAACGTTCTTGAGCGCCGCAAGCATGCTCTGCCGCACCTTGGGGGCCCGCGTTTCGAGGTCGTCGAGCATCTCCTTGACCTGTTGACGCCAGAGGTTCTCCTGGGATCCGCACAGATTGCACGGGATAATTGGGAAATCCAACTGCTCGGCGTACGCCGCGATGTCTCGCTCCGACGAATAGAGCAAGGGCCGAATCACCGTATTACGCCCGTCGTCACTGCGGAGCCTCGCAGGCATTGCGCTGAGAGCGCCATTGAACATCATGTTGAGCATGAGGGTTTCGATCGCATCGTCCCGATGATGTCCGAGGGCGATCTTCGTGCAGCCTAGGTCTTCGGCCACGTTGTACAAAATTCCGCGACGAAGGCGTGAGCACATGCTGCAATAGGTCTGCCCCTCCGGGATACGATCCGTCACCAGTCGATAGGTGTCCTTGCGCACGATCCGATGCGCGTATCCTTGCTGCTCTAGCCAGGCCTCCAGTGCCGCGCCGTCGTACCCTGGTTGCCCTTGGTCGAGATGGACGGCGATGATCTCGAACCGCACCGGCGCTCTTTGCCGAGCCCGTTCCAAAAGGTGGAGCAAGGTGTAACTATCCTTGCCTCCGCTGATCGCCACCATGACCCGATCACCAGGCTCGATGAGCTGATAGTCCGCGATACAGCGGCCCATCTCGTGCGCGAGACGCTTTTCCAAAGTGGCATGCCCCACGCGGGATGGGTACCCGTCGGACGCCGGCGCCGCAAGGTTCGAGTTCACTTTGCTCTTCGTAGTGTGACGGCGCGCGCGTGCGCTTCCAAGCCCTCGAGCCGGGCGAGCCCTTCCAGGAGATCCGACTGGCCGTCGATGGCTGCCTGCGAGTAGCGAATCAGTGACGAGCGGACGACGAAATCATAAACACCGAGCGGAGAGGCGAAGCGAACCGCCCCCCCTGTCGGCAAGACGTGGCTCGGACCGGCAGCGTAGTCCCCTGCCGCCTCAGGCGTATGATAGCCGAGGAAGATGGCGCCAGCGGCCCCAATCTGGCCAAGCATGGCCTCGGGATCCGCGACGGACAGGCTGAGGTGCTCTGCCGCGAGCAACGTCGCGACGCGGCCGGCCTCTTGGAGGTCGCCGACGATGAAACAGTACCCATTGTTGCGCACGGCCTCACCGGCGATGGCTCTCCGAGGCAGTGAGGCGAGCTGCCGTTGGAGCGCGGCATCGACTGCGTCGGCCTGCGTGCGTGAAAGAACGACCGCGAGCGGGTACGCAGCCTCGTCGTGCTCTGCCTGAGACAGAAGATCGGCTGCGACGATCTCCGGATCGGCTCCCTCGTCGGCAACGACGAGAATTTCACTTGGACCGGCAATGGAGTCGATGTCGACGACGCCAAACACCAAGCGCTTTGCGCACGCGACGTAGATGTTGCCGGGGCCCACGACCTTGTCGACGCGCGCAACCGACTCTGTGCCGTACGCGACGGCGGCGATAGCCTGCGCGCCACCTGCATCGACGACCTCGGTGACGCCGGCGACCTCGGCTGCAGCGAGGATCTCGGGCGTGGGATTGGGCGTGACGAGAACGATCCGCTCGACTCCCGCGACGGTCGCCGGGATCGCCGTCATCAGCACGGTCGACGGATAGCGCGCCTTGCCACCCGGCGCGTACACCGCTGCGGCGGCGACCGGCCGAACGCGCTGACCGAGCTCGATGCCGTCTTCTTCGTAACGAAAACCCGGGTCTCGTTGATGCTCGTGATAGCGACGAATCCTTTCGCCGGCGATCGTAAGCGCTTCGCGCACCGCTGGATCCACGGTGCGGGCCGCTTTCAACCAATCTTCGCGTTTCAGCACCAGCGAATCCGGACGCCGACCGTCGAAGCGCTCGGTGTACTCCAGAACGGCTCGATCGCCCCGCTCGCGGACTGCATCGAGAATCGCGCGCACGTCGGGCTCTACGCGGGCGAGATCTTCGTCGCCGCGACGGCTCAAAGACGCTAGCGTGTCGTCGTAGCCGGATTCGCCCCGAGCGTAGATGGTGAGCATTTGCTGTTTCTAGCCGCCGGAACAATGGGGTCAACCATGCAAGCTTGCCCTCTGGGGCGGAAAGTGCTCAGACTGCGCCGACGATGAATGTCCGCTTGTACAACACCCTGACGGGCCAAAAAGAGCCCTTCAAACCCGCTGAGGCGAACCACGCTCGGATCTACGTCTGCGGGCCGACGGTCTACGACTACGCACACCTCGGCCATGCCCGCTGCTATGTCGTCTATGACGTCTTGGTTCGCCACCTGCGCGCCAGCGGAATGGGGGTCACCTACGTCCGAAACGTCACCGACGTGGATGACAAGATCCTGAAGCGAGCCGCGGAGTCGGGAACAGAGCCCACCGAGCTCGCGACGCGCTTTGCAAACGCATACTCGGAAGACATGCATCGACTCGGAAACCTGGATCCCGACGTCGAACCGCGTGTGAGCACGCATCTCGAAGACATCTGCAACCTGGTGCAACGACTGGTCGACGGAGGCCATGCCTACCTATCGGACGGCGATGTCTATTTCTCGGTCGAGTCGTTTCCCGAATACGGCAAGCTGAGCCACCGGGACCTGGGGCAAATGAAGCTCGGCGCAAGCGACCGGCTCGACGAGAGACAAACCGCGCGCAAGCGCCATCCGGCCGACTTCGCCCTGTGGAAGAAGAGCGAAAAAGATGCCTGGGGATGGGATAGTCCCTGGGGCCGCGGTCGTCCCGGGTGGCACATCGAATGCTCGGCGATGTCGATGAAACATCTCGGAGACACCTTGGACTTGCACGGCGGAGGCCTGGATCTCGTGTTCCCGCACCACGAGAACGAAATCGCCCAAAGCGAGGCTGCAACGGGGAAGCAATTCGCGCGATGCTGGATGCACAACGGCTTCGTCGAGGTCGACAAAGAAAAGATGAGCAAGAGCCTCGGCAATTTCTTCACCGCGCGCGACCTGTTCGATCGCGTCGAGCCCGAGGCGATTCGTTACTTCATGATGACGGTTCACTACCGCGCCCCCCTCAATCTCGATTGGACGCTCGACGACGCTGGCAACGTGACCGGGTTTCCCCAGTTCGAAGACGCTGAGCGCCGGCTCGCGTACCTCTACAAGACCAAGCAGCGGCTCGAAAGCCTTCCGCCCAATCGGGTGGTCGATCAGGATGGGGCGACTGCGCCGGAAATCGCAGGATTCAGCAAGGCCCTGCGCGAGTCCCTGGATGACGACCTCAACATGCCCATAGCGCTCGCCAAGCTCGCCGACTTCCTGAAGGCGGTCAACGAGCTCGGCGACCGGGCGATGAGAAAGAAGGGCAAGGCTTCCCGGGCCGCGGTGGAGCAGGCCGGGGCGGGGTTCCGAGCGCTCGAGGCGGAGCTCGGCATCGGAGCGGAGCCGGCCGACCAAATTCTCACGAGAATTCGGGACCGGAGGGCGAAGGCTCGGGGACTGGACGCTTCCGTCATCGAGGGGCGAATCGCTGACCGCACGGCAGCGCGAAAATCCAAGGACTTCGGAGAAGCGGACCGGATCCGCGACGAGCTGGCTGCCCAAGGCGTCGAGTTGCTAGACAGCGCAGAAGGGACCGGTTGGACGATCTCGGACTGATGGTATCATCAGGTGGGTGCGGGTAGCCATTCCGGACCGACCCGTGTGCAATCCAATCGATCGGGTGCATATCTGTCACTCGCAGCTTCGTTATGGCACCCTGATATTTCCTTGGAGCATCGAGCTTTGACGTCCTCTGTCCCAAAACCGCTGGCGGAAGGCACACTGGAGGCCACGCCATTCGGTCACGTGCTTCTGTCGATCCAGAAGAAGGGCCTGTCGGGGACCCTCGCCGTCTGGCCCGAGGAGGAGCGCTCAGGACAGGACCGGATCCTATTTCGCTCTGGGGTGCCCGCGGTGGGCCGGTTCCTCGATCCGGCGGCGGACCTCGAACGAGGCATACTCAACATCTTCCATCGGCAGAACGCGCCGTATGCGTTCTACGAGGCGGATCTCGTAGGCGATAGCGCGGGCGCCCTGCGCGGTCAGACAGACATCCTGGCTTTGATCGCGACCTCGCTTCGCGCTGATGTCCCGAAGGACGCGATGGTGCGGGTGATTGGAAAGCTCGGCCTCGAGCGGCAACGCGTCAAGACGGGAGCGCCGTTACCGAGGCTCGGACTGCAGTCGAACGAGATGGCCTTCGTCGAGCTGATGCGTGCTGAGCCCGCCACGGCAGCGATTCTCATCGAGCAGTTCGGTGACCCAAAGGTCGCTCAGCGCATGCTCTACTTGCTCGCGATCACGGAATGCCTGGAGCCATATCGACCGGTGTCGCAGCAGAAGCTCAGGGCCGTCTCGCCGCCGCCTCAAGGTGCGCAGCGTTCATCGACACCACCTGCTGCGCGAATCTCCGTCACTCCACCGGCGAGCTCAGGGAGCGCATTTCCATCGAGGGGCCGCTCTTCGAGCCCACCCGGGTTGCTAGATTCGATGTTGCCCGGAGGCGATTCGGTTCTCCCGAAATCGCTAAGCAACCTGCCTCCGGCAAAGACGCTATCCGGTGAGATCGTCGCGCCTCGATCCCTGCCACCCGAGCCTCCGGTCGATGTCGACCCCGAGTTGAAGTCGCGCTGGGAAGAAGTCGCTCGCGTCATCAGCATGATGGACCGTCAGAACTACTTCCAAATGCTTGGCGCAAAGGAATCCGAAGACAGCAGCGGGATCAGAACGAAGTACATGACCCTTGCAAAGAAGTGGCACCCGGATCGATTGCCTCCGGACCTTGCCGCGCTGCGCCCCTGGGTGGAGGAGATCTTTCACCTCCTGACCGTCGCGAACGATACACTCAGCGACACGAAGAAGCGCGCGGAGTATCAACGGGCCGTAATGCAGGGCGGCGGCACCCCCGAATCCGAACGAAAGCTCAACGTCGTGGTGGAAGCGGCCATCAACTTCCAAAAGGTGGATATCCTGGTCAAGCGGAAGCGCTACGACGACGCCCTGAAGATCTGCGACGCCGCGATGGCCGTCGTTCGAAAAGAAGCCGACTACCCCGCCATGAAGGCTTGGATCCTCATGCTGAGAGACGGTGTCGACGACGACGAAGTCGTCGACGAGATCCGCGGCCTTCTCAGGACGACCTTTGCGATCAATCCCGACCACGTACACGGTCACTACGTGCGCGCACATTTCCTCAAGAGGCGGGGCCAACACGACAAGGCGCTCAAGCACTTCAAGAAGGTGGCGAAGCTCGACCCCAAGAACCTCGAAGCAGCCCGCGAGGTTCGGGTCGGCACGATGCGTCAGTCCAGAGGACGAAGCAGCGCCCCACCCCCTCGCGGCGGTGGCAAACGACCGAGTCTCTTCGGTAAGTTCTTCAAGAAGTAGACCTCTGACGAGCGTGCGTGAGAGCTCGGCCCGGTGTTGGGCCGAACCAGGACTTCAGGCTTCCCGAATCAGAAGCTCTCGAGAGTTTCGTGGACTCGCGCGTCGTGCGCGGGAACTATGATGAGCTCTGGGTTCGCGCGCTGCAGTTGATGCAGGAGCACGAGTTGCTCGCGCACTCCCGCCGGGTCGTGGTCGACCATGCGACGAGCGAGCCAAGGCTTTTCGGCGGGCCAGTCGACGCCTTCTTTGGTCCAAGAGGTGTCCCCGACGATGAGAAATCGCTGTCCGTTTGGTAGGCTCACGAAGACCCCGATCGAACCCGGCGTATGCCCGGGCATGGGGACCAATACGACGCTTCCATCCTGAAAGAAATCGTGGCTGGCCGAAAAAGGACCGTAGGCACCGCTAGGGTAAGTCAGCACCTCGAGTCGGAAAGGGCCCTCTGCCTCGAGCTGCCTGTAGAGCTTGCCGCCTTCGTCTTCCGAACGGGCATGCGCGAGCTCTTCGGGAGCGATCCAAACCGGAACCTCGCGAAGATCTGCGAGCCCGCTGACGTGATCCCAGTGCGAGTGCGTGAGCACGATTCCCCGAAGGTCGCTCGGCGCAAGATCGCGCGCCGCAAGCGCGTCGATCGTCGGCCGCTGGACCGTCAAGCTCGCGAGCGTTCGCAGCAGCAAGGGTGTGGTTTTCAAATGCTCGGAAACGTCGCGACCGACGCCGGCGTCGATGAGCAAGCGTCCACGGGGATGCTCGACCACGAAGGCGACCAGACCACTGGTGAACGGCGTCGTCAATGAACCGCCGCGGACACTGAATCCTTCTTGGCTCTTCATCTCCGCGCCGCGAATGACGCCAAAGGTGACGGAGTCGACCTCCACGCTTGGCGGAAGCCGGGGACCCATGGTCTTGGGAACGGGCAAGGGTCGCTTGACGAAGGTCCAGGCGAGCGAAGTGACGAGCCCTGCGATGATCAATGCGGCGATCCTGGTCTTCATGCAGCGACGACCATAGCCCTGCGTACCCCCGACGTCGCCCCTGGACCGGGAATCGGTGGGCGCCGGCGGGCCGAGGCGCGCGCCAGGTGGGGCTCGGCGAAGCCCCGGGAATCTGGGTCTCTTGGACTGGCACGGGTGCTGCACTCGACTGCGGCATGAACGGCCCGCGGGAACGACTGGCTCACGACGGCGTGAAGTCCCTTTCGGACGCGGACTTGCTCGCAGTTCTGCTGGGCACCGGCCCCGCCGGCGAGGATGTGATCACCCTGGCCAGCAGGGTTCTGAAAGAAGCGGGCGGACTCTGGGCGCTGGCGCGGATGGGCGCGACCGAGCTCGCTCGTATTCGCGGCATCGGACCCGCAAAAGCGGCGCGCTTGGCCGCCGCATTCGAGGCGGGGACGCGCGGCTTGGTTTCACCTGACACGAGTACCCAACCTCTTTCGAACAGCGAGCTCGTGTTCCTCAGATATGGTCGTCCGCTCACGACAAGCGCCATTGAACGCTTCGTGGTGATCTCCGTCGATGCGAAGAATCGAGCTCGCGCCGCACGCGAGGTCGCCCGAGGGGGTCGAGTCTCTTGCCAGGTGGATCCGGCGGAGGTCTTCAGGCTCTTGGTCTCCGAATCGGCCTCGGGCGCGATCTTCCTGCACAACCATCCAAGCGGCGACCCGGAGCCCAGCCCTCAGGACCTCGAGCTCACTGAGCGGCTCGTCGCAGGAGGTTCCCTGCTCGGAATCCGCATCCTCGATCACCTCATCATTGGCGGTGGGAGGTACCGCAGCCTCAGAGACCTCGATCTCTGGCCAAGTAACCTTGCAAAATCAAGCTCTTCCGCTCGTCGTCGGAGCTGATCTGGGCGACTTGACACTCCGACGGCCTCGTGCTCTCTTCCCGCACTCTTATTTCTCGGGAGCATGGCTGTGAAGCGGACCTATCAACCACATCGTAAGCGCCGTCTTCGGACACACGGGTTCCGCGCGCGTATGAAGACCAGGGGCGGGCGGAGCGTGATCAACGCTCGTCGTCGCAAGGGGCGAACGCGCCTCACCGTGTCCTGCTACAAGAAGTAGCCGGAAGCGGTACAAAAATGCCCCAAACATCGGAAACGACGGGGGCTTCGAGTGACGAACCGCAACGGTTTCGACGCGGCGATCGGCTCAAGAAGCGTTACGAGTTCAGGCAAGCACAACTCCGCGGGCGACGAATCCACACCCCCCACTTTCTCATCGTCGTCCTACCAAATGCACTACAAAACACGCGACTTGGGATCACCGTGACGAAGAAAGTGGGCACCGCAGTCGAACGAAACCGCATCAAGCGGGTGGTCCGCGAGGTGTTCCGTCGAAATCGCACTCTGTTTCCCGCTGGTCACGACTTGGTCTTCATCGCGAAGCGGGGTTCGACCGACATCGCATACGACTCGCTATTGAGCGAAGTGGAGCGCGCCGCCAAGAAGCTTCAGCCGGAGGCCGCTCGATGATGCGGGCCGCGCTGCTTTTTCTGATCCGCCTCTATCAAATGACGCTCGCTCGGCTCATCGGCCCGAGTTGCCGGTTCGAGCCCAGCTGTTCGCGCTATACCGCCACTTGCATCGAGCGGTTCGGCGCACTGCGCGGGTCGTGGCTTGGTATCAAGCGAATCGGACGCTGTCACCCCTTGAACCCTGGCGGCTTCGATCCCCCACCGAACGTGAAGCACACGCACGATCATCCCCGCGAGGCGCAGCATGGATGATCGCAAGCAGCCGCCAATCGCACTTCTAATGCTGCCTCTGGTCGCGCTCGGCGCGATGCTGGCGGTTCAATATTTCGCGCCACCCAAGGCGGAGACCGAGGAGCCTCCCACCGAGCTGACGGCGCCCGTGCAAGCCGAGCAACCTAGCGGCGAAACGGCCCCAGCGCAGATCGCGCCCAGCGATTCTCGATCGAGAACCGAAGCGCAGACGCTGTACACGCTAGAAAACGATCGATTCGCTGCGACGTTCACCAACCTCAACACCGCAATGGTGAGCCTGCGGGTCAAGGGGGAGCGCTACGTCGACAAGAGCGGCGAACCGTTCGAGCTGGTCACCACCGACAAGGAGGCGTACCTGCCGCTCGCGCCTTCATTCACCGGCGTAACGCTTCCCCCTGATGCGCGTTGGCGGATCGCCGAGTCATCTGGGAGCAAGCTGGTTTTTCAGTGGGCCGGTGACGGCGTCTCCATCACACGCACCTGGGAGCTCGCCGAGCCGCCGTACCAGCTTCACTCCTCGATCGAAGTTCGGAACGACGACCCCAACACCAGATCGATTGGACTGGGGATCACCTCGGCCCACTACGTTCGGCGTGAGGACGAAAAGGGCGGCTTCATGGCGCGACCCTCCCCCGCACTGAGTCACGGGATCTGCCAGCAGGGGGACGAAACGATTCGTGAAGACCGGGACGGCCTTCTGAGCGAGGATGAGACCCGACCGCTTCAGCCCCACAGCTATGGCCCGGGCGTCGAGTACGTCGCGCTGACCAGCGTCTACTTCGCGATCGTCGCTGCAGCCGAAGGCGAGCCCGCGGAGCGCTGCGACATGCGCACCACCGAACGTGGTGGAACTGTGGATGACCCGGACGGCAGTCTCTTCGAAGCACGGCTAGCCTATGCACCACGGGAGATCGGCCCGGGCGAGACGGCCGCATTTCGCACGGCCGTGTATGCAGGGCCGAAGGACTACGACGCGCTCGAAGGGTTTGGGCACGGCGCCTCCAACATCATCGATCTCGGCTGGTTCAGCTTCATTGCGCACGGAATGAGCTGGCTGCTCCGCACCATCTACGGCTTCATCGGGAATTGGGGAGTGGCGATCATCCTGCTCACTCTCCTGGTTCGTGTCCTGCTCCTACCCTTCGTGATCCCGCAGTTTCGCAACATGGCGAAGCAGCGCGCGCTCAAACCAGAGATCGACAAGATCAACGAGCTCTACAAGGATGATCGCGAGAAGAAGGGCGCCGCGATGATGGAGCTATGGCGCAAACACAAGGTGAACCCGCTTGGTGGTTGTTTGCCCGTGCTGCTCCAGATGCCGATCTTTTTCGCCCTCTACCAAACGCTCTCGACGAGCATCGAGCTCTATCACGCGCCCTTCGTGCTGTGGTGGACCGACCTTTCTTCTCCCGACCCGTTCTACGTACTGCCGGTCGTTCTCGGCGCTCTGATGTTCATTCAGCAGAAGCTCACTCCGGTGCAGATGGACGCGACCCAGGCGAAGGTCATGCTTTACGCCATGCCTTTGATGATGACTTTCTTCATGCTGCTTCTGCCTACCGGCCTCTGCCTGTACATGGTGACGAGCTCCGCGGTCGGCATCACGCAGCAGCGCTACATGTACTGGAAGATGGACCAAGAGGCGTCGGCCTTGAGCGCCAGCTCGGACGACCCTGAGGAAGACGATAATCAAGCGGCGGAGGGTTCCAAAGCCGCCGCGCCCAAGCAGGCCAAGCCCCGCAGAAAGAAGAGGACTCGTGGTGGACGAGCTTAAAGGTAGACCCCGTGACGGAGCGCTGATTCTCGATCAGCCGACGCAGGAGGACCCCTTGCAGTATGCAGGGGACGGCAAGGCCGAAGAGGCGGCTGAAATCCTCGAGGAGCTGATGAATCTCATGGACCTCGACGTACGCGTCGACATTCGCTCCGACGGCGAGCGTATCGAGCTCGACGTGACGGGAGAGGATTCCGGACGGGTGATCGGCAAGAAGGGGGCCACGCTCGACGCACTGCAGTTCCTCATCAACAAGATGGTGAATCGCTTTCCGGAAGGGCGACGTCACGTCATAGTCGATTCAGGCGACTACCGGGAACGTCACGACGACGGTCTAGTATCGATGGCCAAGCGCCAAGCAGAACGCGCCGTCGCTGAAGGCAAGGTGGTTACGCTTCAGCCAATGAACGCGCGTGACCGCCGGGTCATCCACATGTCGCTGGCCAAGTTCGATGGTGTGAGCACGATGTCGCAAGGCGAGGGAACTCGGCGGCGCATTCAGATTATACCCGCACGACGTCGGCGCTAACACCAGCCGCCGGTATCAATCGCGGTGCGCGTAGGCGAGTATCGTTCTAGGCGCACTGCTCGACGGAACTTCGTAGTCCAGCCTACGCGTCAGCCGAAGATCGCCGATCGGCGCTGGCTCTGCGCCGGCGGTCAAGACCCAGACTTCGTCCGCAAGTCGCGCTCCGATCGTCAACCACTGCTCCGGCGAAAACGTGGCGCGAGAGAGGGCGACGGTGAACGGCGTGCCCTCGACCTTAGGTTCCGTCGGATCGACCTTGATCTCGAGCGTCGTCACACGCTCTGCCAGGCCAAGCGTGCCCACCGCCGTTCGCAAAAACGCGACGCGGATTCGCCTCGGCTCCACGAGCGTTCCGTGGAGACTCGCGTCCGAAAGCATGAGCGGGATCGAGGGTGCGCCAACCCCAGCACCGATGTCGACGATCGACGCCGATGAAGTGGGCCATGCCGCGCGGATCAACTGCGCGGCATCGAGAAACAGAATCTCCGCGAGCTCGAGGTCGCTACGGGCCGATGTAAGATCGGTTCGCGCGCTCCAAGCCTTCACCAAATCGAAATAGGCGTCCCAACCGCCGGGCTCGGAAACGCCGGCAGCGTCGCAGACCTTTCCAATGGCGCGAGAACCGCTCATGGTCGCCGGGCCTCCTGCCAAGCAGCCTTCACCTCGGCCACGCTCGCAATGCGTTCGTCTTTGTTGTGATGCATGGTCCGGCCAACCACCTCTGCGATCCGGGCAGGGACCTCGGCGACTGCGTCGAGTGGCAGGCAGTCGCCGGCGTCGATCTTCATCACGAGTCGACCCAGGTGAGAATCTCGAAACGGTCTCTCAGTGCTGAGCGCCTCGTAGAGAACGACCCCGAGTCCGTAGACGTCGATCCGCTGATCGACCGAGGCCTTTCCCGTCAGGACTTCCGGAGCCATGTAGGCTGGGGTTCCGCTCAATTCGCCGGTCGCGGTGAGGCGATCGAGACCAAGTATCTTCGAGGCGCCGAAGTCCACTAGCCGTGGGTCTCCGTCTTCGTGCCAAATGACGTTTGCCGGCTTCAAATCGCCATGGAGGACGCCATGATCGTGAACGGCCCCGAGGCCTCCGCAAAGAGCGTCGACCAATGCGTCGGCCGCGGTGATGGTGAGGGGGCCATGCAAGAGACGTGTGGCCAGGGTTTCCCCCTCGACGTACTCGGTGACCAAGAAGACCTGTCCGTCCTCGTCGACGCCGAGCTCGAGGAGTTGCACGATCGCAGGATGATCGATCGCTTTGAGTATCGCACCTTCACGGCGAAACCTCCTGCGCATCGACTCGTCTGCTAGGTACTCGGCTCGAAGCACCTTGACCGCGGCTTTGGATCCATCGAGCTGGTCGGTGGCCTCGAACACGTTTCCCATCGCTCCGCGGGCGATCTCCGCCACCAACCGATAGCGACCCGCGAGTACCGTTCCAAGTCCGATGGTTTTGGTATCCTTCATGCCTCGGAGTGGAACATACCTCTCTTCGCAAACTCGCCCAACTGGCGTAGGCTCCGCTCGTCCATGTCGCTGCCCAATCTCCATCGCCCCCTCGCGAAGCTGTACGGGGAGCCACTTCCATCGTTTCGGATCGTAAAGCTGCGAGGCGACGCTTCGACGCGGAGTTACTATCGAGTGTATGCGGAAGGTTCGGCCGGCGGATTTCCCGAAAGCGTGATCGTCATGCGACTTCCGGACGACGCTTTGGGTAGCGACGAAGGAGGCCCGCAGCACAGCACCCATCGGTTGCCTTTCGTCGAAGTTGCTGAGCTGCTCCGTTCGAAGGGGCTGCCGGTTCCGGGGATCTTCGTCGAGGACCTCGAAAACGGAATTCTTCTGCTGGAGGACCTGGGGGACACGACTTTCGAGCAAGGGCTCCGCGGAGTCCCGAGCTCGGATTGGGAAGGGCTCTATGCGCGAGCGATCGATCTACTCGCCGACCTGCATGAGCGATGCGCTGACCTGCCGAAGGACTCGATCGTCTCCAGGCGCCGCTTTGACCGAGGGCTACTCGAATGGGAGCTCGAGCACTTCCGGGAGTGGGGATTGGAGGCGCTCTGGGGCCCGCTCGACGGACTGCAAAGCCGGACATTGAGCCGCGCATTCTCGGACATCGTGCTCGAGATCGAGGCGATGCCCTACGGATTCGTGCACAGGGACTATCAGTCGAAGAACCTCATGCTTGGGCCCGGCGGCGTTCTCACGCTGATCGATTTCCAAGATGCGCTTCTCGGTCCCCGCGCATACGACCTCGTGGCCCTGCTGTGCGATTCATACGTGTCGATTGGACTCGAGCTTCAGGAATCCATGATCGAACATTATGCCGCACTGCGTCAAATCCAGGTGGCGACACTGAGAAGAGAGTTCTGGCTCGTCGCTCTTCACCGCAAGCTGAAGGACGCAGGACGCTTCATCTTCATCGACCGCGTTCGAAAGAACCCAGACTTCCTTCAGTGGTACCCACAAAGCATGGAGTATGTGGGGCGCGCCGCGGCCCAAGCACAAGGCTTTGAGCCACTCGCCGCCGTTCTGGGGCTGAAGATTCGAGGGTTTCCCGATGAGGTGCAGAAACCCTCTTCCTCGGTGGAATAGATCAGCGGGAGCCTGCGTTCACCCCAGGAGCGACGGGGGGTGAAACCGGACACCAAACCGTACTCTCTCCTCTCCCACCATCCGACATCCTTCACTCCCGGTTTCACCCCCCTGCCGTCCGAAAGGCCGGTATTTCTTGCAGGCACCCATGAGCGGGGTAGACTTTCGTTTCGCCTTCATGAGAACCCTCTTTCAGGCACTGGCCCTTGCCGCGATACTCTTTCTCGACGCGGCATCTGCAGACGCGGCCGATTGCATTTGCGATCAGCTGTCGACGGAGGGTTGTACGCAGAGCGCGCAAGTGCGTGACGAGCCCATCGCGCCGCCGCTCTGGTGCGAGCGCACCGACGACCCACGCTGTATGCCTGCGAGCACGCACGGCACCTCGACGAGCACACTGGTGCCAGTGGCCATGAGCTGGGCTCAACCGATTCGATGGGGCGCGCCGCCTCGCACCGGCATCCAAATGGCTGTCCGGGTCGAAGGCAAAGCGCGTACCGAACACTCACGTCGAGTGGAGCGACCCCCACGCTAGCGCCGGTCGCCCCAGTCGGGGTGGCCGTCCAGGTATTTGGGTTCGTTCATTTTGAACGTTGAGTTTGTTTCAAGCTCGCCGTGCAAACGCGGCGGGAGGATAAAGATATGAGTAAAGGTGCAGCAATTTTACTGGCCATCGTGATTGCCATAGGTGCATTCCTGGTCGGACGTCTGGTGAGCTCACCAGGCGATACGGATAATGGAACCGCGGAAGCCGGTGGAGAAGAAGCAAAGGCCGCGGACGTAGCCATCGCCGATGACGTCGAACGCTACAAGGTGCCAGTCACCGACGCGCAACCGTCCAAGGGCCCCAAGGATGCGCCGGTCACGATCGTCGAGTTCAGCGAGTTCCAGTGCCCATTCTGCGCGCGCGTCTTGCCGACCATGAAAGAGGTCGTCGACACGTACGGTGACAAGGTTCGCGTGGTTTGGCGCAACAATCCCCTTGCATTCCACAACAACGCCGGCCCAGCAGCCGCCGTCGCAATGGAAGCGTATGCACAAGGCGGTAGCGAAAAATTCTGGGAGGTTCACGACGTTCTCTTCGCCAACCAAAAAGCGCTCGATCGCGCGCAACTCGAGGAGTACGCGCAGAAGGCCGGCCTCGACATGGACAAAGTGAAAAAGGCCATCGATGAGGGCACTCACTCGAAGGCGATCGGCGATGATCAGACCTTGGCGAGCCAGCTCGGGGCCAACGGCACGCCCTACTTCTTCATCAACGGGCGTCAGCTCCGTGGGGCGATGCCTTTCACGGCATTCAAGAAGGTCATCGACGAGGAGCTCGCCACGGCGGAGGCGCTGACGAAGCAAGGCGTCAAGCCCGAGCAGATGTACGCGACACTCACCAAAGACGGCCTGACGAAGGCGGCCGCCGCAAAGCCTACGCCGCAGGGAGCGCAGCCAGGACAACCCGATCCAAGCGCCGTCTACAAGGTCCCACTCAAGGGCGACGAGCCGCAGAAGGGTCCGGATGACGCGCTCGTAACCATCGTCGAGATCAGCGATTTCGAGTGCCCGTTCTGCGGACGCGTGGAGCCGACTCTCAAGGAGGTGCTCGACAAGTACGGCGACGACGTTCGAGTCGTGTGGCTCAACAATCCGCTTCCCTTCCACAGGAACGCCAAGGGCGCAGCGAACGCTGCCCTCGAAGCGCATGCGCAGAAGGGCAACGCCGGCTTCTGGGCCATGCACGAGAAAATGTTCGAAAATCAGAAGGCTCTGACGACCGACAACCTCGAGAAATGGGCCAAGGAACTGGGCCTGAACATGGCTCAATTCAAGAAGGCACTCGCAGACGACAAGTACGGCAAGAAGATCGAGGAGCAGCAAGCCCTGGCGAGCAGCCTAGGCGCACGTGGCACCCCGGCGTTCTTCATCAACGGCCGAAACCTCCGAGGTGCTCAGCCCCTTACAGCGTTCACCGCGCTGGTCGATGAGGAGCTGGTAAAGGCCAAGGCGCTCGTCGCAAAGGGCACGCCCAAGGCAAAGGTCTATGCGACCATCATCGCCAACGGCGAGACCGGTCCGAAGACCGCTCCCGCGGCGGCTCAGCCCGACGCGAACAAGGTCTACGACATCCCGGTTCCGAAGAAGGCGCCGACGAAGGGTGCAAAGAACGCCAAGGTCATCATCCAGGAGTTCAGCGACTTCCAGTGCCCCTTCTGCGGCCGCGTCAATCCGACGATCGCGCAGCTGATGACGGAGTACGGGGACAAGGTGAAGATCGTGTGGCGGGACTACCCGCTCCCCTTCCACCAGGATGCCCAGCCAGCTGCGCAGGCCGCCCGTGAGGTGTTCGCGCAGAAGGGCGATAAGGCGTTCTGGGCGTATCACGATCTCCTCTTTCAGAACCAAAAGACTCTCACGCGAGAAAACTTGGAGAAATTCGCCGAGCAGGTCGGCGGAATCGACATGAAGGCGTTCAAGGCAGCGCTCGACTCCGGCAAGCACAAGGCCGCGGTCGATGCGGACATAGCGGCGGTGAGCAAGGCCGGCGCACGCATCGGCACGCCGTCGTTCTTCATCAATGGCAAGTTGCTCCAGGGCGCTCAACCCTACCCGGCGTTCAAGGCCGCGGTCGACGAAGCCCTCAAGAACTAGTCGCACCGACACACTTAGAAAGGGGCAGGTTCGCAAGTCGGGCCTGCCCCTTCCTTTTGACACGAAGAGGTGGACACACTACATTCCGTCTCGTCCGAAAAACCAAAGTATTTTCAAGGTGTTGACGCATGGTCCGAGCGAAAGCTGCCGCCGCTAAACGAGTCTCCAAGAAGCCGATCGTCGAAGAGCTCTATTTCCGGAGCGACAGTGCTTATCTCTGCCTCCTCTTGAACCGTCGAACGCGGAGTATTCGCGTGATCGACTTTCGGGCGGGCGCGCTTCCCGCCAAGCGTCTCTACATCCAATCGGTCGCGACCCAAGAGAACGTCGAGAAGGTGATCACACTCGTAGAAAAAGACGAGGTGTCTTCATGGACTCGGGTTGGGTTCGTTCGCGAAGGCACCATTCCGGGTTTCTACAAGCGCAGCGACGGTCACCTCTGCGGATGCGTCATCGGTGACAAGACTGCATCGATCGAAGTGAGCGATGCATCCGCCAAGCTCACCGAACGGACGATCAACGCTGCCAAGAAAGCCGCCAGCGACATCCCCGAGAAGATCAAGGGCGCTTCGGTTCGAAGCGCATCCGAGAAAGACGCGCTCGCCGCCCGCGACGCGGCATGGCGGAAGCAGCCGGCATTTGGCTCTTTCGACATGTTCGGACGGGACGCGCAGCGGATCTATTTCGACATGAGTCTTCGCCGCAGTAAGACCAACTACCTCTCCGCCGAATTCCAGGACTGCTTTGGACATGCCCTGGTCGAGGTCTTGCGTCTACCGACCAACGAAAACGAGACTTTGGCGGTGACGGCCGCGCTCCGAACACTTGGCGACAACCTTCAGGAGCGAGGCATCGTATCGACGTTTGCCTTCGCACCCAACGACAACGTGGAGATTTCCACCGCTTTCGTCGCTGCGGGCTACCGAAAAACCGGGCTCCTCGCTCAGGGAATCCTGGACGCCGATGGCGGTCGGAAAGACGCAATTCTCTGGACCCTCAAGTTCGCGGGTGCGCTGGGCGAAGAGTTCGAGTGAGCCTTGACCGCCCTGATTGGGGGCCGCTAGGCTCGTGAACGAGCAAGGAGACGCGCATGCGCTCACGCGAGGATATCGAATCGTACTTGGTCCGCGCCGACGTTTCCTACGAAGAGGTCGGTGACGACGGGATGTGGCTGGTGCATCACGGCAGCCTCAGCGAGAACATCGCCATCATCGCTGCCGGTCCATTGCTATTGTTCCGGGTGAAGGTACTCGAGCTCCGGGAGATCGAGGACAAGGCATCACTCTATGAACGACTTCTGAGCCTGAACGCTTCAGACCTGGTGCATGGCGCCTACGGGATCTCTGACGACTCGGTGGTACTGACTTGCGCGCTTCAGCTCGAGAACCTCGACTACAACGAGCTCCAAGGGGTTCTCGATGATTTTTCACTCGCCCTAGCAAACCACTACGAGCAACTGACCAAGTTCCGGATCGCCACGTAAAGGACACGTGCAATGGGGTTCCTCAGCCGTTTGGCACAACTCATCAAGAGCAACATCAACGACCTCATCAACAAGTCGGAGGATCCGGAAAAGATGCTGAATCAGGTCATCGTGGACATGAATCAGCAACTGGTGGAAGCGAAGAAACAAGTCGCGATCGCCATCGCCGACGAAAAGCGGCTCTACAAGCAGCTCGGGAACGAAGCGAAGAAGTCCGAAGACTGGGAGAAGAAGGCCATGCTCGCGGTTCGCTCGGGAGACGACGAGCTCGCGAAAGAGGCACTGCTCCGCCGCAAAGAACACGACGCAATCGCGCTACAGTATCAAGAGCAGTGGGAGCGTCAGAAGGCGTTGACCGATCAGTTGAAAACCGCCCTCAAGGCGCTCAACCACAAGATCGGTGAAGCGCAGCGCAAGAAGAACGTCCTCATCGCCCGCAAGCGGCGCGCCGAGGCGATGAAGAACATTCAGGAAACGATGAGCGGCCTCTCCGACGCGAGCGCGTTCGAGACCTTCGATCGCATGGCGGAGCACATCGAGCAGATGGAGGCCGAAGCCGAAGCGGGTGCCGAGGTCGCCGAAGAGCACACCGGCGACATCCTCAAGCACCGCTTTTCCGAGCTCGAAGCCACGGCGGGCGCAGACCTGGAGCTCGAGGCCCTGAAGCGAAAGATGGGTCTGCTTCCCTCTGAGCCTCCGGTCGTGAGCGCCCGCATCGCGAGCCCCGGCGAGGCGTACGAGGAAGAGGAGCTCGCCGAGCTCGAGGAGGCGCTCGAGGAGCTCAAGCGGCGAGAGCGCTGAGCTTGACAGAAGGCCCCGGCCGCTTAAGTTGCGGGCCGAATACTCGCTATGCCCACGTACGACTACCATTGCGACCACTGCGGCCACGAGTTCGAGCGTGAGCAGAGGATCACCGAGAACCCCGTCAAGAAATGCCCCTCGTGCGGCAAGCTCAAGGTGCGCCGGATGATCGGCGGCGGAGGCTTCATCCTCAAGGGCGG
>DASRZF010000357.1:0-5552 GCA_035686645.1 Polyangiales bacterium
GACCTTGGCCCCTGCAGCCGACGAAAAGAAGGCCTGCATCGACCTCGACGGTGGCGTTGCAAAGCATCTTGCCAACCGGCCCATCGAGGACATGAATTCCAGTCGCCGAGTCTAATCCCTCGCTCGCCACGATCTGCTCGAGTCGGGAGCGCGCGGCCGATGCAAGCCCCTCGAGAACGCTCGGCCACTCCCGCGGCATGATCGCTTCGGCGATCGGATGAGGCACTACGTGGAAGAGATCGACCCCGCCTTCAATACCTTCGGCGACGTCGCGCGCCCAACGAACGGCCTGAATTCCATGCGCCGAAAAATCGACACCGACCGCGATGCGCGCACCTCTGTAGTCCTCACGAAGGCGGCCACAGGAAACCAGCACGGAGCAAGGTGCCTGCGCGACGACCCGCTCAGCGGTGGAGCCGAGTATACGCTCGGGAAGGCCGATCGCTCCCGCGGGATCTCCGACGGCGATCAGGTCGGCGCTCACCGAAACCGCCGTTCGCAAGATCGTTTCCCAGGGACGACCCTCTTCGCAGGCAGTCTGACAGCTCAGGCCGAGCGCCTCACAGCGCTTGCGCTCTTTCTCGAGCTCTTGCAAGGAGTTCTCGAAGCGCCCCTTGAGGCGTGCTCGTAGCGCCTCGCCCGCAGATCTCGCACCGGCGGGGAGCTCATGCCAAGCATGATCCAAGCCCACCTCGCTCGCATGCACCAGCCAGAGGGTTGCCCCGGTCGCACGTGCCGTCGGAACGGCGAGCTGCATCGCGCGGTGCCCAGACTCACCGAGGTCGGTTCCCACGACGATGGTTTTGATGGTCATATCGGAATCAGCGGAGCAAACACCGTGCCAGGTCCGGAACGACAGCTCCGCAACTCCACGACCGCGGGCTCACATCCCGGGGTCGGAAAGCATGTGGATCACGTATTCCAAGAAATCCGAGTCGGTTACGATGCCCACGAGCATCCCTCGATCGACCACCGGCACGCAGCCGTATCGATGAGATCGCAGGATGAGGGCAGCCTCCAACGCAGGAGTCTCCGAATGAACCGTGCGCACTTCTTTCGTCATCACCCATCGGGCTTCGATCCAACGATTCATGTGAAGTTGTTCGCTCGAGAGCACACCCGAGAGACTCCCTTCTTGACTGCGCAGCACATCACGCTGCGAAATCAGGCCCAGCAGGCGCCCAGAATCCTCCACCACCGCGACGTGACGTATGTTGTGGCTCTCCATCAGCCGAATCGATTCGCGGAGCGGACTCGTCGGAGCGACCGTGATCGCCGGCTGCGTCATCAAGTCTCGGACCAAAAGCTGCGCCATGAACAACCCCTGTTCGCATGTTTTATGCCAGGGCTAGCCAGTTGGGTCCGAAACGCATATTATGCGCACATTAAAATTGTGGCCGCAGGATTTGCGCGTGGTTATCAGGAATCCACGCATAACCATCGGAATCTCGGCAATGAGGTTCTCAGGCTTACATTTTGCTAGTAGTCATTCCGCCATGGCCGACACTTTCTATGAGCGCCTGAGCGCGCTGGATGCGACGTTCCTCGACGTCGAGAGCAAGGCAGCCCCCATGCACGTGGGCGCAGCGCTGATCTTTGATGCAAAGCCGCTGATGCTCGAGCATGGAGGCCTCGATATCGAGCGTCTGACTCGATACACCGAGGCTGCAGTGGATTCGATTCCCCGCTATCGCCAGCGGGTCGATTGGGTGCCCGGGTTCGGCCACCCGGTCTGGGTGGATGACGACCGTTTCAACATGCACTTCCACCTCCGGCACACGAGGCTTCCGCTTCCCGGCGACGAGCGCTCGCTCAAGCGCCTCGTCGGCAGACTGTTTTCGCAGCACCTGGACCGCAGCAGACCACTCTGGGAGTTCTGGGTCGTCGAAGGCGTCGAGAACGATCGATTCGCGCTGATCATCAAGGTGCACCACTGCATGGTGGATGGTGTCGCAGGCGTTCAGCTGCTGGAAGCCTTGCTGCAAATCAGCCCCGACGCCGTCGAGCGCGAGCCCCAGGATTGGCGCCCAAGACCGGCTCCGAGCCGCGCGCAGCTACTCCTGAACGAAGCGAACCACCGGGTCGAAGGGCTTCGGAAGCTCAGTCATTACATGCCGCGCGTCCGCGAGAACTTCAAGGGTCTATCGAGCGTCCTGCGTTCCGGAATGAAGCCGGCTCCGAAGACTGCATTTACGGAGCACGACATCAGTCCATATCGTCGGTTCGACTGGACTTCCTTTTCACTAGATGAAGTGAAGGCGATCAAGGGCGCCTTGGGCGGGACGATCAACGACGCGGTCGTCGCCGTCACGACCGGTGCAGTTCGTCGCTTCCTCCTGCGCCGTGGTGAGAACGTCGATGCAATGAAGGGATTCCGCACGGTGCTGCCCGTGAACACCAGGAAGGCCGGCGGGCTTTCGGTTGGGAATCACGTAGCCATGCTCCTCGCGGACCTTCCCATCTCAGAACCCGACCCGCTGCTTCGCCTCAAAGAGGTCATCCGCGTAACGACGGAGTTGAAGAAAGAATCGAACCAAACCGGCGGGGCCGAGCTGATCGAAGACGTGGCAGACCTCACGACGAAGAGGATCGTGTCAGAGCTGTATCGCGCGGCGATGCGACTGCGCACGTACAACTTGATCATCACCAACGTGCCTGGGCCACCGTTCCCCCTCTACATGCTCGGTGCGCCGATGAAGGCTATCTACCCGATGGTTCCGCTCATGCAGAACCAAAATCTCGGTATTGCACTCTTCAGTTACTCCGGCGCGCTCCATTGGGGCTTCAACGCCGATTGGGAATCTTTTCCCGACGTCCACGAGTTCGTCGAGGATACGGAAGCGTCGTTCGCAGAGTACAAGCAGCTCGCCGCGATGCGCGCGCCGGAGCTATCCGAAAACGCAACATCCCCTGCAGGGCCTTAGAAACCAAGACGCCTCATTCTGGCAGCTGACTTGAACTAGAAGATGACCATGACAACTGTGAACACCGCACCGAACATGTCCGAGATTTCGAACCCAGCGAATGCAACCGGGTCCAAAGGTCGCGTGCTCATCGTCGACGACGAAGCGAACGCCCGCACTGCGCTCGCGGAGCTCTTGGATGATGCTGGATATTCGATAAGCACCGCAGCCGACGGACGGACTGCCCTTTTGCAGATTGAGCAAGTCGACCCAGACGTCGTGCTGACCGATCTCAAGATGCCCGGCATGGACGGATTGTCGCTCATCGAGCAGGGGCGCCCGATGTCGCCCCATACGACGTTCATCGTGATGACGGCGTTTGCCACCATCGACACGGCGGTCCAAGCGATCAAGCTGGGCGCTGAGAGCTACCTCACCAAACCCCTCGAGCTCGACGCAGTGATGGCGATCGTCGACCGAGCGCTCGAGCGGACCCGACTATCGCGCGAAGCCGCGCAGCTTCGTGAGCGCGTGGACGAGCGATTCCAGTTTGGCAACATCTTGGGCGAGCACCCGTCGATGCAGCGCCTGATGAAGAACGTTGCTCAAGTCGCTCGGAGTCGCGCAACGGTTCTGATCCACGGCGAAACCGGCACGGGCAAGGAGCTGATCGCGGCTGCCATCCACCAGAATTCCACCAGAAAAGACAAGCCCTTCGTCCGATTGAATTGCGCGTCATTGAGCGAAACCTTGCTCGAATCGGAGTTGTTCGGACACGAACGCGGGTCGTTTACCGGAGCGTCGGGAAGGCGCGAAGGACGATTCAAGCAGGCCGACGGAGGCACCTTGTTCCTCGACGAGGTCAGCGAGATCCCGGCGAGCGTCCAGATCAAGCTTCTTCGCTTTCTGCAGGAACGCGAGTTCGAGAGGGTCGGCGGCAACGAAACTCTCAAAGTTGATGTTCGGGTGGTTGCTGCGACGAACCGCAACCTCAAGCAGCGCGTGGACGACGGGCGCTTTCGCGAAGATCTCTACTACAGGCTCAAGGTCGTCCAGCTAGACGTCCCCCCACTCCGCGTACGCCGCAGCGACATACCCTTGCTGGCCTATGCATTCTTGCGAAAGTACGCTGCAGAAAACAATCGATCCGTGCAGGGGCTCTCGGAAGAGGCGCTTCAACACCTGATGATCTATCCCTGGCCCGGCAACGTTCGCGAGCTCGAGAATGCGATCGAGCGCGCCGTGGTCATGTGCAACGCAAGCCAGATCGAGCGAGATGACCTACCGACCTCGGCGCACGGTGATATGCAGAACGGCTCTGTGATGGCGCTCATTCCGGGCATCACGATGGCTGAGCTCGAAAGGATCGCGATTCTCCGAACCCTGGATGCCGTGGATGGGTCCACCGCGCGAGCGGCCGAGATTCTCGGGATCAGTCAGAGAAAGATTCAGTACCGCGTCAAAGAATGGGGCTACCAATCGCCCATTCTCGACTAGGGCGCCGCGGGCACCCAGAATGAGGCCCGTGTACCGCCCTCGGGCAGCGGGGTCAGCGTCGCGGAACCGCCATGTAAGTCGACGATTCGCTTCACTATCGCCAGACCGAGCCCGGTGCCAGCCTCCTTCGTCGTGACGAACGACTCGAAGGCTCGCTCCGCCAAGTCTACTGGAATTCCCGGACCGTTGTCGCAAATGGCTACCTCCCATCTTCCTTCTCCGAGCATTCGGCTCGTGATGCGAATCGTTGGCCGGCTGGAATCGGAGACCGCTTCCACCGCATTGGTGATGAGGTTGTTGACCACCTGTTTGAGGCGATCTCGCTCCGCGACGAGCGCGCACGAAGCCGGTGCGAAATCCTCGATGAACTCGATCCCCTGGGATTCGATCTCGGGACGCCGGAGCTCGACGACCTCTTCGAGCAACGCATACGCATCGCACTCCACGGGTTCGAGTCGCCTTGCCTTCGCCAAATTCAGGAAGTCGTCAAGCAATAGGGACAGTCTGCGCAGCTCATCCTGAACCACGTTAGTGCGTCTCTCGATCTTGCGGCGAGTCGACGCATCTCCGACGCTGGCCGCGGTCCGACGCAGAACGTCCAACTGAAGCTTTGCCGCGTTCAGGGGATTGCGAATCTCGTGCGCCAGGCCGGCGGTCAGCTTACCCATCACTGCGAGTGATTCCGCCTCGGCGGTCTTCTTGAGAACATAGTCTTCGCGATACGTCTCGAGCATGATCGCGAGCTCGATATCGCAAATCTGGTCGATCGCGCAGTGGTCCTTGAACTCACCGAAGCTGTCCCCGGACGCTTCTGCCAAGGCTTGATGCAGCCCAGTTCGAACCACGTTCATCGCGGCGAGCATGTAACGCTGTTCGAGGCCCACCTTTACGTGGACCCGCCCGATCTTCGCTCGCTTTTCGAAATACGCCTCATCGTACTCGCCCTCGAACAGCCCTTCGAGCCAATGCAGAAGAGATCCTCTGATGCGCACAACTTGCGCTTGGTCCTTCAGCACCGAACGAGCTCCGGGATCGGCGAGTATGGCCTCGTAGAAGCGGTCCACGATACGATGATGCGAGGCACGCATGAGAGGGCCCATGGCCCGAAGCCGTCGGGCGGACTCGGCATCGAAGCCCACATAGTCCTTCAGC
>DASRZF010000358.1:0-3429 GCA_035686645.1 Polyangiales bacterium
ACTCGAGTGTCGGTGAGAGCCGCTTTTTCATCATATTCGGTCTGCTGCAGGCCTGGTCGATCGCCGCGGGCTTTGTTCTGGGCGTCGGATTCACGATAGGCAGCGCTTTCGATGTGATTGTTCTTCTGGCTTGTTCGGTGCTTGCATTGTCGACGAGCCGGCGTGTTCACGTGGCAGGGCTTGCTGTTGTGTGGATCGCCTACGGAGCAAGCGCGGTACTCGGCGCCAGCGTCTAGCGAAAGCCCACGTTACGTCGGGTCAGGTATTGCTTCTCGGCGTGCCTGTTGCTCGAGCGACGCCAGATCGATTGGACCGGTCCCCGAAAAAGCGAGGGAAGGGAGGCATCCCGTACCGGCGACACGAAGCCATCGCATTGATGACCGATGCGCGGATCCCTGCGGACCGAAAGATGCTGAACACACTCCAGGCGCTCACGGGCATGCGCATTGGCGAAGCGTGCGGCCGTCGCTGGCGCGACTACGACCGCGCGACTCCGGGGCTCGGGGCCATCCACGTGTGGAGCCAGTACGACGATCGGCCGCTCAAGACGGGCCGGGCCTCGCACGAGAAGGAGCGCTTCGTGCCCGTGCACCCGGTGCTCGCCAAGGCCCTGGCCGAGTGGCGCCTAGGCGGCTTTGCGGAGGTCTAGGGCAGGCCTCCGAGCGGAGACGACTTCATCGTCCCGGACCCCGCAACGATGGTTGCGAGAACGCAGAACAAAGCAGGCAAGGATCACCGTACGGACGCCGAAGTGCTCGGGGTCTACGTCCTGGGTAGGCTTACCCACGGCTTACGTCGCTGGTTCATCTCGACGTGCCGCAATGCGTCCGCGCGCACGGAGGTGGTCGAGCTGATGACGCACAACGCGAAGGGCGACGTGATCGATGCCTACACGTCGTGGGAGTGGTCGACGCTATGCGGCGAGCTCAGCAAGCTGGAGGTCGATCTCAACCCAGCCAAGCTGATCGTTTTGCCGGTGGCAAAAAGTGAAACACCTGAAATAACCGCGGTTTCTCATCAGGTTTTTGCCAGTGATTTTGCCACCCGAGATCAAAGCAAAATGATCTCGGATGCTTATCGGTGGAGGCGGTGGGAATCGAACAGCCGGGGATACACCCGGTTCCGACGATTCTAGAACGGTTTCGCGGACAGGTATCGATGAGAACACGTCCAAAGAACAAGAACAAAACGCGTTACCGGACATTCTTGTGACAATGTCACAAACCCCCTTGCCCGATGTGAACCGGGAGCTCGCGGAGGCCGGCGCGATGTTCTCGGTGTTCGATGCGCTGCGTGGAAAGCGTTAGCGCCCGACATCGCAGCCTTGCCCCGCGGAAGCGCCGCGCCTGGGTGTCGTTCCTCAAAACCCCGTCTGTTGCGAGATGTGAGCCGCGATCATTGCGGAGGCGACCAAGCGGACGGAGGTCGGGTCGTCAGGTGCGTCGGTGACGGCTCGAAACGCACGAGCCAAGCGCGAAATCCGCCTGCGCCCCGCGCAGCACGCACAGCTCAAGCTCATGTCCGACGTTCGTTGTGGGACGGAGACTCTCGCTCAGGCTGCGACTCGGGTGTAGCGATGATGCAGCCCGCCGACCATCGGCAGCGCGATGACCTTCCCTTCGTCGGTGGACTCGCGCTCGCGGGATTCGGGGGCGTCCTTATCGAGCGCGAGGTGGGTCCGGGAGCTGTGATAGTACTCGAGGTACTCGCGCAGGATGCGCCGCAGATGCTGCTCTCCGAGGACGATGTTGTGGTCGAGGCATTCCCGGCAAAGGGTCCCGATTGCGCGCTCGCAGTAGGCATTCTGCCACGGAGACCGAGGCGCGGTCAGGACCTGCTCGATTCCCATGGCACGGACGCGACGAACGAAGGCCGCGCCGTAGATCGTGTCTCGGTCCCGGATGAGGTATTTCGGGGCTGAATCATAGGGCAAGGCGTTGATCAATTGCTGACCTGTCCACCGGGCGGACGGCCCCTCAGTGACGTTGAAGTGTACGATGCGTCGGCGATCGTGCTCGAGCACGAGGAAGACGTACAGGATGCGAAATGTGGCCGTAGGCACGACAAAGAAGTCGACGGAAACGAGGTCTTTGGCGTGGTTTCGCAGGAACGAACGCCAGGTCTGCGATGGCGGCTTTCGCCGATGCGGCATGTACCGCGATACGGTGGCTTCTGAGACGTTGAAGCCAAGCATGAGCAACTCGCCGTGGATGCGAGGCGCTCCCCAAGTCGGATTCTCGCGGGCCATTCGACGGACGAGCATTCGAATCTCCGCATCAATCCGGGGACGACCCCCCCGGTGTCGGCTCTTCCAGGTCCAATAGAGCTTGAAGCCCTTGCGGTGCCAGCGGATCACGGTCTCGGGCTTCACGAGGATTAGTGCGTCTTGCCAGTCCGGCCAGAGACGCGAAAGCGCGACCCAGAATGCGCGGTCCGCGTTGGTCAGCTTGGGGCGCTTGCTCGTGCGTTTCACGACGGCCAGCTGTTGTCGCAAAGCGAGGTTCTCGAGCGCGAGCTCGCGCTGCGACCTCAGGCTCGATCGGGCGGTCGCGAGTAGGGCGGACAGCAAATGAAGCGTCGGCGTCGGCTAGCTTGATCCTGAGCGCGGAAACGTCAATGATCGCGCGGTCGACGAGGTTTTGAGGAGGCACAGGCGACAAATGCCCACAGGGCCAGGTAGTCATGTCGCTCCATCCGTCTCGGCTTGCTACCACGGTCGCGTCTGGGACATTGTCTACAAGGCAACAATCACATGCCAACCCGGACGCTCGACCACGGAATCCCTGGAATTCTCCAAGTGACGCATGATCCTTGTCTTCCTCGAGAACTACGGCGTGTACCAGATTGGTGAGCTGTATGCGCGCTCCTGAATGAACGCCGGCTGACCGCTCTTCGAAGCGTCCTCCCGCAAGGCGAGCGTGTCGTAGAGAGAGGATCGAGGAGTCGGAATCTGAAGAACGCGCACGTAGTAGAACGCTCGCGCCTCGGGATCGAAGTCCGGGTCTTCCCAGGAGGCCACCAGCTGGGATGCACCGATGTCGTTGGTGTAGATCCCCTTGTCGACGTCGACCGTGTTGCCGACCGGGCCGAGATCGCCGTTGGCAGCGAGGGTCCGCTCGCCCGACCAGGCCACGTTGTAGATCCTCTCTTGCGACGTTCCGCTCGCGTCGACCCAGCCTTTGATCACCTGAACACGGTCGAGGTTGCCGTCGAGTGGGTCTTTGACCGCGTGAATCAGGAACGAGGGCGCCTTGCCCGTCGGAGCCTTCGTCAGGTCACCACCCATCGGAACGCCTCGGTCGTATCCCACCGCGGCCATGTCCTTCCTGCCGGTGTCCTTGCTCGAGAAATCCCAGCCACCGAAGAACCGAAGCCGAATACGCGGGCCGCTGGTGCCGTAGACCTCTTTTCGCTGAAACGCCGAGAACA
>DASRZF010000359.1:0-4100 GCA_035686645.1 Polyangiales bacterium
GAACAGAATCGAATCGACGAAGACCCCCGTCGAGGTGGCAAGTCACAGATCCTCGTCGAGAACGTCGAGGAATTCAATCTCGACTACTTCGACCCACTTCTCAGTGACTGGGTTCAAACTTGGGACACCGAAGACATCCTCGCCCAGCCGAATCGCCTCCCCTCACAGGTCAGAATTCGTCTGGCTATCAAGGACCCGCGGCACCGTGGAAAGACGCAGACCTTCGGCACACGAGTGACCATTCCACTCACTTACGCCCTCAACCACGCGAACTACAATCCATGAACGACACGAGCAGAAAACGGCGCAGCAAGCGCTCCGAGGAAGGCTTCGCCCTCATCATCGCAATCGCGACGGTGGCGATTCTATCGGTAATGCTCACCGACATGCACGAAACGACCGGCACAGCGTTCGCCGTTTCGACGTCACAAAGAGACGCGCTTCAGGCCGAATATATGGCCAAGAGCGCCATCAATCTCACGCGGTTGCTGATTGCGAAGGAACCAGAGGTTCGAAGTTTCGTCAATCCGCTCTACAAAGCCGCGACCGGTCGACCGGCTCCTCAATTGCCCGTGTGGAACTTCATCGACGAGCTCTTGTCCCCGTTCTGCACGCCTGAAGACCAGCGCAGTACTCTGGTCCAACTCGGGATCGACTTCGGAAACACGGTCGGGTTCGACGACCTTCCCGGTGAGTGCCACGTCGTGGCGGTCAGCGAAAATGGCAAGATCAACGTCAACGACCCGTTGTTCCTCGATGGTGAGCTCGCGCGAAACAGCGTGGCCAACCAGCTCTTTTCTCTCACGGGAGGGCACCTTCCCGAGAGTCCGTACGACGCACTTTTCAACAAGCAGGACGAGAACGGCACGCTCACCACCCGCATCGACCTCATCACCGCGGTCATCGACTGGTGGGATCAGGACATCCAGCGCACCGATTTCGACCCTGGCGCTGGCATAACCCGAACCGGGGGCACCGGAGCGGAGGACGACTCGTTCTACCAAATGCGCGACGACTCGTATCGAAACAAGAATGCCGCCTTCGACTCACTTCAGGAGTTGCGATTGGTGCGCGGCTTCTCGGACGATTTCTGGGCGACCTTCGTCGAACCAGTGCCAAACGACCCCAAGTCCCGAATCATGACGATCTACGCGTCGGGGCTCGTCAACATCAACGAAGCCAACCCTCAGGTCCTTCTCGGGCGGATTTGTTCCTACGCTCCCGAAGTCAGCCTATGTGTGGATCCGCTGGAAGGTCTGAAGTTCACTCAGATTCTCACCACGATCCGGCAGCTCATCCCGATCCCCCTCTTCAGCCGTCCGACCGACCTAATCGACTTTGCCGAAGGCAAGGGTAGCGACAAGGACCTGTACGGAATGCTCACAGGGTTCTTGGGTGAAGACAGCGAGTTGATTTTCACGCCAATCGAAATTCCGGCCGAGCAACGAACCGCCCTTGCGCGCTCGCTGGCGACCTCAGCCCAGATCTTCACCATCGTAGCCACCGGACTCGTGGGGCGTTCTCAAGTGCGAATCGAATCGGTCGTCAACTTCCACACGAGGTGGGTACCACCACCGCCCAACACCGGAAGAATGCCTGGTTTGGGTGTTTTTCACTACTATCGGGTAAATTGAAATGTCTTTGGTTCTGGGAATAGAGGTTACTCCCCGCGCAGTTCGCGGCGCCTTTTTGAGGACGACGATGCGCGGCTCCGAGATGGAAGCATACGCCGAAGCGGCGCTGCCCTTCTCGGCGGAGTCCGAGTCGTACGCGGACCTGCTGGCGGCGGCGGTGGCCCAGGTGCTGGCGGTAGGGTCGCGGCCGCCCGATCGCGTCATCGCATCTTTGAACGGTGAGTCTGCGTCCCTTCGGTTTTTGGACTTGCCGCGTGGAGTCGAAAAGAAGGTGGCCGACGTGCTCCCGGGTGAGCTTGGTGCCCTTCTTCCCTTCGACATCGACGACGCAATCATCGACTACCAAGTCGTCGGGCGCGATGAATCCACCATTCAACTGATGGCGGCCGCAGCGCCTCGCACGAGTATTGCGACTCGGCTTCGGGAGCTAAGTGCGGCTGGCATCGACCCGCGAGAGCTGGCCGTGGGAGCCGCATCCTTCGACGGTCTTGGGGCACTTCTGGGTGAGGCAATTGCGAATACCACCGTAGTCGTGGTCGACGTCGGCCCGAAGAACACGGACTTCGCCGTTCTCAGCAACGGTAGCTGCACGTTTGCGAGAACGCTGTCGGGCGGCATGGATCTGGTGGAGTCCGGGCGTCGTGCTCAGCTAGGCGGAGCTCTCCAACGTACGCTTTCGAGCTACCGCGCGCAGCGCTCCGAGGAGCCCTCTCGTGTCTTGCTCGCCGGGGAAACCGCGCCGATGGAGAGCGCGCGTCAATGGCTCAGCGAGCAACTCGGCATCGAGTGCGGCGTCCCGCCACTCCCCCCTGCACCAGGAGCGGATGAAGACACTTTGCCGAAGTTCGCCAAGGCCGCTGCCCTCGCCGCGCGAGCGATCTCGCGCAGAAAGCAACTCGATCTCAGGCGAGGAGAGTTCGCATCAGCTGCGGCTGCGGGCCAACTTCGGCAACACATGCGGCTGCTCGCCGTCTGCTTGACCGCCATCGTTCTTTCGTTCGCTATTTCGTTGCTGGCACGCTACCGGGTGGCAAGCGCCGAGCACGAGCAGTTGACCGCGTCGCTGGCGGAAGTTAGCCGGAATCTTCTCGGCGAAGAAGCGCGCAGCGCACTGCACGCGCGTGAATTGCTGACTGCGGGACCGAGGATCGACGACCCGTTGCCACGCTTCGACGCCTACGACGTGCTCGAGGCGATCTCCGAAAGCATTCCCACGGATATCCAGCACGATACTCGGCGGCTTCTGATCGAGATCGACGACTCCGGCGACGAGGGTCGCTTCGAAATCCAAGGGACGGTCGGCTCCATCGCAGAGCGGGACAGGCTCGTCGACCAACTGCAATCACATCGTTGCTTCGCGGACGTGGAGAAAGGCTCGATCTCGACGGCCGTGGAGGACCGGAAAGACTACAAGATCGTGGTCAAAGTCGAATGTGCGGACGTGGATCCGGACGAGGGGAAGGACGAGTAGGATGGCCTTCGGAGACGCCCTAGACAACGTACGGAGCTGGGCCGACGCATTGAGCGATCGCGAGCGTAACTTGCTGAGCATGATGGCCGCTGTGTTCATGGCCATCGTGATCGTGGTGCCGATGTATATCGGCATTTCGAGCATCTCGGACATCGAGACGGAGAACGAGGAAATCACCCAGGTGTTGAAGGACATCCAGCGATCCGAACCCCGCCTGCAGCAGCAGAAGGCAGATCGGCGTGCGGTGCAGCAGCTGTACAACCGCAAGGCCCCGTCTCTTGGTGGTTACCTCGAGGAACGAGCAGAGCAATACGGTGTGAGCGGCCTCGGGATCACCGATCAACCCAAGCTCGACATCGGCGCGTACAGCCGACGTTCGGTGCGAGTTTCCCTGCCATCCGTCGAGTTGCGACCACTCATCGAGATGCTCGCCGACATCGAAAACAGCTCCTACCCCATCTCGATCGAGCAAATTCAAATGACGGGCGGCCGTATGCGAACCGGCTACACCGTGAAGTTGGCGGTCAGTGCATACGATCGCGAAGGCCCCGTCGTACCGGCTGAGGAGTAGGCGTTGGAACGAATCCCAATCAAACGGATCTTGAAATGGGCGGGATACCCGCTGTTCTTCTTCGCGTGTTTCCTATTCTTCGCCTACAAGACGTTTCCCTACGATCGATTGGCGGAACGTCTCGTTCAAGAAGCGCAGATGAGAGGCTACGAGATCGAGATCACCGATCTCACGAACTCCGGTTTGACTGGTCTCAGTTTTGAGAATTTTCGGGTGATCATGCCGCCTGAAGAGGACGGCGCCCCTCCTATCGACATCGTCTTCGAGGAGCTCACGGTCGGCACGTCTCTCTTCTCCATGCTCTCCGATACGAAGTCGTACACGTTCAATGCAGAGCTCGGGGGAGGAGACGTCGAAGGTGATATCGCGCTCGGTGCCGACACCATGGATCTCGATGTGCAAATTGACGATATCAACCTCGAGT
>DASRZF010000360.1:0-10760 GCA_035686645.1 Polyangiales bacterium
ATCCGGCTGCAGTTCAAACGCGCCGACGTCGCACCTCTCTCCTCCTTCATCGCACCCCACCATCAGGGCGAGGCTCAGCGCGAGTGCAAACCAAAACCTGAATCCGTGTCGCATGGCCCACCTCCGGTTTCGTGCGCCTGCCACCGATCAAAGGGCAAGCATCAGCCGTGCCAGCCCGTTTTCGGAGCGGTTTCCGTTACCCTGACGCGCACGGTTTGCGTTTGCTGGGAGGGCGGCGAAGGGAGTGCGTGGCTATGGCTGCACCTCAAACGCACCCAGGTCGCACAGCCCGGAGTTAGGCTCAGAGCTCGGCTGGAAGGCAATATGGGAATGTGCCCGGCTCTTCGTGGGACGACCGCCACCTAACCATCCTGGAAGCCGCGTTGGCACTCCACGCAGAACGCCGCCTCGGGCTTGGCAGCAAGGCGCAACTCCGACTCGTCGAGTCTTTGAAGCCTTCGGCGCCACCTCACGTCAACCTCAGGTCAACGGGGACCGACGATGAAAAGCGCTAACGCTGTCAAGCTCCCTCAATCACGAACGAAGTGCGGATGCCGTGATAGTGCCGGGGGCGGGATTCGAACCCGCACGTGTTGCCACGGGCGATTTTAAGTCGCCTGCGTCTGCCATTCCGCCACCCCGGCGACGCGGCGAGCATCGCGTTAATGGATGAGCTCGTCCACTCGTCGGGGCATTCGCGGGCCCGGACGCTCTGGGCCAGTGTCGACGATTCGATTCTTGCTGTCGACGAGCACAACTTTGGGCTTGTGCGCCCTCGCCTCTTTGTCCGTCATTTCGCCAAAGGTCGCGATGATCGCCAGATCTCCAGGGCTCATGTGATGCGCTGCCGCGCCGTTGACACAGATCACGCCGGAGCCCCGTGGGCCCTCGAGCGCGTAGGTCGCCAAGCGCGTGCCCTGCGTCACGTTCCAAATCTGAACTTCTTCATGCTCGAGGATGCCGGCGGCATCGAGCAGGTCAGCATCGATCGTCACGCTGCCTTCGTAGTCCAAGTCCGCGTGGGTGATCGTAGCTCGGTGAATTTTTCCGAGGAACATTCGTCGGCGCATGTTTTTGAACCTCCGTAGCGTCCCGGATTGGGTACGCTCAGATAACGAGAAGTTAACCCCGGTCGAGCGCCGCCGCAAGCAATCCCATCATCCGCGCAGGCGCCCCCAAAAACCGCACAAATTTAGGAAATAGGCGCCGCAATGAACTCGAGCCCGAGCACGTAGCCATCGGGCTGCGCCTTCGACCAAACGACCCTTGCGTGCTCGATGGTTTCGTGGTCCGGGGCGGTGCGAACTCGGAGTGTGCAGATCTGGTCGACCGGCACGCCCGTGTCGACGGCAACTCGAAGCCCGCCAACGCTTGCGTTGATGGCCAAGCCCGAGCCGCGAGCAGGAGTGAGGAGGTCGATCTCGGCATCGAGCGCCCAACGCCGGCATTGGCGGCGTGCGCCGCGATGAATGGAGGCGTCAGCGCCGCCCTTCGGGAGAATCGAAGAGAGTCTGTCTGCAACGGGTATCAAAGCATCCGGAATGTATCGAAGCGTCCGATCCTTGGCTAGGCTTTTCTGCTTGCGAGCGCCATGAAAAGCGATGCGAGTCTACCCTTGAGGCGGAGACACCCGGGTTAGTTGTTCGCTCGCACACCGAAACACGTCGAGTGCAGGCTCTTGATGCGAACGCTGAGCCGGTCGATCGCCCGCGCGGCGCGCGTCCCGTACCAGAACAAGTCTTTCCCGTCGACACGCTCGACGATGAGCGGATGAGACCCCGCCAGCGCAGAGAGCTCTTTCATGTCGTCCGGACCAAATGCGTAGGGCTCATCGGGGAGCAGCACCACGCGCGCTCCTCGCTCGAGCACCTCTTCCAGCCGAATTCTCGGGTACCGTGTGTCCCGTGCTTCAACACGCTCCTCACTCCAGGGGCTGACTTTCCCAAGATCCGCGGCCAAAGGGTAGCGACGCACACGTTCCGAAAACACATTGTTCGCGCCGCATGCTGCGAGGATATCGCTTGCGTACGCGCCGCGGTCGAATGTCATCCAGGGATCTTTCCAGATCGGAACAAACACCGGTAACGGCGGGGTCAACTGTTCCAGTGCCACGCGCCGCGCGGCCGTGCGGCAGTCCAGCACCTGCGTGGCAGCATCGGGATCGAGCCCCAGCAAGGAGCAGAGGTTTTCCAAATACGCAATCGATTCATCGAGCGTGCAGGGAAAGCTCACATGAACCGGAACGCCCGCAGCGATCAAGGCCTGAACCTGCGGCCGGCTGTTTTCTTCTTTGTTCGCAAGGACGAGATCCGGCCTCAGCGCTTTCACGGCCGCCACGTCGAATCCCTTCGTACCACCCACCGACGGAACTCTCTCCACCTCACCGAGAGGTTCCACACAGTAGTCGGTTCGCCCTACGAGCCGATCCATACCGACGAGATCTGCAACCGACACAGTCTCGCTTGGAACGAGCGAAACGACCCGGGTTGCGGGACGTCCGAGCTGCACGTGCCGATCAATTGCATCTACGACTTCGATCATGGGACCCTTCAGGCGTCCGAGTGAGACACCCGGTCAATTACTAGCACTCCCTCAAATGCCTGAGATTTGCGCCACCCGTGTCGAAGGTGGTACGTTTGTCCACCCAAAACCTGGGCTTGCTGCGAGTGGGTTGGAGGAAACGCTGTCGATTCAGGACATTCAACGAGCGCTGGCCGAAGCCGGTGTCGAGATTTACCGAAGCGAGGCTCGGGAGCTCCAAATCGCCGAACGCGTGCGACTTCACATCATGGATTCGGGCGTGCGAGTCGTGCTCAACGGCAACCTGCTCGTGCAGTTTACTGCGCGAACCCAGCGCTCGGACGCGCCCTCAGCTCAGTCGGAAGAGCTGTTTCGGCGCGTGCGGGAAGAGATCGGCGCGAAGGCAGGGAACCGGGGATACGTCGAAGCCTCTGCTGAAATCGTAGAGGTGCGGGACCCCGTCGATGACGCGCGTGTGCTCGATGTTTGGCATGAAGTGACCTATCGCAAGCCGCTCGAGGCCATAGGGGATGCAGTCACGGAAGTCCGCTGGGCGCTCGAGCTCGAGAAGTACGTACATCCCTGAGAGTCAGCTCGCGGCTCGGGCTAGCTCTTCGTTGACTTGTACATTTTCGGCGAACTGCCCGCGCGGGCCTTGGCGAAGGTCATAGCGGACCTGTTGCCCTTCTCGGAGCGTCCGAAACCCGTCACCTGCGATGTGGGAATAGTGCACGAAGATATCGGAGCCATCACGGCCGGCGATGAACCCCCAACCCTTCGCGTTGTTGAACCACTTGACCAATCCTGTTTCCATGACCCCCAGAACCTCGATGTGAGACCACTGTGTTCCCCCGGTTAGATCAAAGATCTCCAGTCGACCGGTCTTCGTCAAGGATCAATCTGCGGCTCGGCTAGGGGTAGCGCTGCGTGATGCGCCAACTGTCGCCATCTCGCTCGTAGAGCCAGCGATCGTGCAGACGATCGTCGCGGTTCCCCCAAAACTCGATCGCGATTGGAGCGATGCGGTAGCCGCCCCAAAACGGAGGGCGCTCGACCGAAACACCACGGAAACGTTTCGCAACATCGATGACCGCAGCTTCGAGCGACTCGCGGTTCTCGAGAACCTGACTCTGGCGCGAAGCCCATGCGCCGAGCTGGCTACCCCGATCACGGGTTGCAAAATATGCTTCGGATTCTTCGTCCGACACGCGGCTCACCGGGCCGCGCACTCGCACCTGAATGCCCGTCGTGTGCCAATGAAAGGCGATCTCGGCGTGCGGGTTTGCAGCCAGGTCCTTCGCCTTCGGGCTCTCGAGGTTCGTGAAAAAAACGAACCCGTCGTCATCGAACCCCTTTAGCAAGACGAAGCGCACTGCTGGCCGCCCTCCGGCGTCTGCCGTCGCCAGCGCACAGCGGCTGACTTCGAACTCCTCGCTGGCGCCCGCACGCTCGTACTCGCGCGCGAAACGCAAGATCGGGTCTTCATGACTCATGGTGCCGTGCCCTGCTGCAAGTGCTTCAAGGCGAGGTCGGACCAGGCTCCGTCGGGCTCGAGCTCGAGGTACCGTTGCCAATGCGGCCTCGCCTGCGTTCGCTCACCTTGCTCCTCGAGCGCCATGGCGAGATTGAAATGCGCATCGGCAAACGAAGGGTCGCTATCGAGCGCGCTTCGAAAAAGACGCACCGCTTCTTCGATCTCGTCACGCTCGAAGTGGAGGAACCCCAGGTTGTAGAGAGCCTCCGGTTGCTCGGGATCGGAGGCGAGCGCACGGCGATAGTACTGCTCTGCCGCGACCGGTTGGTCACGGCGGTACTCGAGATTGCCCAGATTGGTCAGCGCGTTGGAAAGTGTGGGGTCCAAGGAAAGAGCTTTCCGATAGGCCTGCTCGGCCTGTTCGTACGTCTCCTCATCCTCGTCGCAACGGCAGCCCTCGAGGTAATGCGCATATGCGCGCGATCGGTCGTCGTGATCGAAATGAAGCAGCCGAATGACGTCGGACTCTAGGCCATCGATGCGAAAATCGAAGACCGCTTGACCCGTGCTGGGCTCGTACTTGCCCTCCTCGTCCTGCACGACCACGTTCCCCCCATCTCCCAAGACGCGAAGCTCGGAGAGGGGGCGTACCGTTTCTGGGAACGAGCGCCGCAGCGACTCCACCGAAACGCGAACCTGCTGGAGGGAAACGCCCTGGTCGAGAAGGGTTTTCGCAACGCGAACCTCGACGAGGTCCTGAAAGCGGTAATAGTTACGGCCTGCGACGCGAGCCGAGGGGCCGATCAGTCCGGAGCGGTGCCAGTACCGAAGACGAGAAGGCTTGTAGCCGAAGAGGCGCGCGACTTCGGCGACCGTATACAAACCTTGGCGCGGATCGCTCCGTGGTGGCGCTGGCTGAGTAGGAGCCGGCTCAGGCGTGACTGCCCGAGTCAGCTTCCCGTCTTCACCGAAACCGACCCGAATCACGTTGTCCCGATCGCCGCGTTCGCTCAAGTCCCTCTCCCTGCCCGAGAATAGGCCGAGCTTGCCTCAACGCAAGCGTCCATGCCGGGCGGACGAACCCGCCGGGGCAGTGCTACGCTCCCGCCATGGCGCATCCACCAGTCGCGGCCCCGATCGCGTTTCTCTCCGATGTTCACGGGAATCTCGAGGCCCTGGAAGCCGTCCTGTCGGAGCTTGAAAGGATGGGAGTGAAGCGCTTGTTCGTCGCTGGAGACCTTCTCCTCGGGGGAGAGCAGCCGCTCGAGGTCTGGCAGCGATTGCAGGCGCTGGGTGCGACCTGCACACGCGGTCCGTCCGATCTGGCGCTCGGCTCCGTCGATCCAGGAAGCCTCGTCCCAATCGACAACGAGCAGAGACGTCAAGCCCGGCTGTTCGCCGAGACCCGAGCCGCCATCGGAGACCTGGTCGCCGAACGGCTGCGACGACTTCCCGAACAGCAGCGCATTCCACTCGTAGACGGCCGTGAAGTCCTGATGGTCCACGGCTCACCGGCCGACAGCAGTCACGAGATCGGTCACGACCTCAGCGACGACGAGATCCTCTCGCTGCTCGACGACGACCCTGCCGACATCATCGTCTGCGGCTCTACGCACGTGCCGTTTCAGCGGACCGTCGAGGAGTATCACATCGTGAACGTCGGCTCGGTGGGCGCCGCCCCCGAGGGGCGAGTGGCACACTACACCGTCCTCACGCCACGCATGAGCAGCGCAGACATCCTACAGGACTGGGTCAGTTACGAAGAGCCCGACGCGTCCTAGACGGCAGCAACCTTGGGCTCCTGGGCATCGCCGGGCTCCTCGGATTTCACGCGGAGCATTTCGACACGACGGACACGGCGTTCGTCCGCGTCGAGGACGACGAAACGGTAAGGCCCCGCAAGGAGAGTCTCGCCGATGGCAGGCACCTGACCGAGCAGATGCACCAGCATTCCGCCAAGTGAATCGAACTCGCTCTTGTCTTCACAGATCGATTCGCCGAGATGCTCTTCGAGATCATAGACTGAAATGCTCGCGTCGACGAAGTAGTGGCCTGGCGCCCGCTCGTAGACCAGCGGTGCTTCTTCGTCGTGCTCGTCCTGAATCTCCCCGACGATCTCCTCGACGATGTCTTCCAAGGTGACGATGCCCGCGGCTCCGCCAAACTCGTCGACGACGACGGCAAGGTGCGAGCGTCGGCGCTGCATCTCGCGAAGGAGAACACCGATCTTCTGACTCTCGGCTGCGAAGAACACGGGCTTCCGAAGAACATCGGCCAAAAGAATGTTCGCCGCGTCGCTGCTGTCGCGCAGCGCCTGGAAGAGATCTTTCGCGTAGAGAATCCCTTCGACTTGGTCGATCTGACCGCGGTACACCGGGTAACGGCTATGGCCCGACTCGTTGATCTGGACCGACACCTCGTCGATGCCCGTTTTGATGTCGAACGCCACGACCTGAGTGCGCGGCACCATGATTTCGCGAGCCACCGTATTCTTGAACTCGAGGACGCTCCGAAGCATCTGAGCGTGATCCTCGGCAATGGTCCCGATCTCCTCGCCCTGCTCGATCACGTGCTCGACGGTTAGCTCCGTCACGCGATGGGGGTCGTCGAGCTGAACCATCGGGACGAATCTCTCGATGAGGTCCCTGATCCAGTTCAAGGGGGCAGCAAGGGGTGTGAGAAGCAAATCGAACGGTCGGAGCCACTGCCACACTCTGAGTGTCGCCCGGCCTGAGCGCTGCCGAATCACCGCAATGGCGATTGTCCCAGCCACGACGTAGGCCAACGAAATCCCGACGATGCCAGCGAGCGCCACCCCCAAGCCGGATGAGCGCAGCAATGAATATCCGACGAAGGAAGCCGTGAGGGCCAAGGAGAGCGCTCGGCCCAAGAAGATGCGGGCGTGAACCGAGTCGAGGTCGCGCAAGACGCGCATAGCCACCCTGGCGCTTCGATCGTCAGCTTCGGAAAGGGCATGCAGACCGGCTTCCCCGAGTGAATGCAATCCCTTGCCAACCGCTGCGAGCAGCGCGCCGAGGCCCACGCCGCCGAGCATCGCGACGGCCAACTGTGTACTGGGAACGTCCAAAGTCCTATGCGCTCTCAGGTTACCGAGGACCTCGAGTGCTCGCAACGGCAGGGCTCAGGCATCGCGGAGCTGGTCCCGAAGCGCCCGAATTCGCAGGCGAAGTGCGTTGAGTCGGATGAAGCCCGTCGCATCCTGCTGGTCGTAGACCTCATCGGCTTCAAACGTCGCGAATTCAGGATCGTAGAGGCTATTCGGGCTTCGCCGGCCCACGACACTTGCGCTGCCCTTGTAGAGCTTGATTCGCGCCTCACCCGTGACGTCCTTCTGTGCCTCGTCGATGAGCGCCTGGAGCATTTCCCGCTCGGGTGCGAACCAGAAGCCCCGATAGACCAGCGAAGCGTACTCGGGAATCAGGCCGTCGCGAATGCGAAGAACTTCCCGATCGCAGGTGATCGACTCTACCGCCCGGTGCGCCCTCTGAAGGATGGTTCCACCCGGTGTCTCGTACACGCCTCGGGACTTCATCCCGACGAAGCGGTTCTCGACGACGTCGACACGGCCCACGCCATGCTTCGAACCGAGCGTGTTGAGTCTCTCGATTAGGACCGCTGGTGAGAGACGCTCGCCGTTGACACTCACCGGGTCGCCCTTCTCGTAACCAATGACGACGTACTCTGGACTGTCGGGCGCGTCCTGAGGATCGGTAGTCCACCGGAACATGTCTTTCAGCGGCTCGTTCCAGGTGTCTTCGAGAATGCCGCCTTCGTAGCTGATGTGAAAAAGGTTGGCGTCCATCGAGTATGGCTTCTCGGCCGTCACCTCGATGGGAATCTTGCGATCTTTGCAGTAGGCAATGCAGTCGCTTCGTGATTTGAGAGTCCAGGTTCTCCAGGGGGCGATGACCTGAATGCGCGGGTCGATCGCCATCGCGGTCAGCTCGAAGCGAACCTGATCATTGCCCTTACCGGTCGCTCCGTGAGAAATCGCGTCGGCGCCTTCTTGTCGAGCGACTTCCATCATCGCTTTGGCGATGACAGGGCGCGCGATGGACGTTCCGAGGAGGTAGTCGCCTTCATAGACCGCGTTCGCGCGGAGCATCGGAAAACAGAAGTCGCGCGCAAACTCCTCTTTGAGGTCGGCGATGATGCACTTCGACGCACCGGTCGCACGAGCTTTCTCGTCGAGGCCGCTGAGCTCTTCGCCTTGACCCACGTCCGCGCAAAACGCGATGACCTCGGCGTCGTAGGTCTCTTTGAGCCATGTGAGGATGACGGATGTGTCGAGGCCGCCGCTATAGGCGAGCACGATCTTCTTGGGGGACGCTGCCATGGGGCCGGATGGTACTGCGCCGCCGACCCGGTGCAAGCGGGCACGCGCTCAGGCGACCCGGATGATGGCCTTGGCCTCGAGGAGCTCTGTAAAGACACGAAGCGCCTCGAGCCGCCCCATCTTGCAGAGATCGAGCACCTCGGCGACGGTGGTCTGGCCGTCGACGAGGGACAGAAGAAATGAAGCCTGGGGGTCCAGTCCGAGCCATCTCACTTTCGCGGCCGGCACTCCGAGGTTGAACACATAGTCGAGCGAGCCGATGCGGGTCGTGTACCTGGTTTCGAGGCGAGCGCGACTGTTCTCTGCGTATCGCCGAGCGCTCTCGTCCTCCGGGTCCAAGCCGAGTTGCAACTCTGCCGCGTTCAGGGCAGCCGCGTAATTTCCTAGGGCAAAGTGGTCCGCGATATCCCGGTGGATCTCATGGCTGCTCGACTCATCCGATCCGCGAAGTGAAATCGGCTCCACTTCCGATGCGGACGGGATCAGGCTTCGCCGATCTCGGTCAATGACCCAGGCGTCTGCAGAGGGCCGACTCGTCGGCCGCTCCTCGATCCCTCGATCGCCGAGCCCGCCGGTCAAATCGATCGCGCCGTCGGAACCGAGCACGCTCGGAAACTTGGAATCGCTCGAACGCGGCCTAGCTGATTTCATTCGTCATGCCGACTTGCCGACCACGCCCTTGAACATGCGCTGCGTTCGGCCAAGCGACTCCAACTCGTCTTTGAGACCTGCGAGATCACCGCGCTCGAGCAAGGTGCGTGCATTGTCGACCACGCCCTTCGCCTTTTCGATGGCATCACGGCCGAAGTCGCTTCCAGCAACGATCGACTCGACTTCGGGGAACAGTCGCTCGATTTCTGCGATCAGCGTCTCCGCTTCCTGTCGGATGCGCTCGGAAGCCTCGTCCTCGCGGCGCGTCACCGCGAAGTCTGAAGCGTCGACCATCATCTCGTCGATCTCGTCCTCGGTGAGACCGCTGGTGGCCGTGACCGTGATCGACTGCTCTTTCCCGGTCTCCACATCCTTCGCATGGACGCTCACGATGCCGTCTGCGTTGATCTCGAAGGTGACCTCGACCTCCACCTGGCCGGCAGCGGCCCGTCGCAGACCGGTCAAGATGAACTCGCCCAGAAGCTCGTTGTCCTCCGCGCGCCGAGATTCGCCCTGCAAGACCAGTATCTTCATTGCCGTCTGATTGTCGCGCACGGTCGTGAACGGCTTGCTGCGCGAGGTCGGAACGGTCGTGTTCTGCGGAATCAGCTCTTCGAAGTAGCCCCCGACGACCATGATGCCAAGCGTGTGCGGTGTGACGTCGAGAAGCACCATGTCGAGCTCCGGAGAGTGGTCGACGAGCGCCGCTCCCTGAATCGACGCACCGAGCCCGACGACCTCGTCCGGATGGACGCCTTTACAAGGGTCGCGCTGAAAGAACTTGCTCACGCGCTCTTGGACCTTCGGCATGCGAGTCATGCCGCCAACCAAGATGATGTCTTCGATCTCGTCCTTCTGGAGTCCAGCCTCGCCGAGGGTGAGCTCGCATATTTGAACGGTACGGTCGACCAAGTCCGCAGTCAGCTCTTCGAGAGTGGCTCGGGTGAGCAACCGCTGAAGATGCAGCGCTTCGTTGCGAGCGCTCGAAATGATGAACGGCAGGTTGACCTCGGTTTCGGTGACAGCGGAAAGCTCGCACTTGGCCTTCTCCGCGGCATCCTTGAGCCTCTGCAGCGCCATGCGGTCTTGCCGCAGGTCGATCCCATGCTCGTGCTGGAACCCTTCGACGAGCCAGTCGATCACGCGCTGATCGAAATCCTCGCCACCGAGGAACGTGTCGCCCGCCGTGCTGATGACCTTGAAAACGCCCGTACTCGCGATCTCCAAGATGGAGATGTCGAACGTTCCGCCCCCGAGATCGTAGACCGCAACCGTACGATCGATGTTCTTGCCGAACCCGTACGCGAGGGCCGCCGAGGTGGGCTCATTGATGATCCGGATCACGTCGAGGCCGGCGATCGCACCCGCGTCCTTGGTCGCTTGGCGCTGGTTGTCGTTGAAGTATGCGGGCACGGTCACGACGACTTTGTTCACCTCTTCTCCGAGGTAGTCCTCCGCGACCATCTTCATTTCTTGAAGGACCATCGCGCTGATCTCGGGGATGCTGTAGACCTTGTCGCGCATCTTAATGCGACAGTCCCCGTGCGGCCCTTCCACGATGTGGAACGGAGTGGTTTGGATCGCGTTCTTGACCTGAGGCGTGTCCCATTTGCGGCCGATGAGGCGCTTGCAGGCAAATACGGTGTTCTCAGCGTTGGTCACGGCCTGTCGCTTGGCGATGTGGCCCACCAAACGCTTGCCGCCTTCAGTAACGGCCACCATCGAGGGGGTGACCTTGTATCCCCCCCGATTCGCGAT
>DASRZF010000361.1:0-2267 GCA_035686645.1 Polyangiales bacterium
CTGCCACCATGCTCCGCGCGTCACTTCCAGAGACCCGCACTGAGCTGTAGCGCTGGTAAAGGACGAACCCCACGATGACGGCTAAGACGACGAGGATAATTTTCGAAATCATGCGTCGAAGGATAGTCCCGCCCGGGGAGCGCGCCAGAGCTCCGAAGTTCCTCGTCCTAGATGCGGCAAGGCGATGGATCGCATACGGCTTCGTCATGCTCTGCGCGAGGAATCCCGCGCTTGACATTCGCGATGCGCGACTGAGGCAAATGCGGCGTTTGGGCGGAAACCGCGCTAGACCTGCGGCATGAGCGAGCCGAAGGGCAAGACCGAAAGCCAAGAGAACGCGCCGAATTTCATTCACGACCTGGTGAGGGCCGACATCGAGTCCGGGAAGCACGGGGGTCGGGTGGTGACGCGGTTCCCCCCCGAGCCGAATGGCTACCTCCACATAGGCCATGCGAAATCGATCTGCCTGAATTTCACTACGGCGGAGCTCGCTGCGCAGGGACGATGTCATCTTCGCTTCGACGACACGAACCCCGAAGCAGAAGACACCGAGTATGTCGAGTCGATTCGCGAGGACGTGCGCTGGCTAGGCTTCGACTGGGGTAGTCACGAGTATTTCGCTTCCGATTACTTCGAGCGTCTTTACGATTGTGCAGCGGACTTGATCAAACGCGGTCTCGCTTACGTAGACAGTCAGAGCCTGGAAGAGATCCGCGAGGGCCGCGGCGATTTCTACAAACCCGGCGTCAACAGCCCGTTTCGAGACCGAAGGGTCGAAGACAACCTCGCCTTGCTCGCGAAGATGCGTGCCGGCGAGCTCGACGAAGGGGCTCATGTGGTGCGCGCCAAGATCGACATGGCGTCCAAGGACGTCAACTTGCGCGATCCCCTGATGTACCGGATTCGGAAAGTCACCCATCACCGGACAGGTGACGATTGGTGCATTTACCCGATGTACGACTACGCCCATCCGATGTCGGATGCGTTCGAAGGAATTACTCATTCCGTTTGTACGCTCGAGTTCGCTCACCACAATCCGCTCTACCAATGGTTCGTTTCGCACTTCGAATTCGATCCGATTCCCTGGCAATACGAGTTTGCGCGCCTGAACCTCACCTACACGGTGATGAGCAAGCGGCTTCTCAAGCGACTCGTCGAAGAGGGGCACGTCCAGGGATGGGACGACCCACGAATGCCTACCATCGCCGGAATGCGGCGCCGTGGTTACACACCAGCGGCGATCCGCCGTTTTGCGGAGCGAATTGGAGTGTCGCGCCGCGACAGCATCGTCGACGTCGGCCTGCTCGAGCATGCCCTTCGAGAGGATCTCAACGCGACTTCGCCACGTACCATGGCCGTGCTTCGCCCTCTCAAGCTGGTGATCGAAAATCTTCCGGAAGACGAGGAGCTAGAGATCGAAGCGCCGTTCAGCCCTGACGATGAGAGCTTTGGCTCGCGAAGGCTTCACCTCACGCGCGAAGTGTTCATCGAGCGGGACGACTTCATGGAGGAACCCATGAAGAAGTGGTTCCGCCTGGCGCCAGGCAAGGAAGTGCGCCTTCGCTATGGCGCGCTGGTGACTTGCAATGAAATCGTCAAAGACGAAGCCGGTGAGATCATCGAGCTTCGCTGTACCTGGGATCCCGATTCCCGGGGCGGGAACGCTCCCGATGGTCGCAAAGTTCGAGGCACGATCCACTGGGTGAGTGCCAAGCACGCCGTCGACGCGGAGGTGCGCCTCTACGACCGCCTCTTCAACGAAGAGAACCCACTCGACGAGGCGCATGCAGGCGATTTCACCGCCCGGATCAATCCGGACTCCCTCGAGGTATTGAAAGACGCCAAGCTGGAGCCAAACCTGGGGAGTCGCGGTGCAGGCGAAAGCGTTCAGTTCGAGCGTTTGGGTTACTTCGTGGTCGATACCGACAGCACGCCGGAGCGGCCCGTCTACAACCGTACCATTCAGCTCAAAGACTCCTGGTCCAAACTGATCAAGAAGAACTAGCCATTTGGCTCAGCTCGATGCAGGTATCGGAACCGGGTGCTTGGACCAGTAGGTCGCGAGCGTGAGCCCCGAAATCAAGTGCCAGACGCCCCACCAGGCCGCGATGATCGCCATGCCTCCGAGGCCGTCGAAGAAGCCGAAGATCAGAACCAAGGCGAGCGCCGAATTCTGAATTCCGACTTCGATTGAAATCGCCCGCGCGTCATAACGATGACAGCCGAGAAGCCTTCCACTCCAATAGCCCAGCGCGAGCCCCACCCCG
>DASRZF010000362.1:0-19508 GCA_035686645.1 Polyangiales bacterium
ACAAGCCTGGCGGCTCGATCAAGATTCGTGTCAAGACGTATGCGCACTCGCTCAAGCTTCGTGAGGAGCTTCTCGAAGACATCGCTGCGCGAAAAGCCGAGCTCCAAAGGCGCATCGACGAGAAGCGCCTCGAGCTCTTGCGGATGAAGCACGATCAGTTGGCCTCCCATAGGCGCGCCGACCTGGGGCTCGAGCGCCAGATTCACGAGCTCGCGGAAAAGGTAAATCGATATCGCATCGAAGCGGTGGAGTCCGAAGACGACGCAGCTTTGCCCGGTGCGGTGTCCGAAAGTTTGATTCGTCTCGGAAGAAAGACCAAGGACGGCAGAGTCGTCCGAGTGTGAAGGGGCTAGACATGGCTGATGGTTTCGAAATCGACATCGACAAAGAGCTCGCTGCATTCGAGGCGAACGAACGTGCCCGCCTAGGGCTGAACGACGATCGGGAGCAGTGGACCGATGCGATGATCGATCCCTTCTTTTCGGCCAAAGAGCGAGCAACCACGACGATCCTCAACGGCGGGCTCACGATGGCTCACGACGAGTTCGTCGCGTCTGCGCTCAAGGGCATCGGCTACAACACGCGCTCGATGGAGTGCGCGGATGTCGCGTCGCTCCGTTACGGCAAGGAGTTCGGGAACAAGGCTCAGTGCAATCCCACCTACTTCACGGTGGGCAACCTGGTGAAGGAGCTGACCCGTCTGCGTGACGAGGAGGGGATGACCGCGCAGGAAATCATCGAGAGCTACGTCTTCCTCACCGCAGGCGCATGTGGCCCTTGCCGCTTCGGCATGTACGTCACCGAATACCGCAAAGCCCTGCGAGACGCCGGCTTCGATGGATTCCGCGTGGTTCTCTTTCAACAGCAGTCGGGCTTCAAGCAGGCTACAGGCGAAGAGATCGGTCTCGTCCTCAACCCGCAGTTCTTCATGGCGCTCGCGCGAGGTCTGTTCGCTGGCGACGTGCTCAACGTTCTGAGTTATCGCATTCGTCCCTACGAGGTCGAAGAGGGCGCCACGGATCGAGCCATCGCCGCGGTGAAGGGCGAGGTCCACGAGGCGCTTCAGCAAAACAAGAGCGTGCTTCGTGCCCTCTGGCGCGGCCGGAAGTACCTTCAGGCGGTCGAAGTCGATCGCCTTCGCGCGAAACCCAAGGTCGCGATTATCGGTGAATTCTGGGCGATGACGACCGAGGGCGATGGCAACTACCATCTCCAACGCTTCGTCGAATCCGAAGGCGGGGAGAACGACATCCAAACCTTGGTGAACTGGCTTCTCTACACCCTTTGGGAGATGCGCCACGATACCGAACGGCGCATGACGCTTCGGGGAACCGACCAATCGTACTACGGACTCGAAGGCTCCGATGTCGGTTACAAGATGGCGGGGGTTTGGCTCGGCGAGCTCGCCCTTCGCGCCACGTTCGCGACCTTCAGCGCGGTCGCTGGGCTCAAGGGCAACAAGCTCCCGGACATGGACGAGATCGCCAAGGTCGGCCACAGCTTCTACAACAACGAGCTGCGTGGCGGCGAAGGTCACATGGAGGTCGCCAAGCTCGTCCTCAACGTGGCCAAGCAAAAGGCGAACATGACGCTCAGCGTGAAGCCCTTCGGATGCATGCCGAGCTCCGGTGTTTCGGACGGCATTCAGACCGTCGTCACCGAGCTTCATCCAGACGCGATCTACTGTCCCGTCGAGACCAGCGGGGACGGTGCGGTGAATTTTCAGTCACGCGTGCAGATGTACATGTTCAAGGCCCGAGAGCGGGCACGCCAAGAACACCAGGCAGCGCTCGACCAGTACGGGATCACCGAAGACCAGGCCCGCGAGTTCATCAAGGGTACTCGGTACGCAGCCACCTTCTACAAGGCCCCGCACGTCGTGGCAGGAACCAGTGCGGATCTCATTCATGAGATTGGACCGCTGATCGGAAAAAGCCGCATCGGACGCGCCAAGGTGCATGCGACGCGAGCCCTCACTCGAACCAGAGGCTTCCTCCGCCAAGACCTGCCTCACGCGAAGGAAACCTTCGATAAGATGGCGCCCTATCTGCCGTCGCTCGGACGATTGATCTACGTCGAGTTGAAAGAGAAGATTCCGGCACCGAAAGAGGCCTGGACTTCTCTCATGAGGCGCGCGGTGCCCAAATCCGAGGAGAGCGCCGAGTCCGAGGTGCCAAGCAACCACGAGTACATTTCTGCACCGGAGCCTCGTGAGGAGCACGACCTGGACACTGTTCGTCTCCAGGTCGTAGGCTGAGCGCCGAGCAGGTCTGGTTTTCGCTATTCGATGCGGCGGTAGCGCTCGTCGGTCACGACGTCCTTGACCATCTTCAGAAAGTCGTGCCCGGCGGCCGCGAAGCTCGCGGCCTTGTCCGTGAGCCAGCCGGTCTTCTCGTCTGCGCTGAGCTCCCGTCCGAGAACGTGCTCTGCGAAGTTCCGTACCGCGCAGCTCGCGAGCTGTTGCTGATACTCCGGCCTCGACACGAGGGCGCTCGGCCCGGCGTCGAGTGCCGAGGCTTCTTCATCAGTGCGCCAGCCGAGCACTTTGAACTTTCCGAGCTCGCTTTCGACGGAACCCGGCGTCGTTTCGAGCTCGCGGGTGATATAGAAGGTCCGGCAAAAGTTCGAGCAAGATCCCTTTTCGCAGTTCGCGCAGTTGTCGCTGAATGTGCTGATGTCTTCTTGGTAGACGAAGTCATCGCCCTCTCTCCAGCGACCCCAGTGCGTGGTGGCCGGCTCGATCGCTTCGTGACAGGTCGCGCAGCCGCAGCGTGAAGAGAGATCCGGATTGCTCGAGCACTCGTCGGTCGCCGACGGCAAGCCGCCTGCTGGAGCCTCGAATGGGTCACAGAGGAACGCGGTGTAGAGTCGGTTTACACGTGCCCGATGCGAGGCGAAGCGCCGGAGAAAGCCCAGCGTCGTCAAGATGCCGCTGTGATAGCTTTCGCGTTCGACCATCTGCCACTCCGCATCATACGGCAGCGCCGGAGCGTTCCTCAGCTCCGAGTCGTTGTCGCCAGAGAGATAGCGGTAGTAGTGGGCGAGCGCACCATTCATCGCGGTTTGCCGCGTAGAGAAAGCGTTCATGTACGGCTCTCCGGAGGAGATGACTTGCTCGAAGATGCGGGCCGGCTCTTCCAGCAAGGCTTGGAGCACCGCATTGTAGTTGCCGTCGTCTTCCCGTGCCGTGCAGTGACGAAGATTGGGACCGCAGCCGCATAGCGGATCGCCCGGGCCGACTTGGTCGCAGGTACGCGCGTCTCCGTTGTCGTTCGGTGTGGCGTCCGTGTTTGGCTGCGCGTCGAACGCGCAAATACGAATCGTGGCGCCGGGTGCCCAGTAGGGCGAAACCTCGACCCAACCGTCCATACGGCAGCCTTCCCCTCCGGCGCAATCGCCTTCGAGGTAGTTCTCGATCATGGGAAGCGCACGCCCATCGGCGTCGAAGTTCGTGTGCTCCATGTCCAGGCACAAGACATCGCGACCTCTGTAGTTGTCGCGTTTCTCGCGGTTGACCCAGACTCGAAACGTTTCATCGCCCTCTTCTTCGACCACCTGTCCGAGGAGGTTGTCGTCACCCAGGAACGACCACAAGAGGTTCCGATGATAGCTGCGAAGCTGTTCGAAAAACTCGGTGGATCCAATCATCTCGTCGATCATCTCGTCGGTGACGTCATCCATCTCGTGGAGTCGTTCGTACTCTTCGACGGTAGGAATACGTCCGTAGAGGTCGAGTGTGAGCTGGCGCAGATATCGGTACTTGTCGAGACGCTCGACTGGAGCGCAAATGTCGGGTGACTGAGCGCTCGCAAGCGTCGTCCAGAGGCAAGCGACCGTGAGCATGATCGAAAACCAAATCCTCATGGCGTCAGCTCCTTTACGATCCACGCCGACAGCGGCTCTTCTCGGTACGGCGAAGCGTCTCCGCCGAGGCTTTGCACCAGAGTAGCCATCACGTGCTCGGGCCGGAGCTGCACCCCCGACTCGTCCGGCTGACCTGTCGTGGTGTTCACCGAGATCAATCCCAAGTCCTGCTCGTTGCTGGCTCCGAACACACCCTTTTTGAGAGTGCTGCCGAAGATCATGACGGAGTCCGCAAACCAATGATCCCGTCCGCCGTCGCCGTTGATCTTGGGAGTTCGAGCGAACTCCGAATAGACCATCACCGTCGTGCGATCGAAGCTCGGGTCGTCTGCACGGAGGTGGCTGATCATCGCTCCGATCGCGTTGAACGACTCGACCAGGCGCTGCGGCTGATTTTGCGCCCACTCGTTGCCGTGCGTGTCGAAGCCGCCGTGGACCCTGGTGGTCACCGCGGTGCTCAGCCCCGTCCGCAAGAGCTGCGCCGCGGTCGCGACGGAGCGGCCCGGATTGGAGTCGAGCGGATAGAGCGCACGCATCTCATTCATCTCCGGGGTGTCCGCGTTGAAATCGAAACGCGTGACGACATTCTGGTCCTGCAAGCGTTTGATCCGGTCTCGACTGATGCGTAATTCGTCTTCTGGAAGCCGCCCGCTATAGGCTGGCGACACGCACGAGTACGCATCGTCGAGGGCTTGACCCAAGAGAGCTTCGATGCCTTCGCTGAGCGAATTCTGGGTCGGCCCGATGAGGTCGCGAATTTCTCGGGGATCGTTCATTCGAATGGCCGAGAAGCGGTTGTCGAAGTCTCGATTGAAGCTCGGCACCGAAATCGCAGCGTTCGGAAGTAGGCTGCCCTTGTCATGTACTGCAGCGGCCACCGTTCCGATTGAATCTCCGCGCGCCAGCGCGCCGGCGGGCTGGAAACCCGTGTGGCTGTAGGACTGCGCGGTCTCGTGCGAAACCGTGTTCATGTTGATTCCGCGAAAGAACGTCGCGAGCTCCGCATGGGGTTCGAGCGCGAGCATCGTGGGACCCCAGAGATGCTCCGTCCCGCCCATCGAAACCGGCCGTGGATCTCGGAATTCGAGAGCCAGGCGTTCGGTCCCGAGGTCGATCCCTTCGTAGTTGCCGGATGGGTCGCGTGGGTCTGCCCCGAGGAGCACATCCCAGCCTCCCTCCAGGAAACAGGCCACGAAACGATGTCCGCCCGTTTCCTGGGCGAAAAGAGGCCTGATCGGTGCGAGCGCGTACATGGCCGCGCCGCCGAGCACGCCTTGCAAGAGCGTCCTCCGACGCAAGTGAGGACCGCAGAGATCCACTCTGCCGCAATTCGAGTGGAGCTGGTTTCCGTGTTTCTTGCTCATGCTGGTCTCTCAGTACGTCAGGAAGTCGGGGTGAAGGGCCAAGCCAGTGCAGACCGCCGCCCAGCGGTCCTCGGCCTCGTCGAAGCGCGCCTCGTCCGTGGCGGAGAGGCCGTCTTGCAGAAGGGTGAACCAGGGCCGAAGACGACGATCTGCATCGTCGGTGGCAAGGACGCCGTGAAAGCGCAGCAGCAGGTAGCGCAGGTTCTCGCCTACCTGCTCGTCGAAGGGATCGAGTTGGCCCACCTCGGAGACACGGTTCAGGATGACCCGTGACGCGGGGTCGGCGGTATCTCGGTCCTGTCCGACCGCACGGCGACAGGTCTGGCGCGCTGCATCACCAGCGAGCTTGGCAAAGCCCACCGACATCTCACGTCCTTGGACTGTAACCCCTGCGAAATCGGGCCGGCCCAAGGTCGCCGCGAACCGCCGTTCATCATCCCATTGCTGGCCGGTTGCAATCTTCAACGAAGCAAAGAACTGATCGGCCGTCAGGCGTCGGATCCGTTTGGTTTCTGGAACCTGCTCCGGGTCTATGATGCGCCGCGGATTGTCGAAGCCTGCGGTTTCACTGCTACAACCGAACGCGAGCGACGAGCACGCGATTGCAACGGCGATGCCCGTCGCCATACCCTTGGTCCACATCACGGTTCCATTCCTTCCTGCACCCAGGTTTCCAACAAGGCGACTTCGGCTGGAGTGAGCGCTTCGACGGCACTCGCGGCCGGTGGCATCTCCCCGCTCGACACGAGATCCAGAGCGCGCTGTCCAAGCGCGCTAAACGCCTCGTAGCTACCGAGGAACGTCTGATTGCCGCCATCGCCGTGGCATACGGCGCAGCTCGCTTCGTAGATCGGGCGAATGTCGGTTTCCCAAAACACGGTGGGTTCCGGCGCCGGCGGAGGTGGCCCTCCCGCAGCCCCTTCGACCTTGAACTTCAATACGCGGCGGAGTCCTTCCGTAGGCGCGGTGATATCCAGAGTGAGCGAGTGCCAACCGGGTTGAAGGGCACTCACCCCCGAGACAGTCCAACGACCAGTAGCGCCACTCACTTCCAAGGATTGCCCATCTAGGCGGGCGCTCAGCGCAGCTTCGGCGCGGGCTCCAGCCGAAACACCAAACGACATCGCAGCCCCTTCCCCGAGTCGCTGGTATGGCCGAACGCCGTCTACGCGAATCGTGTCTGGGTGGGCTACGTGACAAAGCTGATCGCCCTTTTCGAGCCAGGCGCCCCCGGCCGCGTAGCTCTCGATCCGCGTGATCGGAAAGGGCCAAGTTGCGGTCTCCAAGCGCTCCCATTTCTCGAAACGATTGCGACGGTAGAGCTCCGCTCCGACACCTGCCCAGAGCACCCCATCGGCCACACTCATGGCGGTCACGGTGCCTTCATCGAACGGGATTTCGATCCAAGCGCCGCCATCGAAGCGAACCAGCGCGCCATCGCGCACCGCCACGAAACCGACCTGCACGTCCGTGCCCTTCGCGGTCATCTCACTCAAGTCGGCAAGCTCGCGGAAGGAAGCCACATCGCCATAGCGCGCCTCCCAGAGAGATCGCCCCGCCTCGACGTACATCACCGGCTCTTCGCCCGAGCAGGCGCCTTGTAGATCACGTATCGTCATCGATTCCAGGAGCTCGACGGGGATCGCCCAGCGGAGCCAGGCTCCATCGCGCCGCTCGAACAGGCCGCGCGTGGAGACCAGAAAGGAGCCGCCGGTGTTCCGCGGGTCGCCGCAGACGAATCGCGGCTTTCCAAGCTCGGCCGGAAGCGAAACGGGCTCGGAGCCATCGAAGGTCGCACTCCAAAGCGTGTTGTCTCCGACGACGAAGGCCGAGGATGCATCCCAGCCGACGAGCTCGTCGGACCGCGTGAAGCGCGCGTCGATGGGTCTAGAGGACCCGTCTGGCGACAGCTGCCGCATGCCAGCGTCGCCTTCCACCCAGGCTTCGCCCTCAGGGCTCACGCCCATCAGCGATTCGCCCTCTGCGAGGGTCTCACAGGAGGCGACCACAGAGACGGTCGTCGCCGCGCCAGCCTGACTGTTCCCGAGCTGCGCGTCACCGCAACCGAAGAGCAAAAGTAAGGCCAGCCATGGCCGGGAAAGCCGCAGATCGAGCACTCACTCAGCTTACTGGCCCTGAGGCGATTGTCACCCCAAGGGCGTAAGAAAGCTAGATTACAGAAGGATTTCCTCTATAAATCACACATGAAAGGGTGTATTTTACCCCGATCGACCGTCTCAGAACGACCAGCCGACCATCACGTTGAAGTTGATCGCCAGGTCGGTGCCGTCCCTGCCCTGCGCTGCTGCCGGCAGGCCAGGCGGTAGGCCGCCGCTGAGCTCTCCGAACTGAGGCTTGAAGAACTCAGACGAGACCCGGACCCGGTACGAGAAGCCGACGTCGAGCTCTCCTCCGAGCGACAAGCCTGCATCGAAGCCAAAGCCGGTAGCCTCGCCGAACGTGTCCTCGAGCGCACCGTAGGAGAAGGCGTATCGAAACCCGGCATCGACCCGGAGAAAGAGGGCCCGCTCGACGAAGAAGTAGGCGTACGCAGGCCCGACGCGCAGGAACAGGTACTCCAACGACGGAAGGTTTCCGTTGGTTTCGAGCTTCAGGGCGTCGAAGCCGATCCCGAGCAAGCCGCCGATCTCATGCTTGCCGAGCCGGTGCAAGTACCCGAGCTGCCCGAGCACGCGCCAGGTCTTGGTATCGAGCTTCGCGGCGGAGCCAGGCACCTGCGTTTCGAGCCCCAGTCCGAAGTCACCGTCGGCCTCGAGCGCAAGTCCGCGGAGCCCCTTTGTTTCGCTTCGCGCCCAGGGCCGGAGCTCCAGTCGAAACACGATATCGAGGAAGATACCGGAATCGTAGGTACGCGTCCCGGGATCACCAGCCGCATCTTCGACGTTGATCTCGACCTGACGGGTGCGCCCGCCCGCGCCGGCCATGATGTTGAATACCGGTCCGATGGCCTCTGGACTCGCGCTCGGCTTCTTGGCCTTCTCGGGCGCTGGGTCTGCCGACTTCTTCTCGGGTTTTGACTCCTCCGAGGGTGCCAGAGGTTTCTCCGTTGGGAGATCATCAGCCAGTGAAACTTGAATCTCTTCCACGATGATCGTCGCGACCACTGGCTCGGCACGGTCGGGCGGTGCGACCTGAATCGCCTTCGACAGAGCGGCGCGCGCGGCTTTCTGAATCTTTGCGTTGCCCTTTGATTGTCCCGGCGGACCTGCGTCGCGCTCCGTGATCTGCCTGCCTTGCGGCCCTGCGATGCGAATCTCTGCGCGTGCTGCAGCTCCGCGACCACGCACGCGGCCCCAAACGACGTAGTCCAAGTCGAGCTCTTTCGCGATGGCCGCGCGACCGGCAACACTCGAGAGCTCGAGTCGACGCGAGGAGAGCACCTTCCTGGCCGCTTCCCGCTTCTCGAAGACCACTTCGTCGCGGAGCCCGCGGAGAACCTCCGCACGTGCAGTGGCTCCCCCATGGCCTGCGAAGTCCATGACCACGACTTTCGGCTCTTGCGCCTGCGCGCCTGCAGCGCCCAGGCAAGACAAGGCCCCGAGGAGCACCCCCAAGGAGAAACGTGAATTCATCCCAACGTCACGTTAGCAGCAGCATCGAGGGTGATGCACAGTACTTGCGCAGCGGGAAGGCCCCATTGCGGCGTTCGACCGAGGCCTCGGCAGATGTGAAACCGCCCGGTCCCCTCAACCCGCAGGGGGTTTGGCGTGCGAAGGGAGCTCCCCGGTGAGGCTCTTGAGAAACGCCACGATGCTCTTGATCTGCGCCTCGCTGAGATCCCGACCGAGCTGGTACTTGCCCATGATCTGGACCGTCTCTTCCAGCGTATCGCGCGAACCATCGTGCAGGTAGGGCGCGGTCAGCTCGACATTTCGGAGCGTGGGAACCTTGAAGAAGTGCTTCTCAGCGGGATTCTTGCTGACGTTGAAGCGTCCGAGATCGGCGTCCGTGAGCGGGGTACCACGGTCGGTGAAGTAGTCTTTCACGAGCCCCAACTTCTGGAACATCGTGCCACCGACGTTGATCCCGCTGTGACAGGCCGTGCATCCCACCTCTTTGAACGTCGCGTAGCCTTCCTTCTCGGTCTCGGTGATCGCATTCTCGTCCCCCAAGAGATAGGCGTCGAATCGCGACGGCGTGATCAGCGACTTCTCATACTCGGCGATCGCATCGGTCACGTTGTTCTGCGTGATCCCGTCGTCATAGAGCTTCGAGAATGACGCGACGTACTCTGGGTTCTTCTTGAGCTTCTCGACGACGTTTTCCCAAGTCTCGCCCATCTCTCCAGGGTTCGCGACGGGGCCGGCTGCCTGTTCTTGCAAATCTTTCGCGCGTCCGTCCCAGAACTGAACGAAATTGTACCCCGAGTTCAAGACCGTCGGGGAATTGATCGGGCCAACCTGCCCGTTGATGCCGATCGAGGTCTTGCGAGGCTCTGCGCCGCCCCCGTCCAAGGAGTGGCAGGTCGCACAGGAAATGGTCCCGTCGCCCGATAGCGCCGTATCATGATAGAGGCTTCGACCGAGCAGCACCTTGTCCATGTTGACGTCAACGGAGTTGGGGAGCGGCTTGAGAGGCTCGACCGCAACGGCCGCTGGCTTTTCCTGTTCGACAGCCACGGCTTTTTCGGCGGCCGGAGCAGGAGGTTCTTTCTTCGTGCAACCCAAGACCGCAATCGCGGCAAGGATCGTGAGCGCCCACTTAATCTGCGACATGGGACGGAACCTAGCAGCTGGGGCACGAAGAGGCACCCGCTGCTATGATGCGCGCCGGTGAGTCATCGACGAAGAATCTACTTGTTGCGGCACGGTGACGTATCCTACTTCGAGCCCGGGCAGGAACCTGGCGACCACGATCCACCACTCAACGAGAGGGGTGTTGCTCAGGCAGAGGCCCTGGCGAGACTCCTGGCGGACGCACCGATCGACCTTGCGGTCTGCACCGGCCTTCGACGAACTCAGCAAACCGCGCGCCTCGCGATCGGCGAACGCGGCCTTGAAATCGGCCTCATCGAGGGCCTGAGCGAAGCGAAAACCGGGAGTTTCTCGGACGTGGAAAGCGCCGAAGACATGGAAGCCCTGTTCACCCGGGCGTTCGACGGCGCCGAGCAGCCCGGTGCGCGCTTTCTCACTGGGGAGACCTACGAGGAGCTTGGGCTCCGAGTCACCGCCGCTTGGCAGGGGCTTTTGTCGCGCGACGACTGGAGCCAGGCGCTGGTCGCCTGCCATGGGGTGGTCAATCGGGTGATCCTCGCGCTCGGTTTGGGAACCGGGCCCGAGATCTACCGCCGGATCGAGCAAGACGCTGGCTGCCTCAATGTCCTGGACATCGAAGGCCAAGGAAGCCAGGCGCGAGTCGCCTACGTTAGGCTGATGAACTTCACGCCCTACAACGCGACCAAGCTCGGCATGCAGGAGACGACGATGGAGACGCTTTGGCGTCAGTTCCTCGAAGGCTAGTCGTCGCAATGCAACGAGCGGTAGCCTCCTTTGTAGTAGAGCAAGGGCTCGACCTCACGGACCAACACGGATTCGACACGACCGACGTAAATCGTGTGGCTTCCCTCACGGTGGGAGCTGGTGACGGTGCATTCCAAGGAAGCCAGGGCCTCGGAGATGAGCGGCGCGCCAGTCGACCCCTCGACCCAGTCGACTCGCTCCAGTCGCGAATCCTCGTGCTTCGACGATGCGAAAACGTTGGACACCTCGGCTTGGTGAGCGGCCAGGATGTTCACCGCGAAGACGCCGCCTTCCTCGATGATCTCATGCGTCTTTGAGGACCGATTGGCGCAGACGAGCACGAGGGGAGGGTCGGCCGAGACGCTCGAGAAAGCCGAAACCGTCATCCCGTGGACCTTGTCTCCGCTGCGGGACGTCACCACCGTGACTCCGCTTGCCCAGCCCCGGAGGGCCTCTCTGAACGCGTCCTGGTCGACTGGCATGCTCTTGCTCCCTGGGTCTAGGCAAAAATAGAACGTGTTTCAAGTCGACGTTGGGCTTTCGCCTCGCCGAATTTGGGCTAGTTTCCGGCCCCTATGCCGCAACAGGCCTTTCTCAAGGCGATACAGTCGTACTGGGACGCTCTCGGTCAGCCGGGCTCGCCGCCCGAGCTCACCGATTCTCGGATCGATGCGTTCGTCGATCTTCTTCACGTGACGTCGAGCGCAGAGCACGGCTTTCGTTTGCTCGAGCTGCTCGACTCCCCGTACTCGGGGATCGCCGTCGGCGAGAAGTCGCGTCCTTGGCGCCTGCATTGGGCGATCGAGGTCGGCGAGGTCGAGCCGTTCGTCGCACCAGGGCTCGACGGCCTGATTTTTTTGGCCGACACCATTGCGGACCCCAAAGGGCAGCACCGCGTGTACACGATCGAGGATGGTGCTCGGGGCGATCTCGAGTTTTCAGATCTCACTCACGTCCTTCATTGGATGACAGCGCAGGTGCGGCATGCGAAGGGTGAAATCGACGACGCGGAGCTCGAGGCAATCCAGAGCGAAGCATCGTCGGCGCTCGATGATGAATGGGAGAGCGGCCCGACTTCGGGTCTCAACATCGTCGAGGAGTTGCTAGACACGCCGCTCGTCGAAGCATGGGACGCGATTTCCCGCGGCCAGTGGCCTCTGGTCGAGTCGGATGGCAGCAGCCCAGCAGTCGAACGCGAGGACGGATGGCAGCGGCGGCTCTCGCTCTGGCTCACACGCAGGTTCCTGGCTACCCGCGCGCTAGAGCTCCCCGAGGAAGTCGGAGTCTCCGACATGGACGCGATTCATCGCGCATTGGTCGACCACCTGATCGATTTCGAGCAAGCCATCCACGCCGGCGACGTCCCCAGGGTGATCGAAGAAACCGCCGCGTCCGAAGACCGGAAGTTGGCTTCCCTGGCGCGTGAATGGATCGAGCGACACGATGGCTGGCGTACTGCGGCGAGTGTCCCAGCACCCGATGAGGACGATCCTTTCATCGACGAACCGCCCCCATTTCAGCATACGCCATTCACTCGAAAGCTGATGCACGCGCTTTCGGCGTCGCTCGACCGGATGGTGGAGCGGGGCGAGCTAGAGATCGACCCCGACCGCAAAGAGGCTTTGCTGGTCGAGCTGGTCACCGCCGGTTCCGATGCGCGCTCGGCCAAACACATGCTGAAGAAGATCACTTCCGCCCTCGTCGATTCGGAGCATGTGGAAGAGATTTACCCGAGCGACGACAAAATCCAGGATTTGCTGAAAGAAGACCTTGGCGGATGATCGAGCCGCCGGGCACGCAGCTCTGGGCCGATGCGCGCTGGCGTGACGGCTGGCGCCTGCAAAGCCGATGGAACGCCGGTACCCATCGCTTGCTCGATCCCGCGGGTCGGATCGTCTGTCGTGGATCGCTTTCCAAGTGCGAGGATGCCCTCGATGATGCGTGTCCCAGTCCGTTGCCGGCCGAGCATCTCGTAGTCCTGTTGCACGGGCTGGGCCGCACCCGTCGTTCACTCGCTCGCTTGGACCGGGCCCTCGTGCACGCCGGATTCACTACGGCCCGGCTCGACTACCCGAGTACGCGAAGGACCATTCAAGAGCACGCCGCCACCATCGCTGCGCTGCTCGATCACGTTCCGACCCCCAAGAAGCTCTCGTTCGCTTCCCATAGCCTCGGCGGACTGGTCGTCCGACAACTGCTGACCTACGACGCACCTTGGCGCTCGGTCGTCGAGCGAATCGTGATGCTGGCGCCGCCGAATCAGGGCGCCTCTCTTGCGGGCCTGCTCGACAAAGGCGGCATTCTGCGGGGCATCTTGGGACCGGCGTACGGCCAGATTGCAGAAGGGTACGCGGAGTCGCTTCCGGTGCCGGATGTGCCTGTTGCGATCTTTGCGGGCGATGCTGCAGGCCTTGCCGGGGACGGCTTGCTAACCGTCGACGAGACGCGGCTCGGAGGGCTCGGTGAGCACCACGTCGTACCCGCGGTGCACACTTTCGTGATGAACGAGCCCTTCGTCATTCGAAGAGCGGTGTCGTTTCTAGCCGGCGCCCCAAATTGAAGGCGACGGCCGCAGGAGACCCAAGCCCCGATCGTGGAGCGCGCCTTCCCGGTCGGTTTCCAGCAGCAAGGGCCCATCCAGGTCGACGTAATCTGCGCCCGGCGCCAAGAGCAGGGCAGGCTCGATCGCAAGCGAGGTGCTCACCATGCAGCCCAGCATCACCTGGACGCCCGAGCTTTGTGCCAGCCTCATGCAGTAGAGCGCCTCGCTGAGTCCGCCCGCCTTGTCGAGCTTGATGTTCACCATGTCGTAACGATCAGCGATGCTCGAAAACGATTGACGATCATGAAACGATTCATCGGCGCAAATCAAAACACCGCGCGGCAGCCCGTCGAGGGCGGAATCGCGGCCCGCATGAAGGGGCTGCTCGAGGACGCTGACACCGAGCTCGGGCAGCCTCGGTAACCAGGCATTCATTTGCTCGACCGACCAGGCTTCGTTTGCGTCGACGACCAAGCTGGCGGTCGGCACGGCCTGATGCACCGCTTCGATGCGTTCCAAGTCCGGGCCTCCGTCCACCTTGACCTTGATCACTCGAGACCCGTCCAACGCCAAGGCGGCCGCCCGCATCTCATCGACGCTGCCGACACTCACGGTGCGCATCGTGCGCACCGGCTCGGGTTCCGCATCGAGACCGGCCAATTGCCAAACCGGTTGCCCGGCCCGCTTCGCCTCTAGCTCCCAGAGCGCGCAATCGATCGCGTTTCGTGCCGCCCCAGAGGGCATCGCATGTGCTTCAGCACGGGCTTCGGTGCCGTGAAGCCGGCGGCAGCCTGCCTCGATTTCGGCGCAGACCGATTCTATCGACTCGCCATAGCGGGCGTAGGGCACACATTCCGCGTGCCCACTGTGTGGGCCGTCATGGAGCTCGAGCACCACGACCTCGGCCGCGGAGCGAGCGCCGCGAGCGATTCGAAAGCCTCCTCGAATCGGCCAGGACTCAGCTCGCACCGAAGCCTTCATCGCAGGGGCTACTCGCTGCCGGTAGCTTCTTTGATCGCCTTGGGGCTGAGCGTCTTGCAGACGAATACGTGAACGTCCCAGAGGTCGCGTGGGCGCTGCCCGGCCTTCTGGAGCAGCTCCATCGTCTTGTTCGCTGTCTCGAGGAACTGCGTGTATGTTGTCGAGTTCGGTGTCGTGTCGTATTTGGGATCGACGTCCAAGATCAGCGCCTGTTTCTTGAAGAAGGTTGGCTTCACGAACAGGTGTTCCGTCGGGTAGACCAGTGCCGGGAGAAGGGTCGCAAGCGGCCAGGTCGCGCCGTCTTCCACATCGAGCGCAGCCACGAACGAATCGAATCGAATCGGGTATGTCCTGTCGCCGTAGAGCAGCTCACGGAGCGCAACGGCGGCCTGTTCGCGCAAGTCTTCAGAGAGGTTCTTGAAGCGAGTGGCCTCGGCCTTCTGCGTGGTGCTCTTGGTACCCGTGAGAAGGTCGTAAATCATCTGATGGATTTCTTCGTAGCTCGCGTTGCCGAGCAACTCGTCGAGGTTCTTCTGGCTCAGAAGATCCTCGGCGCGCTCGATGGCGGCGTTCTTGAGCTTGTCGCTACCCTTGCCTTCGGGGTTGCCTCGTTCGGCCTTGATGTAGGAATCGTCCTCGAAGCCGACGGGATAGAGCTTCATGAAGTAAGCCACCTGCTGCTCGAAGGTGATATCGGGCTTCTTTGGTGGGGCCTTGGACTTCCGCGAGGACCCGGGGGCGGGTTCCTGATTGCGCCGGGCGAGTCGATCGATGCGAACCGCCTCGTTCGGCTGAACTTCGATGATCTCCATCTTGTGCCAGTAGTCCGGCCGGAAGCTGCGCTCAGCGCCGTCTTCGAAGAGGAACGTGCGCTTGTCGGGGATCTCCATGAGGAGCACTGAGCGCCCCCAGTCCTTGCGGCTGGTGTGCTCGAAAACGCGGGGCGGTACGGAGGGTGTAGTCTCTGGCATCGGTTACAGATCCTGGAAAATCGGGTAGAAGCCGGCCCCGGGGGCCAGAAAATCGAGCCCGTCGTGTATCACGGACATGCGGCCCTTGCATCCGCTTGCGATCGTCCGGGTGTAGCCCTACGAGCCCTGCTCGGCAACCTCCCGTTCTCATTGGGGTTTGGGCAGAATGAACCAATTTTCAGTAATGCGCCGCTCCGTTTGGCTTCCGCTTGCGATCGCGCTTGCTCTCGGTGCCTCGTGCGAACGGGCCGGCGAGAGCGAGCCTCAGCCCGGCCGCGAAGCGGTCAAGGCGCCGGAGAGCAACCCGAGGCTGCCGGGCTTCGCCTCCACCGACGAGGCTCTTCAGAAGCGGCTTGGACGCGCGCTCGCATCGAAAGGGCCGGACTACGTCCCACGTACGCGGCACCTCGATGAGAACGGCGCCCCCAGGTTCACCAATCGTTTGATCGAGCAAGGAAGCCCGTATCTTCTTCAACACGCGCACAATCCGGTGAGTTGGTACGCCTGGTCCGATGAAGCCTTCGAGCGCGCCAAGCGCGAGAACAAGCCGATCTTCTTGTCGGTTGGCTACTCGACCTGCCACTGGTGCCACGTGATGGAGCGCGAATCCTTCGAGGATGAGGAGATCGCCGCGTTTCTCAACCGCCACTTCATCGCGATCAAGGTCGACAGGGAAGAACGGCCCGACATCGACAGCGTATACATGAGCGCCGTCAACATCCTCACGGGCCGCGGCGGTTGGCCCATGACGGTCATCATGACACCGGACAAAGAGCCATTCTTTGGAGGCACGTACTTCCCGCCCCGCAAGGGAGCGCGCGGGAGCGGCGCGGGCCTCAGCGACATACTCGCAGAGATGCTGCGAGTCTACACCAACGAGCCCCAGCAAGCCGTGGCACGGGCTCAGGAGCTGAGCCAGCGCATCGAGCAAGTCGCCTCAGTGCGAGCAGGGCCCGGAGTGCCGAGCGACAAGATGATCGCGATCGCGGCGCAGCAGTACGCGACGATGTTCGATCGAGTTGATGGCGGCTTCACGGGGGCCCCCAAGTTCCCACAGCCCTCACGTCTCTTACTGCTTCTGCGATATGCTCGTCGCACGGGCGACGATGGAGCCACGGCCATGGTGGCCACGACACTCGACCGCATGGCAGCTGGCGGCATCTACGATCAGATCGGCGGCGGCTTCCACCGTTACTCGACGGATGCTGAGTGGCTCGTTCCGCATTTCGAAAAGATGCTCTACGACAACGCTCAACTGGCCCTCGTCTATCTGGAGGCCTGGCAACTCACGGCCGACTCTGATTGTGCTCGCGTCGCCCGCGAGATTCTCGACTACGTCGCACGGGAGATGACCTCGCCCGATGGCGGCTTTTACTCGGCAACCGACGCCGATAGCTCGACGCCCCAGGGGCACGAGGAGGAGGGTTGGTTCTTCACCTGGACGCCTGCCGAGCTCGAGCCACTGCTCGGCGCCGACGACGCGCGGATCGTCGCTGCCGCATACGGCGTGACGGAACGAGGGAACTTCGAAGGACGCAACATTCTCCACCGAGCTCTGTCCGAGCGCGAATTGGCCTCGGACCTCGGGGTGCAGCGCAAGCGCGTTGCCGAGGTACTGGAGAACGCCCGGAAGGTTCTCTACGCAGCGCGTAGCTCACGGCCGCCTCCCATCCGCGATGAGAAGATCATCGCGGCCTGGAACGGAATGATGATCAGCGCATTCGCCAAAGCCGGCTGGGCGCTCGGCGAACAGTCATACACACAAGTCGCCGAGCGCGCGGCGAAGTTCGTGCTCGAACGAATGCGCGCTCGAGACGGCTCGCTGGTCCGCACCTATGCCCAGGGAGAGAAGGGCGTGACGTCGTTTCTAGACGACTACGCTTCAATGATCGCAGCAAGCCTCGATCTCTACGAGACGACGGGCAACGCGGCTTGGCTCGAGCGCGCCATCGCGCTTCAAACCGAACAGGACGCACGCTACGGCGACTCGCAAGTTGGTGGCTATTACCTCACGCCGAGCGATGGAGAGACACTGCTGGTGCGGGAAAAGCCGACCTATGATAGCGCCGTTCCCTCGGGGAATTCCGTGGCGGCGAGCAACCTCCTCCGCCTCCACGATCTGACGGGGCAGGAGAAATGGAGGCGGAAGGCCGAGCGCCTCTTCGCCATGCTGGGATTCCGGGTCACTCGCTCGCCTACGGGATACCCTTTGTTGCTGGCCGCACTCGACCACTACTACGACACAGCGCTCGAGGTTGCGGTGATCGCCCCGACGCATCGCGAGGAGGCTGCACCGCTTTCCGATCCGCTTCGCAAGACCTTCGTCCCCAACAAGGCGTTCGTGGTCCTTTCAAGTGACGACGCGGTGAAACAAAGGACCCAGGTCCCCTGGCTCGAGGGCAAGGTCGCTATCGGCGGGAAGAGCACGGCATACGTTTGCGAGCGGGGCAGGTGTGAGCTCCCAACCCGCGATGCGTCCGTGTTTCAGCGACAGATCGCGCGACGCCAGCCGTACCCGAGCTTTGCGAAGGAACCTCCACCCCGCCTACCGTTCGAACGGTCGAAGTGATGGTCAAACGCCCGGAAGATTGGGTCCTCGCGAGTCACAACGCCGGCAAGGTCGATGAGCTCAATCGGCTCTTCGCCGACATGCCCGTCAATCTCAAGCTCGCAGCGGAGCTCGACTTACCAGAGCCAGAAGAAAGCGGATCGACGTTCGAAGCCAATGCAGAGCTCAAGGCACTGGCGGCTGCCGTGGCCACGGGGCTCCCCGCATTGGCGGACGACTCAGGCGTCGAAGTTCATGCGCTCGGCGGCGAGCCAGGTATTCACACCGGCCGCTGGGCGGGCGAGAAACGCGACTTCGATATTGCACGCCGCCGCGTTCGAGCACGCCTCGAGGAGCTGGGTCCACAGGTTGGCCATCGCGCAACTTACGTCTGCGTTCTATGCGTTGCCTGGCCCGACGGGCGCACGCGCACGTTTCGAGGCGAAGCGCTCGGCACGCTGGTCTGGCCGATCCGGGGTGAGTTGGGGCACGGCTTCGAGCCGATGTTCCTGCCCGACGGTTACGCAATCACGTACGGCGAAATGACGCCCGAGCATCGGCTTCGCGTCAATGCACGCGCCGCTGCGATCCGAAAGCTCAGAGAAGAGCTCTTTGCTCCTGCGGGTTCTACGGCCGGCACCTGACGTCCGAATACGCGCACACGAACCGAACGTGAAGATGGTCCTCGTGATTTGGGAAATGTCGAATGATCCCCTCTGCTTCATATCGGCCGCGGGGATATTGCATCCATTGCTCGAGTTGGGCCTTGGTCGCCCCTTTGCGCTTCGCGTAGCGATATAGCTTTGCCTGCAAACGATAGTCGATGAAGATCATCTCGGCCTGTCCGTTGCGAAGCCAATATTCGAGCAGGGCCCACTGCCGCGCGACGTCGAGATCGGACGATTTGACTTCCTCGAAGGGGCAGCCGGTTCGAGGGCAATCCTCCTGGTAGTAGCTGATGTCGGCATCGCGTCCGTTTTGATGGCTCTTGTGGTCGCGCAGCTTACCGCCGTTCTTGTCACTGATGTCGTGAATGCGGACCACTTTCGTGTACTTGTACTTCGAGCTCACCGCGTCGATCGCTTCCATGATCCAGCGGGTAGTCTCCTCGGTGCCGTATGCCCGATCGGGATTTCGAATCGTATACCCCCGATGCGGAGGCAGGCGGACCGCATTTTCGAGGCGCCCGCGGTTGGTCGGTCCGATCGCCTCCGAGGGACTCACCGGAACTCGCGTGTGGATTCGAATGCTCGTGCCGGGACGTGCACCTCGGGGCTCTAGGTCCCCGTTCCAGCGTTGAAGATCTCGCGAGCTAACGCCGTAGCGACTCGCAGCTGCTAGGACGGTGTCCCCACGCTCGAGCTTGAAGACCACCGCTGGCATCGGCGCTCCCAAGTCGATCGTCTGGCCCGGGTGGATTCGGTTCGCGTCCAATCCGGGGTTGGCCTCGAGCAGATCCGCAATTGTCGTGTCGTGCCTCAGAGCGATTTCTGCAAGCGTGTCGCCGCTCTGCACACGGTAGCGTCTACGGAGGGTCTTCTTCTTTGCCGGTTTGTCGTAACTGCGTGCGGCGACCGCAGTTTCGGGGTCGCGGGCTGCAATTCGCGGAGTGGGCTCATCCTCCGCCTCGATCTCGACTTCCGCAGCCGCCGCTGCGTAGTCGAACGGAGGCGTCCAATCGATGCCGTCGTCATCGGATCCAGAACCTACCCGATTCCCCGAGCGCGGTTCGGTCTTGTGCACGTTCGCGGCCTTTGG
>DASRZF010000363.1:0-5110 GCA_035686645.1 Polyangiales bacterium
GTCGTCGCGCTGCTTCTCTCGGCGTGGGTGACCTACAAGTTCTTCGGAGTGTTCATCCCCGTGCTGACCTGGTTGCGTGCAGCATTGGCGGGGCTGAGCGGGTACTGGCTCGCAGCCGCCGTTCCACACGGTTCGGCATGGATGACCATCGTTGCCTTGCTTCTCGGCTTCGTGAGCGCCGTCATTGTTTTGGTGATTACCCGCGAGCTCGGGAACGACGACTGGCAAGCGCTTCGGCGCGTAGCGCGCCGGGACTAGCGTCCTCGGCGATAGTGACCGCTTCGCCCGCCCTGCTTCTCCACCAACACGATCTCTTCGATCGCCATCTCGCGATCAATCGCCTTCAGCATGTCGTAGAGCGTGAGGGCCGCGACGGCCGCGGCGGTCAGCGCTTCCATCTCGACCCCCGTGCGGCCCGTGCACCGAACCGATGTTTCAATCACGAATCGCTCCTCATCGTCGGCTGGCTCGAAAGCCACGTCGCAACCGGTGATGGCGAGGGGATGACAAAGTGGAATCAGCTCGGAGGTCCGCTTGGCTGCCTGAATGCCCGCAATGCGCGCGGCAGCGAGCGCGTCGCCCTTGGGGACCTGACCAGTCAAGAGAACGCGCCGCGTTTCTGGATTCATGCGGAGGGAGGCACGCGCACGGGCTTCGCGTTGGGTCGCGTCCTTCTCCCCGACGTCGACCATCCGGGCCTGACCGTCGCGATCCAAATGTGTGAGCTCCTCGTTCTCGTTCATCAATCGGCGAGCGTCCCGTCGTGGTTGGGCCGCGGCGGGATGGTAGCTGTCCCGGCCATCCTGGCAATGAGCTCGACCCTCGAATGCACACCGAGCTTCGAAAAAATGCGTTTGAGGTAGGTGTTGACGGTGGACACGGTGAGTCCTGTCTCCGACGCGATGTCGCGGGTGCTCGAACCTCCGACCAAGAACGAGACGACATCGCGCTCACGCGGAGTGAGGGGGGCGCGACGCAGAGTCTGCTCGACGGCCTCACCCGGCCGGCGGCTGCCGCCATCGCTGAGTCTTTCCGTATAGCCCAGTCCTCTCGCATAGAGTCGCGAGACCCATTTCAGCAGCTCGAGTTGGTTTCCATTGGGAGCGTCTCCGACGATTTCCAAGTGCAGCGTTCCAATGTTCGTGCGCCCCTGGCGAAGAGGCATCGAAATCGTCGGCTCCGAAGTGATTAGGGCGGACTCACTGCTGAGAGTGTCGGCATCGGGCCGCTCGAGTCGAAACGAATGGGCCCCGACCAGGCCCGCGATCAATGCGGCGCCACGCTGCGCGTACGTCCTGACCGGGTCGAGCTCCGCTAGGCGCTCAGCGATCTCCATCAGCCTTTCGCTCGATGTCACTGCCCGTTCCTCAAGTCACTTGAGACTCAAATCAGGGTGGAAAACCGAATTAATGTCAACCCCGGGGTTTCCAGGTGAACGGCGACCGTTGAATCTTGCTCAGCTCGAAGCTCGAAATCAACTCCTCGGCGCGAATTGGAGCATTGCTTTCGGTGAGTCCGAGGGAGCAGGCGAGCTCTCCGATCAGCTGTTGGGCCGAACGGCCGGCTCTTCGCAGGGAGGCGATCGACGTTGCCCCATCCCGTGTGGCCATTCGCTGACCGCCAGCGTCCAGCACCAATCCTACATGTGCGAAGCTCGGCACGGGCCGATCGAGCGCACGGTAGAGTGCGATCTGGCGCGGCGTGGAAGCGAGTAGATCGTCACCCCGGATCACTTGACTGATGTTCGCATTCGCGTCGTCGACGACCACCGCCAGTTGGTACGCCCAGATGCCATCGGCGCGCCGGAGGACGAAGTCACCGCCCGCAAGTCCCTCGGGATACGGACCGCAAAGCGCATCGCAAAAACCCGGCGAGGGATCCTCGAATCGAAAGCGCAGAGCATTGGGCTTGCCAGGCCGAGCGACGGCGTTGCGGCAAGTGCCTGGATACCGTGGACCGTCATCTCCATGCGGGGCGCTTGCGGCGGCCGCGATCTCTCTCCGAGAGCAGGTGCAAGGGTAGACCAGTCCGGCGTCCTCGAGCTGGGCAAGCGCTCGTTCGTACGCTTCGCCGTGATCGGACTGGAACACTGGGCCTTCGTCCCAGTCGAGACCTAGCCATTCGTGGTCGCGGCATATCTCATCGGCGGACCCTTCCACGACCCGCGGTCTGTCGATGTCCTCGATTCGCATCACAATCCGGCCGCCTTGCTTGCGGGCTTGCAGCCACGTCACGAGGGCCGTGCGCGCGTGCCCGGGGTGCATCTTGCCGGTCGGTGAAGGTGCGAAGCGGGTTCGATACGTGGAAGCCACAGCCCATCCTTTATACGACTTGCGCCGGGGCGGCCATGCAGTGCATCTTCCGACCGTGCGGGGACGAACCGATGTGTGCGGCTGCTTTCCGACTGGACGCCACTATCCAGGGATTGCGGACCTGATCGCTCAAGCGATTCAGAACGTCGAAGGCCTCAGCCATGAGTTCGATCCGGGTCACTCTTGGGAGGATATTCCGATCACGGTGATCGATTTCGAAACGACCGGTCGGGATCCCGAAACCGACCGGGTCATCGAGATCGGGCTCGTCACTTTCGAAAAGGGTCGCGTCAGCAGCCGCGAGAGCTGGCTGGTCAATCCTGGAATTCCGGTGCCCGAGGAGTCCCGTGCAGTACACGGCATCACGGACGAAGAGCTTCAGGGCGCGCCTGATTTCGCGACCGTGATGCCACGACTGCTCGAGCATCTGCGAGGAAAGTTGCCAGCCGCATACAACGCACCGTTCGACCGTGGGTTCTTGCACGCGGAGATCGCGCGCGTCGCGCCCGAGGGAATGACACCTGGCGACCTGCCGCCAGCCGCTCGCGAAGACGTGGTCTGGGTGGATCCGCTGGTCTGGGCGCGTGAGCTCCTCAAGGAGCTGAAGACCCGGCGCCTTGGCGACGTGGCGAAGCATCTGAGCATCCCTCTCGAGCAGGCCCACCGCGCCGCAGGGGATGCCGAGGCGACTGGGCGCATCCTGCTCGCGCTTGCGCCCCAGTTGCCGCGAGTCTACGGCGAGCTCGTTCGCTTGCAGAAGCGATACGCCGCATTTCAGGACGCCGAGTTTGCTGCCTGGAAACGCTTTCGGTGAGCCCGGAGATCACCAAGGCACGCCTGATTTGGTTTCCGTTCGCCCTGATGGCCGTCGGGAGCTGGACACCGGTGCTCGGCATGTGGCTGAACGGCATCGAATGGTCGGGAGCGGCAGGCCGGGCCGTCGCGTTTTGGTACACGGTTCCCGCGCTCATCGCGATTCTTCTGGTCCAGGGACCCTGGCTGAAGAAGCCTATTCTAGAGCCGCTTGGGATTCGGTTCTCGATCAATCGCTGGTGGGGCATCGGCTGGCTCTTGCCGGTGGCGATCCTCGGGATCGGCATGTGGGTCACGTGGGCTGCGGGCTTCGATCCCGTGCTCACGGTTCAGCAACTCATCGAGAACAAGCGCTCGACGGTGCCGCCCGATCAGCTCGCCGCGTTCGACACATACCTCGCCGAAAGCCCTCCGCCGCATCCACTGATGCTGATCGTGATGGGAATGCCTGCGGGCCTCACCTTCAATCTCATTCCGGGGCTCTGCGAGGAGATCGCGTTTCGCGGCTATTACTTTCGGGAGATTTCGGGTGGCTTCTGGGCTCGATCGACGAAGATCGGTCTCCTCTGGTGGCTCTGGCTCGCTCCATCGGTGGCCATTGGAAACCTCTACGGCGTACCGAGCGTCTGGGGAGTTGCCCTAGCCCTCCCCTGGTGCATCGTCGCCTCCTGGGTGCTGGTCTATCTGCGTGTTCGAAGTGAATCCGTCATCGCGGTCGGCGTAGCGCGGGGCACACTTCTCGCTCTGACTGCGGCCGCGCATGACCTCACCTTCGGAGCACCCACCTGGCTCGCGCCGTTCTACGGAATTGGAGGGCTCGTTGGGCTCCTCGTCGTTTGGCTTGCTTTCTGGATCCACGACCGCAGTCGTGCAAAAGGTCGATTGACCACGGCCTGAGGAGATCGACTTGGCAGACAACACGAGGCTCGGGTTGAAAGCTCGTTACGGAGGTTGTGCGCTCGTCACTGGCGCGGCGCGGGGAATAGGACGCGCGTTCGCCCAGCTTCTCGCGGCTGAAGGCTTCGATCTCTTGCTCGTGGACCGGGAAGAGGCGGAAACGAAGGCGCTCGCCGACGAACTTCACGGAACCTACGGAATCGAGGCCACAGCCCAGATCTCAGATCTCGCGAAACCGGACCTGGAGAACGAGGCCCGAAGCTGGGCGGAACGGTACGAGATTGGACTTCTCGTGAACAACGCGGGCATCTCGTTGCTCGATCCGTTCTTCGAGATCTCGCTCGACGATCACCTCAGCACCTTGGACTTGAACTGTCGGGCAACGCTCGTGCTCACGCACATCATCGGCCGCCGTGGTAAGGGACAAGGAATTCGGGCCGGAGTTCAACACGTTCCGCGGAGAGGGGCCTTGGAACCCGTTGCTCGTCGCACGCGCTGTCTTGCGCGGCCTTGGTATGAGCGGGGACGACGCGAAGGCCGCTCTTCGTCCGGACCAATGGGAAGCCTGGGCCTACCAGCGCGGCGAGGACTAGGCGGCTGGTCCAGCGTGTCACGAGGCCGCGAAAACTACCGGCATAGGTACCGGCACCCGAAACGAAAAAACCCGGGAGATCATTTTCTCCCGGGTTTTCCAGCGCGGCGGACGGGACTCGAACCCGCGGCCTCCGGCGTGACAGGCCGGCGTTATAACCAACTTAACTACCGCCGCATCCACCTCAGGGCATCGCCCTGCGGGACCGGCCTTGTAGCCTGGGGGTTGTGGGCTGTCAAAGAGTGGAAGCGCCTTTCGCTGCAACGCGACTCACCTGCAATTTCGCGCAAGCTCGAGCGCTCTGCTTCGTTGCTTTCGGCCGCCGTTAGAGAAGCCAAACCGACGCGGTTCTCGTCACTGAGCCCGTCGCGCGGGAGCCCGTCCTACACCCTTGCAAGACGTGATGTGCACGTTGCTTGCCAGAAGGCGATCGCTACGCCAGGGCTCGAACGCGACCGCGACAGACGCGTGCACTTTTCCGCTTCAGATGCAACAA
>DASRZF010000364.1:0-3729 GCA_035686645.1 Polyangiales bacterium
CCGGTTCGGATTTCCAGGTGCCGAGGCCCAGCGCGGGCATCTTCGTTCCGTCGAGTAGCTCCAAGGTCTGCATGGTTCCCTCCGAATCAGCGATCGCTTCGATGCTCGAGCGAGGCGTCGAGCCTAATCATGGGGCCTTGATCGACTCGTAGAATGCCCTGTTGAGGGCGGTCCAAGTCGAGGGCCATGGTGAGGATCACGCAAAACGCGACGATCAGCGGGATCATCGCGCGAGCTCTCTTCGAACCCACCAGCGAGGCCTGATAGCCCATGGTCACCATCCCGAGCGCGGTCACGAAGATGAGCGCGATCCAGACCGGAATCGGAACGTGGTCGTGAATTCCGACCGTGACGCGCTCGGCGTGGATGTTTCGCATGGCGCTCAGCGCGTCCATGTAGAATCGGATCTGCGCGTTATCGCGGTGAGCGAGCGCCTGCGCCCAGAGCTCCTGCTGGATCTTCTCGGACCGAGCGATGATCGCCGCAATCGGCAGGTCGGGGTTGGCGAACGTGTCGAAGGCCCGAATCCGAGCGTACTCGACGAGTTTCTCGTGTGCCGCGTGGGAGGCCTCTTCCGGCAGCAGCAAGGCGCGATCGTAGGCGGTCTCGATCGCTCTCACGTCCTCGCGAACCAACTGCTTGCGGTCGTTGTACTTGGTGTGAGCCATGTTGAACGTGATCGCCAAGGTGAACGCCAGAAGCCCGAGCGTAGCGCCAACGACCGAGCCGACCGGACCCTCGTGCTCGCGATCGGCTCGCAGCGCCTCGCGCGAACCCAGCCATCGTCCGACGGAGAACGCCAGCCAGGCCACGAAAACCGACGTACCTAGAACCGCGAAGAATCCGGCAATCGCGACGAGTACCGGAAGGCTCATGACAAACGATCCATGATTGGACTCAGGCGTATATCGCAGCCGGGAGGCGCGCTAGCAACTTGCCTGGAAGGACGCTGGGAATTCAGCCGAGCATCGCATGCAGTTGCCGCTTCCAGCGCTGCACGAGCTCGTCGTAGTGCGCGTCGTTCTCACGAAATATTCGCTCCATGGCGAGACCGCGCATGAAGTAGAGCGTCATCTCGACCGCGATTCGAGCGTCACGATCGCCACGGCCGCTGAGCTCCTTGAACGCTCGATAGATCCGGCCGCCGAGGCTGCGCTCGAATGCCTCGAGCTTCTCGAGAAGCTCTGGATCGGTTCGCGCCGCCACCATGAGCTCGATGGTCGCCCAATAGAGCGGGTCGGAGAACATTGCCCAGAGCATGTCCACCATCGTGTCGATCGGCTCTTCGCCCCGGTCGAGGCGAGCCCTCAGCGCTTCTTCGAATTCGTTCGAGCGCTCGTCGGCGAGATGCTCAATCGCCGCGACCAGCAAATCCGCTTTGCTCGGAAAGTGATGGAGCTGAGCTCCTCGGGAGAGTCCGGCGCGCTCGCCCACTTCGACGGTCGTGGTCCGGGGATATCCGATCTCGATCAGGCTCTCGATGGTCGCATCGAGGATTCTGCCACGGGTGATGCGGCGCCGCTCCGCTTGCGGCATGCGTTCTCGCTTCATAGCGACGCCGGGTCCCGTCTTCTTCACGCCGATCTGCTCCTCAGTCGCGCCGGTACATCGTGACCACGGCTGCACCGCCGAGGCCGAGGTTGTGCTGCAGCGCGACCCGAGCACCCTCGACCTGGCGATCCTCTGCCTGACCGCGAAGATGCCAAACCAGCTCGGTGCATTGCGCCAGTCCGGTCGCGCCGAGCGGATGCCCTTTCGAAAGAAGGCCCCCACTCGGATTGGTTACGAATTTGCCCCCGTAGGTGTTGTCACCCTCTTCGATGAACTTCTCGGCTTCGCCTTCCTTGCAAAGCCCCAGGGCCTCGTAGGTGAGCACTTCGTTGGTGGTGAAGCAGTCGTGGAGCTCGACGACGTCGACATCTTCGGGCCCGATTCCGGCCTCCTCGTACACTGCCTGCGCGGCGTTCTTGGCCATGTCGAAGCCGACCATCTTGATCATCGAGTCGCCGAAGCTCGAGCCGTAGTCGGTCCGCATCGTTTGGCCTGCGATGTAGACCGGATTCGAAATGCCCTTCTTCTTTGCGAAGTCGTCCGAGCAGACGATCGCCGCCGCTGCGCCGCAGGTCGGGGGACAGCACTGGTAGCGCGTGAGCGGATCGAAAACCTCGGGCGAGGCGAGGATCTCTTCGACGGTGAGCAGATCCCGGAAGAGCGCGTAGGGGTTCTTCGCAGCGTGCTGGCGCGCCTTTGCGTTCACCTTGGCGAACGTCTCTCGCTTGGCACCGTACTTCCAACGATACTCACGACCCGCTCCACCGAACATCTGCGCGGCGGGGGGCGCCGAGGTGAAACCCTGGGTTTCGTTCATCATGTTCACGTGAAGGCCGAGGGGATTCGGCCGATCGTTCCAGGCGCTTCCGAGCGCGCCCTTCTGCATCTGCTCGAAGCCCACGGCGAGCGCGCACTCTACGATGCCGCCCTCGACCATCTGCTTGGCCAGCATCAGGGCACTCGAACCGGTCGAGCAATTGTTGTTGACGTTGTAGACCGGAATTCCCGTGAGGCCGACATCGTAGACCGCACGCTGTCCGCAAGTGCTGTCTCCAAACACATAGCCTGCGACGGCTTGCTCGACCTCGCCGAAGTCGACGCCGCCATCGGCCAAGGCCGCCTTGATCGCCTTGGCGGCCATCACGTTGTAGTCCTCGCTCTGGCCGGGCTTGGCGAACTTCACCATGCCAACTCCGATTACGTTTACCTTGCGTCCCATCGTTGCTCCTTCGCGCTCCTTCGCGCGAGATTAAATCAGGTCCTTGAGAAAGTTGAGTCGGTGTGCAGGTTGGACTTCGCCATCCACGCGAAGTTTGCCTCGCTGAAAGAGGGCCTGCGTTGTCATCTGACCGCTGCTGAGCTCTACGAGATCCGCGTCATCGATCGTGATGGTCGTAGTGGCGCCGTCGGTTTCGCCCGCCTTGAGCGCCGGCGGCTGGTTCGCGAGATCGACGACCCACTTGGAGTCGGGGTTCCGAACGTAGAACTGAAGCACCGCGCCTACCTCGGTCGCTAGATTGGGTTGCTCCTCGAGTCGCGTCGCGAGCGCTTCGAACAGCTTGGGCGCAAGCGGCTCGCGTGCCTTGAGTGCAGCGACCGGCGCCGGCGTTTCACCACCGCTTGCGCGGGCGGCGGCCTTCTCGAGGACGAGCTCGAAGGGCATGGCTCCGAGCGCTTCGAGCTTGTTGACGCTCATCATGTCGCCGCCCACCTTGAGCTTGCCGGTCGAGAAGAGCTTGATCGGATCGGCTTCACCTCTTTGGAGCGCGACGTAATTGGCTTCGGAAAGCTGCAGGGTCACGTCGGGCTTCGCCGTCTCCCCCGCCCCGGCATTCCCCGCCCTGAGGTCGATCGTCCAGAGGGACTCGGGCTCGCTCAGCTTGAGCTGGAACACCGTCTGTGCCTTCTCCGCGATCGCTGGGTTTTCTTTCAAGAAGTGATCGATGGCGGCAATGACGTCGGCGGCGATCGGCTCTGCGGCAGCCTCAGGTGCTTCGGCTGCTGGCGTCGGCGTCTTCTTCTTCTCTTTGGGCTTCGGCAGCTTTTCGAAGAGCTCGATGGCCGCGTTGGAAATCACCAGCCCGTCTCGTTCCTTGACCTTGCATTGAAACACGATGCGCGGGTCGGATTCCTTCCACATCTCCGTTATGAGCGTGTCGCCAGGGTACACGTTGCTGG
>DASRZF010000365.1:0-10019 GCA_035686645.1 Polyangiales bacterium
CGACATGAAGCTCGGGCATGAGCCCAAGGCCCTGCCCTGCGGCAACGAGCTCGACCATCGCGCTGTAGTCGTCGACGCTCACGCGGCCCGAGACCGTGAGCTCGACGGTCTCCTGCTCTTCGCCGCTTCCCTTCTCGAGTCGAAACACCTGGGTCCGTCCGCGCCTGCGATAGAGAACGAAGGGGTGCGCTTCGAGGCCGCTGATGTCGTGGCAATCGATCTCGTGTTGCGGATGAGCCGCGAGCTGAAAATCCGACGGAAGCAGTTTGCGCGCGATGAGATTGGGTTCGGTGACTTCGCCTGCACGCAAAGCGACGTCGACACGCTCTTGGACGAGATCGACAAATCGATTGGTGAACATGAGATCGAGCGAAATGTCAGGGTACCGATCGAGAAACCGAGAAAGCTCCGCGATGAGGAGCATGCGGCCGAGATCGCTGGGCGCTGTCAACCGAATCGTTCCCCGAGGCTCGGTGCTGCTTCGCTCGATCATCGCGACCGCCGTGTCGAGCACGTCGACTGCATCCACCACTGATTCGTAGAAACGGATGCCCTCCGGCGTGGGCGTCACGCGGCGCGCGTCCCGGTGCACGAGCTTGGTGTCGAGCTGCTCCTCCAGACGCGAAAGCCGCCGGCTCACGGTCGACTTGGGGACCTCGAGATATCGCGCTGCGGCCGCCAGGCTATTGCGCCGTACCACCTCCACAAACGTTGCAATATTGTCCCTGTCAGCCCACATGGCGCTTATAAGTTGCGTTAACGCAACTCTACGTCAAGTCGATGCGCTCTGTCGAGGGTGGGCGGCACTCCTTACACTCCGCCGGTGGTGATCGAGCAATCGAGGCGAGGTGTGCTGGCGACGATCGGTGCCGCAATCGCGGCACTCGCCGCTTGGGGCATTTCGCGCAAGCTGCTCGGACGCGCCGAGTCGGAGGCCAGCATGAAAGCCCAATCGAAGAACACGCCAGCAGGCGCGCGACCCCTTCAAGGCGTGTACCCGCCAGGCCCTGAGCACTGGGTCGGCGACGGCTTCTTCGTGAAGACCGTGTTCTGGCCGCAACTCGGTGCCGAGATGCTGAGCCCGTTTCTTCTGCTCGATCACGCGAAACGGAAGCATTTCGATCCGTCTCCGTGGCGGCGTGGGGTCGGAGAGCATCCGCACCGCGGCTTCGAGACCGTGACCTTCGCTTACGAGGGCGAGGTGGAACACCGGGACTCCGCGGGCGGGGGCGGTCGCATCGGACCCGGCGATGTGCAGTGGATGACCGCGGCCTCCGGGGTCGTGCACGAGGAAAAACACTCCCAGGCGTTCTCAGAGCGCGGTGGCGAGTTCGAGATGGTGCAGCTCTGGGTGAACCTGCCTGCCAGCCAGAAGATGAGCGCGCCGCGCTACCAGCCGCTCCTCGACCGCGAGTTCCCGCGCATACAACTCGGCGCCGCCGAAGCACGACTGGTGGCCGGTGAGCTCGGCTCCGCGAGAGGCCCGGCCCGAACGCACACGCCGATCGCGACCTTCGACCTTCGGTTCGGTGAAGATGGTACGTCCGAGGTCGAGCTTCCCGCGGGCTGGACGACCCTCGTGTTTTCTCTCGAAGGGGACCTCAGTGCAGGACCGGAGCACACGCCCATCCCTGCACGGCACTTCGGTGTATTCGAACGAAACGCAGCGGGAGCGGTGCAAGTTCATGCCACAAAGGGGACGCGTGCCCTCGTGCTCGCGGGCGAGCCGCTCGGTGAGCCGGTAGTGGCCTACGGCCCCTTCGTCATGAACACACCAGAAGAAATTGGACAGGCCTTCCGCGACTATCAGAGCGGGAAGATGGGCCGTCTGCTTTGACTCCTAGGAAGGTACGAAAATGGGAAAGCTAGTTGACGGCGCTTGGCGCGACATTTGGTACGACACGAAGAGCACGGGCGGGAAGTTCCGGCGTTCGAACAGCGAGTTCCGGAACTGGATCACCCCAAACGGCAAGAACCCGCCGAATGGAAAGGCCTTCGAAGCGGAAGCGGGTCGCTACCACCTTTACGTGTCCTATGCCTGCCCATGGGCGCACCGGACCTTGATCTTTCGCAAGCTCAAGGGTCTCGAGGACATGATCGGGGTCTCCGTCGTGAATCACTTCATGGGCGGTCAGGGCTGGACGTTTCATGAGGGCGACGGCGTCATTCCCGATCCGATCCTGAACGCCGAGTTCCTACACGAGATCTATACGGCGGCCGAGCTGCGGTTTACCGGGCGCGTGACCGTGCCCGTGCTCTGGGATAAGAAGACCGAGACCATCGTGAGCAACGAGTCGTCCGAGATCATCCGCATGTTCAACAGCGCGTTCGATCATTTGGGCGCCAAGCCCGGCGACTTTTACCCGGAGACGCTCCGGGCCGAGATCGACGAGGTGAACGAGCGCGTGTACGCAACGCTCAACGACGGCGTGTACAAATGCGGATTCGCTACCACTCAGGAAGCCTACGAGGAAGCGTTCGTCGCCTTGTTCGATACCTTGGACTGGCTCGAAGAGCGCCTCGGACAGCAGCGCTACGTCGCCGGCGATCAGATCACGGAAGCCGACTGGCGCTTGTTCACCACGTTAGTTCGATTCGATGCGGTCTATTTCAGTCATTTCAAAGCCAACTTGCGACGCATCGTCGACTATCCGAATCTCTGGGCGTACACGCGCGAGCTCTATCAAGTCCCTGGCGTCAAGGGCACTGTCAACATGCATCACATCAAGCACCACTATTACGGCAGCCACCAGACCATCAATCCCACGGGCATCGTCCCCATGGGGCCGGTGATCGATTTCGAAGCGCCGCACCGACGCGACAGCATGCTGGATCCGCTGAGCGACGCCGCTGAGTAACGAACACAAAGAGAGTCAGGAGCGCTTGCCTGAGTCCCGGACGCGCGTGTTGAGGGCGCGCAAGGTCTTGCCGGCCGCCTTTTCGTTCTCACGGCTGAACACCGATGAGGGCAAGGGCATGTCGGGATCGACGTAGATCTTGAAGTCGACCTCGGTTCGGGCGCCACCCTCGACCGGAGTCAGGCGCCAGCTCGCTCTGAACGCGCGCATGTTGCCCTCGAGCAGCTGGGCCTCGATCACGCGCGTCTCGCCCTCTGGCGCGCTTTCGGAGAAATTCAACTGGCCCCAAAGCGTGAAGGTCCCGGACGCCACGCTGACCTCCATGTAGACCATCGCCCGATTGCCGCGCTGCGTGAGCACCTTGGACGTGGTGAAGTTGGGCATGAAGAGAACGTAGTTGGCGTAGTCGACGACGACCGGGAGGACCTCGTCGATCGGGCTGTCGATCACTGCGATCGCATGACCCCAGGAGATCTTCGAGCCTTCCTCGACGATCTGCGCGGTCCGAACCTCCGGCTCACCGGCCGCGTGGACCGGACTCGTGGCCAAGACGAGCGCCAATGCGCTGAAGCCAAGAGAAGCAAATCTAACCATCCGGGAATTCTGCCTAGGGTCGCTACAACAATCCATTTCCTGCCTCCGGTGAGCGGCAGCATTGCAGAGGCCGTGCCAATGCTCCGATGGGCAAAAACTCCCAGGGTATCCAAGGCTTGCGGCGATTCCGCTCACAACGTAGCAGAGCTCGGTCGGTCAAGAATGTCCGACTGGCAACTGGAGTAGCTACCTCGAGGCTGCGCTCGGAAGACCTTTAGTCGACCGAAACGGAGACGGTGCACTCAGGCGGGGCTCCGCCGCCATTGCCAGCCGTGCCGCCGCCGCTGCCCGCGCTTCCGCCCGTGCCGCCGCTGCCCGCGCTGCCGCCCGTGCCGCCGCTGCCTGCGCTGCCGCCCGTGCCGCCGCTGCCTGCGGTTCCACCGCTGCCGCCGCTGCCTGCGGTTCCACCGCTGCCTGCGCTGCCGCCCGTGCCGCCACTGCCTGCGGTTCCACCGCCGCCGCCGTCACCACCGGTACCACCGGTACCAACATCGTCGACGCAATTCACGTCGATGGTCCAGCTATCCGCGCAATACTCAAACGCGTCGTCGGACACCTCGATGGTGATCTGCTCTTCGCTCGCCTCTCCGCAGGTAAAGACCGTGGCTGCCGCGCTTGCGTCGCCGAAGGAACCACCGGTCGCGGTCCAGCTGTAGTCGACGGGATCGCCTTCTTCGTCACTTGCATTTGCAGATACTTCGAGTGCGTATCCACTTGCGGTCTGAAGTGGCGCAACGATGACCTTCTCGAGCTCCGCGCAGATGTTGAGCTTGCCGTTCACCCGAACGCCACCGAACTGCTGAGATCCCTTGCAATGGAGCATGACCTCGACCTCGGTGCTCACACCGGGGCCCACATCGAAGCTTGCCGAACCGCCGCACATCAAGCTTCCATCGACCGAGCTCGCGACCATCGTGACGATGTAGCCCTCACCGGGAGGAATACCGAAGCTCTCGACCGAAGCGGTGGCGCCGGGCGCGCTCGTGTCGATGGTGCCGCCCATGGGCTCCATCCCGTTGCCGCTGATCACGTACTCGACCTCATCGATAACCGTGCCGTCCGCCACTTCGAGATTGATGCGAAGAGCGGTGAGGCAGGGATCGCTCTTGTCGGTGCTGCTGCTGCTGTCACAGCCGAAGGCGAAAACCGAGAGCACGAGTGTCCAAGCAACGATCTGTGGCGAGCTCCAATTCATGGTCGTCTTCTTCCTCGGTACTAGCTCCGGCGGGAGGGGGGAAACCGCCGGATACACTGCGGGCGCAGAGGAGCCAGTCTAGCCTCAAGTCGGGTGCGCGAGTCAATCCCCAACTTACGTATCGTTCCAAAATTGTTGGGAGAAATGCATTTGGGCGCGCCTATTTGTGAGCTTCGTTACAAGCCGCACGTGCACATCGACCCAGCGGCTCGATGAGGGTGGCAGAGCCAACGCTGCGCGAGCCGCACCCCAGTGCTATCAGGTGCGCCGCGCAGATGGAGCTCGAACCACTCGATGGGAAGCGATGCCTCGTGACCGGAGGCGCTGGGTATCTTGGGCGAAATCTCGTGGCGGCGTTGCGAGCTCGGGGTTGTCGGGTCCACGTGCTCGATAGAGCTCCCTCGCCTGGAAAGCAGGAAGGAGTTTACTGGTTTGCCGGCGACGTCCGAAGCTACCCGGACATGCAAGCGGCATGCGAGGGCGTGGATACGATATTCCACACGGCGGCCGTCATCGAAGCGATCACGCACGCGCGCCGCTCGGTAGTGGAGAGGATCGAGTCGATCAACGTCGGCGGAACTGAGAACGTCATTCGAGTCGCGCAGGAGAGGGGCGTGCGGCGACTGGTGCATACCAGCTCCATCGTGGCGTCGTTCTGCATGGATGCAGCGGGCAGCGACGAGTCCGCCCCGTACAGCAATTCGCGCGACCTCTATACCGCCACGAAGATCGCCGGCGAACGCGCGGCACTCGGCGCCAACGGGCAGAAGGGACTGCTGAGCTGTGCAATTCGTCCCGGAGGGATCTACGGGCCGGGCGAGCGGCTGACCTACGGGCGCCTGGTCCGTGCGCTCAAGATGGGCGTGCCTCTGGTCGTTTTCGGCGACGGTCGCGCGCGGCTCGACTACGTCTACATCGACAGCCTCGTCGACGCGGAGCTCCGTGCCGCCGAGCGCCTGGTCGAAGGGTCGCCGGTCTGCGGCCAGGCGTACTTCGTGAGCGACGAGACCCCGATCAACGCCGGTCAGTTCAGCATCGAGCTCGTGAAGAACATGGGCCTCGAACCCCGCCTGGTTCGCGTGCCCGACCCGGTCGCCAGGGGCATGGGCACCGCCTTCGAGCGCATCTATCAACTCTTTGGCGTGGTCAAGCCCTTGTTTACTTTGGCGAACGTGAAGCTCTGCGACATCGACCATTATTTCTCGATCGACAAGGCGAAGCAGCATCTCGGGTATGTGCCACTGGTCGATACCGAAGAAGGCCTGCGCCGCACCGCCGTCGAGGCGCGTGCCTACTACGACAGCCTTTGACCGACTAGCGCCGCGAGACCGGCTGTTCTATTCCGAACGGGCAATGATTCTCACCGAGCAACAGGAAATGGTTCGCGAGTCGGCGGCGCGATTCGCGGAAGAGCGGTTGGCCCCCAACAGCCGCGCCTGGGAAGCAGCAGGCGAGGTCGAGCTCAGCGCCTTGCGCGAGATGGGCGAGCTCGGGTTCATGGGGATGACCGTACCGGAGGCGTACCACGGAGCTGGGCTCGACTATGTCTCCTATGCGCTCGCGTTGATCGAGATTGCGGCCGGCGATGGCGCCGTCTCGACCATCATGAGCGTCAACAACGCACCCGTATGCGCGATCCTACAATCCGCAGCGAGCGAGACACTGCGCGAACGGTACCTCAAGCCCCTGGCTGCAGGAGAGATGATAGGCGCGTTCGCGTTGACGGAGCCGCAAGCCGGGTCCGATGCCGCGAACCAACAAACGCGCGCCACGCGAACGCCGGACGGCTACTCGATCACGGGGACCAAGCAGTTCATCACCTCGGGCAGGATTGCTGGCGCCGTCATCGTCTTTGCGGTGACGGACCCTTCAGCCGGGAAGCGCGGAATTTCGGCGTTTCTCGTTCCGGCCGGCACTCCGGGGATGAGCGTCGCCTCACTCGAGCACAAGATGGGACAAGAAGCGTCGGACACCGCCCAGCTCAGCTTCGAAGATGCCCACGTGCCCACCGACCATCTCATCGGAAACGAAGGAGATGGATATCGAATCGCGCTGGCCAACTTGGAGGCCGGGCGCATCGGTATTGCCGCTCAGTGCGTGGGTATGGCTCGTGCGGCGCTCGACCATGCTCTGGCCTATGCCAAAGAGCGAACCGCTTTCGGAAAGTCGATCTCCGAGCATCAGGCGGTCGCATTCAGGCTCGCAGACATGGCGACCCAGGTTCATGCCGCAACCACGATGGTGCTCGAAGCCGCGGAGCTCCGTGACGCCGGGCGTCCCTGCCTCGAGCAGGCCTGCATGGCGAAACTGTTTGCGTCCGAGGCCGCCGAGCGCGTTTGCTCCGATGCCATTCAGATTTTCGGAGGATATGGGTACTCTCGCGAGCTTCCGGTCGAGAAGATCTACCGCGACGTGCGGGTTGCACAGATTTACGAGGGAACGTCGGACGTGCAGCGCATCATCATCAGCCGGGAGCTGCTTCGCGGCGCCTGAGCCCTCCCTTGACGCCCGGCGCCGGGGGCGTAGAAAGCGGAGGTGTTTCGCCACTTCGCCATTCGAGATCTGACGATCCTCGTCGCGACAATCGTGCTTTGGTGGATGAGCGTCACGGGCGATTCGGGAACTGAGCTCACCTCGGCGTTTTCGATCGCCGCTGGTGTAGGCGCTGCCATCTCGGCGTACAACCTCCACGAGTGGGGCCATTTGCTTGGCGCGCACTGGACCCAGAGCGTCTACGTGCCCGCGAAACGATGGTATTCGCCGTTCCTCTTCAGCTACGATGCGGAGCGCAACACGCGCGGCCAATTTTTGCTGATGTCCCTCGCCGGCTTCGCCGCGACCGCGCTCTTCGTGATCGGGTTCCTTCTCTGGATGCCCCGCGATCAAGTGGCCGGACGCATCGCGCTTCGCGGAGCCCTCATCCTAGCGGGTCTCACCGCGGTCATCGAGCTGCCGATCTTTTTCCGGGCGCTCTTCGGCAACAGTGTGCCGCGTACCGGCATGTTCAAGGGTCCAACGGTGGGCGGGCGCGACTGAGGCCTGCAAGTCGGCAAAGCCGCTCGGCGCCGACATGCATGCAGGGCCGCTGGCACAATCGATGCGCTCGGTTCATTCTCGCTTGTGATGAGCTCAGCGAATGAGGCGTTTGTAACGGGTGGAACTGGACTGATTGGACGCGCGCTGGTCGAGCGCCTACTGCGCCGCGGTGTGAATGTCACCTTGATGCTTCGGGACGACGCGGGTGAGCGGCGCAAAACGGAGCTCGATGTGCTCCGGGTGTTTGCCAAGGGCGCTGAGGGCTCGCTCAGCGAGGTCGCAGGCGATCTTTCTCGGCCGGAGCTCGGCCTAACCCAGGCGGGCGCCGCTGCACTCGCTCGTGCGGGTCACTGCTTCAACCTGGCCGCCCTCTACGACATCGAGGCCGACCCCGAATCGATCGAGAAGACGAACGTCGAAGGCACGAAGCACTTGCTCTCGGCCCTCCGAAGCGCCGGCTTTCAGGGGCGGCTTCATCATATGAGCTCAATCGCAGTCGCGGGCGACTACGCAGGGACATTCACCGAGGCGATGCTCGAAGAGGGCCAAGGGTTTCCTCACGCGTATCATCGGAGCAAGCTCGAGTCGGAGAAGCTCGTTCGGGAGTCTGGATTCGACTATCGCGTCTTTCGCCCGAGCGGGGTGGTGGGAGACTCGAAGACCGGGGCCATGGACCGCATCGACGGCGTCTACTTCGGCTTTGGAGCGATCAAAAAGATCGCCTACGCGCTCCCCGGCTGGGTCCGCCTCCCCGTGCCCAAGGTCCGCGGCGGCTTCAACCTGGTTCCGGTCGACTACGTCGCGGACGCGCTGGCTCAGATCGCGTTCGCCAAGACCGACGCGCGCGTGTTCCACCTCGTCGACCCGAAGCCTCCTTCCCTCACGAAGATGACCGACATGTTCGTGGCCGCCGCGGGTGGACCACGACTGGGCCCAGCGATCGACTTCGCCAAGATGCCCGGCATGAAGAAGACCGGCGCGCTCGTCTCGATGCTCCCGAGTGTCCGTGAGCTCCGCGATGCGCTCCTGAGCGACCTCGGACTTCCCGCCGGCGGACTCGGGATGATGAACATCAAGGCCCGCTTCGACGAGAGCAACACGCGGGCGGCGCTAGAGGGCTCAGGAATTCACTGCCCTCCCCTCCACAGCTACGCCAAAACGCTCTACCGCTACTACGAAGACCATCTCGACCCGATGAAGCAGCGGCCGGCACGATACCGGCGGGTCCTCACTGGCAAGGTAGTGCTCGTCACCGGTGCATCGCGCGGAATAGGCCTGGTGGTCGCCGAGATGGCCGCCGAGGCGGGGGCCAAAGTCCTGCTGGTCGCGCGGGACGCATCGAAACTAGAGGAGGCCGTTGCACGAATTCGCGCGGCCGGCGGCGATGCGCATGCACATGTGGCGGACCTCTCGTCCTTCGACGAGGTCGATGCGCTGGCGGAAGCCGTGCTCGCGCAGCACGGCGGTGTCGATGTGCTCATCCACAATGCGGCTCGGTCGATTCGGCGCCCGATCGTCGCCTCGATCGATCGGTTCCACGACTACGAGCGCACGATGGCCTTGAACTACTTTGCACCCGTCCGGCTGACCCTGCGCTTCCTACCCTCGCTTCGGGAGCGGGGCGGAACGATCTCGCACGTCCTGACCATGGGAGTGCTCATTCCAGGACCGTACTTCGCTGCATACCTGGCCACGAAGTCCGCTCTCGACGCCTTCGGCGACTCGCTGATGTCCGAGCTGCAACACGAAGGCATCCACGTCTCCTCCGTCTACTTGCCGCTCGTGAAGACCGAGATGATGGCGCCTGTCGAGGAGTACGCCGGACGCCGCGACGTCATGACCCCGAAAAGAGCCGCAACGATGATCCTCGACGGGGTGGTCGATCGCCAACGCCGCGTGATGACCCCGGTGGGCCGGTTCTTCTCATTCAGCAACCGAATCACCCCGGCGACCACCAGCCGAATCTTGAATCTCCTCGAGCGAACGTTCCCGATCGGAGACACGCCGAGCGAGTTCCCGATGGAGAAAGCGTTCATCACGAACGCGATCGGCGGAAGCCCAATCTAGCTCTCACGCGTTTGCTTTCCCCCGAAAAGGCCGGAAAAGAAACCCTCGCCGCGCGCCTTACGAAGGAGCCATTGCGCCTTTTTGGCAAGCTGAGGGCCAGGGAGCGCCCCAACGCGAACGTCGAGGATCTCCCCGTCGTTGACGAAGAGCAAAGTCGGTACCGAATGAATGTGGAATGGCTGAGAGAGCGCCGGCTGCTCGGCGGTGTTGATCCGCACGAAGCGGATCGGCTCCTCGGCGAGCTCCTGCGAAAGCGCCTCGAAGGCGGG
>DASRZF010000366.1:0-2438 GCA_035686645.1 Polyangiales bacterium
GCACAATTCGCACGTGGGCGACGCCCGCGCGACGGAGATGGGCGCATCGCGAGGCGAGCACAACATCGGGCAACTGTGCCGCCAGGCCTTTGGGGATGCCGCATTTTCAATTGGCTTTGGCACCCATACAGGAACAGTGGCGGCCGCCACGGACTGGGGTGGACCGATGCAGATCAAGAAAGTGCGCCCCTCGCACCCGAGTAGCTACGAACGTCTTTGCCACGACTCCGGCGTTCCGGCGTTTCTGCTGGCGCTCCGCTATCCGACACGCGAGTCGGTGCGCGAAGAGCTCGCTTCGCCGCGCCTGGAGCGGGCTATCGGCGTGATCTACCGTCCGGAAACCGAGCTTCAAAGCCACTACTTCCAAGCGGCCCTGCCCTGGCAGTTCGACGCTTACGCCTGGTTCGACGAAACCCGCGCCGTCCACGCGCTCGATGCGGATGCGGCACACGCGGTGATTCCACATGTCTACGGATGAAGCACCTCAATCAAGAAGGCGAATATCATGTCAAAACAGAACGAACAGGAAGGCCCTGCGCGACACAGCGAGCTTACCTCGCTAAGGAAGCGCATCGAAGCCCTCGAAGCACGCGTCACGGAGCTCGAGAAAGAGCTGCGTGAGGCTCAGGAGCTCGCGCCCACTGACTAGTGTGGTTCGTGCGCCTTACGGAACGCTGATCGTGGAGCGTCCGATGCAAATGAGCTTGGCGCTTCATCGAAAGATCTCTACATGTCCCCATACTTCCAAGCCATTGCCGTCGACTTCGATGGCACGATAACCGAACTTGGGCGCCCGAGTGCCCGCACGCTCGCCGCACTGAGCGAGGTTCGCGCCGCGGGAGTGAAAACGCTGCTTGTCACCGGCAGGGTGGTCACGGACCTCATGCACGTCTTCCCTGATGCGGAGCAATGGTTCGATGTGATCGTCGCGGAGAATGGCGCAGTGATTCGCCGGGATGGAGTATCGCACGCCCTAACCAGTCCCGTGCCGCTGGAGCTCGACGAACCGTTGGTGGCACAGGGCGTCTACTTCCAGCGCGGGCAAGTGTTGCTCGCCTGCAGCGGCGATGACGAGCTCACCGTTCTGAGGGAGGTGCGGCGTCTCGAAGCGGACTGTCAGTTGGTCCGCAATCGTGCAGCTCTCATGGTCTTACCCTCGGAAGTTTCGAAAGGTTGGGGCCTCGCCGAAGCTTTGAAAGGGCTCGGTGTCTCGTATCACAGCACGATTGGGATCGGTGATGCGGAGAACGACTTGTCCTTGTTCCGCCACTGCGAGCTCGGCGTTGCGGTCGGCAACGCCGTCGAGTCCTTGAAGCGAGAAGCAGACATCGTGCTTTCCGGGAGCGACGGCGTTGCCGTCGCGGACTTTCTTCAAAATCAGTTGCTGGTCGAGGAAAGTCTTCCTCCGTCGCGTCGGTGGCGGGTCACGATCGGGCTCCTGGACGATGGCAGCGGGGTGAGCTTACCGGCATCCCGAGTCAACATCTTGTTCGTGGGAGAAAGCGGCGTGGGCAAGTCCTATGCAGCAGGGCTCCTCGCAGAACGGCTGATCGAGCTCGACTACTCGGTCTGCTTCATCGACCCAGAGGGAGACCACGCGCCGCTCGGGCGCCTTCCCAAGGTTCTCACCGTGGGCGGTCGAGGGCTATTGCCGGACGCGCGGGACGTTCCCAAGTTGATGAGCCAGCAACTCGGAAGCGTGATCGTCGACCTCTCCTTTCTTGCTGAAGCGGAGCGCACGCCATACACGGCCGAGCTGCTCCGCGCGCTTCGCGAAGAGCGGAGCAACTCGTGTTTGCCCCATTGGATCATGATCGACGAAGCGCACATGCCGTTTGGTGCAGGTGGTGAGGTCTGTGGAATGTTGGGCGGCCAAAAGGGGCTTTGCTTGGTGACCTACGACGCGACCCGGCTTTGTCGCTCATCGGGGCTCGCGTTCGACTTCTTGGTTGCCATCCCCGGGCAAGAAGGGTTGGATCCAGCAGCGGCAGAGAGCATCCGTGAGCTATCTGGCATCGACCCTTTCGGGGAATTTTCGGACCCGAAACAGGGCGAAGCGTGGCTCGTGCGACTCGACGGTCCTCCACGCGCAGAGCGCTTCAGACTGGGCCGGCGCTTCGTGCGACACGTGCGCCACTGGCACAAGTATGCCGAGGCTCGCCTTCCTCCCGCTAGGGTGTTCCGCTTTCGCTCGTTCTCCGGGCCCTCGGGCGCTCAAGCCGACAATCTTTCTGCATTTCGCCGGGAGTTACTCTTGTGCGATTCGAAGGTTCTGCAGCACCACGCCGCCAACCACGATTTCTCGCGCTGGCTGGAGCATGCAATAAGCGACGAGACCCTGGCGCGCGTCGCGCATGAGCTCGAGAAACGAAGCGCGGTAGACGCGTCGTTCGAAGACCTTCGTCGTGGGCTGGTCGAGGCGATCGAGGATCGCTATC
>DASRZF010000367.1:0-2742 GCA_035686645.1 Polyangiales bacterium
CGCCGAGCACCGCGTCGAGCTCATCTGCTCGTTGCCGCACTATCAATCGGCTTGCACCGACGTCCAGCGCGGCGATGGCGTCTTCGAGAAGAGCATTCGCGCGCTGCGGCGGCTCAATGAATTGGGTTATGGATCCGGGGATTCAGGGCTTCGCCTGGTGCTGGTGACCAACCCCGTCGGCGCTCTTCTTCCGGCCGCGCAGGCCTGCCTGGAAGTGGAATGGAAGCGCGAGCTGGAGCGCCTTTACGGCATCACGTTCGACGCACTCTACACGATCACGAACATGCCGATCAGTCGACACCTCGAATGGCTGCTCGAAACGGGAAACCTCGAGGGTTACATGCGGAGCTTGGTCGAATCGTTCAATCCGCAGGCCGCCCACGGGCTGATGTGCCGCAGCACGATCTCGGTTGGCTGGGATGGTCGTCTTTACGACTGCGACTTCAACCAGATGCTCGAGATCTCCGTGTCGCAGGATTCGCCGGGGCACGTTCGGGATTTCGACCTCAGCGCGCTCGAAGCAAGAACGGTTCAGACCGACCGGCACTGCTTTGGATGTACCGCAGGCACCGGCTCGAGCTGCAACGGCACCACCGCCTGAGCCCAAGAGCGGCCATGGCTCTGCCGGCCGCGGAAAGCGAACCGATCGAAGCCGCGCCGACGTGCTCTTCCGTGTAGGATACATCAGAATCTGCCGCATGCCTGACGCTTTGGCGCCCACCGTGACGGTCGACTCCGACCACGCTGCCGTAGTCTCCTTCGCGAAGGAGAGCTCTAGAGGGGCGCGTGACGCCCGGGAACGCGCGGTGAAGCTCTACTATGCGGTGCGTGACGGTATCCGTTACGACCCCTACTCGGTGCTCCTGACGGTCGACGGGCTCAAAGCCAGCACCACGATCGAGCGAGGGCGCGCCTGGTGTGTGCCCAAGGCCGTTCTTCTCGCCGCTGGCTGCAGGGCACTCGGAATTCCCGCGCGCCTCGGATTCGCCGACGTGAAGAACCACCTGTCCACCCAGAGGCTGCGCGACACCATGAAGAGCGATGTGTTCTACTGGCATGGATACACGGCTATCCAACTGGGCGGAAGATGGGTGAAGGCCACGCCTGCATTCAATATCGAGCTCTGCGCAAAGTTCCGAATCAAGCCGCTCGAGTTCGATGGGTCCGAAGATTCGATCTACCATCCGTTCGATCTCGAAGGCCGGCGCCACATGGAATACCTCCGCTTCCACGACGAGTACGACGATGTACCCATCGAGGAGATCATGGCGTCATACACGAAGCACTATTCGGGAACGGTATACGATACGCCTAACGGTGATTTCGAGCGCGAGGTGGACGAAGAAACACGTGACCAGACGTGCTAGCGACCTTCGGTCGCGTCTCCGAGGCTGACTCGCTCGGGCAAATGGTCTTCCCCGAGGAGCACGACCGCATCCGCGCGACCGGGCATCTCCTCCCACATGAAGCGAGTGAGGCGCTCGAAGTGCATCACGAAGCGACGCACTTGATCGGACGTCATCACCTCGGTTCCAGCCTCCGCGGCACGCAATCGAGCTTCCTGCTCTTCGCGCCATGCATAGACGTGATCGAAATCCGGGGGTCTGAGCATCACGAGCAGGTCGAGTTGAGCAAAGAGCGTCTGATACTTGCCGCCGAGCTCCCGATTCACGTACCAGCGCCAGTCCCCGCTCGGATCCTCCACGCGCTCGAGATCGTTGACCGGGGTTTGTAGCTCGTCAGCCCTTTGGGGCCGCGCGCCCATGCACCAGCCCTCGAAGATCACCAGATCGCAGCGGCCCTCCCAGGGTTCCCAGTCTGCCACCCGGACTCGCGCGTCTTTGGCTTTGTCGAAGCGTGGCAGGGCGATCGGTCTGCCTTCGCGCAAGCAGCGAAGCACCTTCAGTCCGAGGTCGACGTCATGTGTGCCGGGCACCCCTCGGGTGACCAGCAGGGGATGAACGGTTTTTGCGCGCTGAAGGCGCTCGGCGCCAGTGAGGTAGATGTCGTCGAGTGACAGGATCGCTGCACGCAATCCGTGTAGACGTTCCAAGAGGCGCTGAAGCAGACGGGCCAGGGTCGACTTCCCCGTGCCTTGCGCGCCGCTGAGCCCAAACACCAGCGTCTGTTCCTCCACGTGTTCCGCGAGCCAGTTGGTCATCGGGAGGTAGAAATCCGCGATCAACGCATCCGACGGTCTGGGAATCCCTTCGCGCGTGCACCAGTCCTGTATCTCCGCCCGCACGTCGGGAACACCGGCACGAATGCTGCCACCAAAGGTTCGAGGCCAAAGCACTCCGCGAGCATACCACTGGCACTGGCACCGCGAGTGCCCCTGGACTAAACCTTCGCCGATGCCAGACCCCAAGATTCGAATCCTAGTCGCGAAGCCTGGTCTCGATGGCCATGACCGCGGCGCAAAGGTCGTGGCTCGTGCGCTCCGCGACGCGGGTTTCGAAGTCGTGTACACGGGACTACATCAGACGCCTGACATGATCGCCGTAGCGGCCGTACAAGAAGACGTCGACGCCGTGGGTCTCTCCATCATGTCCGGCGCACACAACACCTTGTTCCCCGCGGTCCTCGATGCGCTCTCCGCTCGCGGAGCCGACGACATCCTCGTCTTTGGCGGTGGCATCGTCCCCGAGGGGGACGCCAAAGCGCTACTCGCGAAAGGTGTGGGCGCGATATTTACGCCGGGCGCACCGCTCGAAGAGATCGTCGCCTGGATTCGCGGCAATG
>DASRZF010000368.1:0-6012 GCA_035686645.1 Polyangiales bacterium
ATCTGGGTCCAGATCTTCTTGAATGAGCGCCGTGCCATCACGCTGTGCTGCAGACCGAAGAGCAGGACGAGGCCGAGGTTGATTGCGATGGCGGCGGCCCAGTGACGCGTCGTGCCCGAGTTGACGGACGGAAGGATCGGAATGTCGTTGAGGAACATCACCATCCAGAGGAAGACAGCATGGAACCCTGCATAACAGACGGTCCCGTAGAGCAATATGGCCCAGCGGCTGGGCGTCGAGAGCGGGGTGGCTTGGCGGACTGGGGTGAAATTGTCACTGCGCTTCATGGCGTTCTCCTTGGTGGCTTGGACGGTCGTCGTCCTTGCCCAAGAGGCGCCAGGGCGCGTCGCGCAGCCCGCTAGACCATTCCTAGCGGGGTCAGACCCGCCAATCGACAGCCGTTTTCGGCTCGTAGCAGCAGAATGAGCCCGTACGGATCGCCTCGGTGAAGTGTTCGCCGGCAGCGGGGTGGGCCTCGGCGATGCGCTGGATACTCTCGCGGATTCGTGCAGTCACCGCCTTGCGCGCGCGTTCGCCTGGATCCTTGAGCTTGCGGCTTCGGCCTCCCAGCCCGGTCGCCGCACGAAGCTCGGCGAAGATCGCCTCGTGCTCCCTTTCGAGACGCTGGATTCGCCCGAGGTCGTTGAAGGACTGCGCCTCCTCGAGGTCCTCCTCGATGGCCTGCAAGCGTGCGCGGTACTCGTTCCGCGCACGTTCATCCAAAACCTCATCACTACCGCCGGGCGGCGTTGCTTGCTCGATTCCATGCATGAGCGCAGCGGCCGCGATTTCGTGTCCCGGAGCTGCCAGAAGGGCGGCAAGGTCTGCGAGACCTTTGCTGTGCTTGAGATGTGTCTGAACGGCGTCAAATGTCAGCGTCCAGACGTCGCCTTGGCGCAGAAGTGCGTTCCGCTCCGAGTCACTGGTTTGCGTCGCAGTTTGAGATCTTTCGCCCGTGCCGAGGAAGGCGAAGATCGCGTTCAGTACGGGGCCGGTGTCGCCTTCCCACGGTGGATGGGCCGTGCCCTCGAGCGGCGCAAGACACGCGCCCGGGAGGTTGGCGGCGAGCTCCCGCCCGGAGGCGAACGGAATGGCGCTGTCGTCGTGTCGGTGCAGCACGAGGCATGGCACTCGAACCCGAGGCGCAATCGACGCGACATCGCCCGAGTAGGTGAGCGATAGCAGCTGCGCCGCAGTCTCGCTGTCTGCGGCATCCCGCTGCATTCTGGTCGTACGCCGAATTGCCTCGGGTGAGAGGTCTGGCGTAAAAATCGAGGCGAGCGTCTTCGAGCCAAGTCCCCAGCTTGCTCGAACGAGGCCCAGCATGGCTGCGCGCACCTCCGGGTTGCCGATGGTGCAGCCCCGAAGATACGAGCCGTGAAAAATGATGTTTCGAACCCTGGTCGGGTGCCGAACCGCGTAGGTGACCGCCGTTGGTCCGCCGCACGAGACCGCGAACAGCGTGACCTCGTCGAGTCCCAAGTGGTCGATGAGGCACTCCAAATCGGCTACCTCGCGCTCGACGGTCATGTCGCGTGTTTCGCGTATTCGGTCGCTGAGCCCTACGCCCACTCGATCGTAGCGAACCACGCAGTGCTGCTGCGCCAGCGCGCTGAAGAATTCGCGAAATTCGTCGTGCTCCCAGTCCTTCTCGGCGTGACTGATCCACCATGCCGGAAACAGGATCGTCGGACCCTCGCCATCGATGGCGTAGGCGAGGCGTTCTCGGCCGGTGGCCTCGCAAAATCGGATACTTGGCACGGCAGGATCTTATCCGTCCTGTCGGCTTCGGACAACGGCCATGCGCGAGCTAGCGGCCGCTTGTTCGGTTCTGGCGCCTCCTTGGTGGAGCCGAGCTCCGCAAGAATCACGCAAAGTGCACTTACGCAAAGTGCCAACTAGAAAGGCAAGCCATGACATCCGCACCCGCTATCGCACCATCAAGCCCCGGCGAGCTCATGAATCAACGACGCGGCGCGCTCATCCGGACCTATCGGAAGCAGCCCGAACGCGCGATGATTCAAGACGGAGCGCGCACTGCGCAGACTCGATACGCGCCTAGCGATCCGCTGCACAGCGATGTCGAAATCGGACTTGGATACGGCGTCAGGACACCGGTTGGTGTTCACCGCGGACTCGGTGGCCTACACGATTTCCCAAATCCCGGTGACATATTGTGCTCTGCACTAGCGGCATGCGCCGACTCGACGATTCGCCAGATCGCGGGCCAACTCCATGTCGAGATTCTGACGCTCGAGGTTTCGGTCGCCGGAGATATCGATCTGCGCGGTACGCTGTGCGTGTCGCAGGAGGTCCCAGTGGGGTTTCAGCACATGAGCGTGAGCGTACGACTCGAGCTCGGTCCAGACACTCCGCCACGAATGAAAGACAAGTTGTTGGCCGCTTCGGAGCACTGCTGCGTGGTCCTGAGAACGCTTCGGCAGGGCGTGCCGGTGACGATTGAGCTCGACACTGCGGGTGACGGCGAAGGCTAGGATTGGAGCCGGGTAAGTGGAATTGCGGCCGTTGCCGAGCTTGCATGGCGGCGATGCGAAGTCGCGTCTTGTTCCTAGTGCTCAGAGGTCGGAGTGACCTTTTTGGCGATTCGGCGCCGGTTTCGCATTCGAATGCGTAGTCGGTCGCCCTTCGGCAGTGGATATGGCGTGTACTTCATCTCGAGTGGCCGCTCCGGGTCGATCAGCTCGATGTCTGCGAGCTCCAGAAGCAAGGCAAGGGTTGCGATGACCTGCACGTCCGCCAGCGCTGCACCGAGGCAAGTATGTGGGCCCATCCCGTAGGGGTTTAGGGTCCCGGCCTCGGGCCGTAGCGCGTCGGGGCCCACGAAACGCATGGGGTCGAAGCGCTCCGGATCCTCGAAGTACTCGTGCATGAGGCTCTGCGCGCCGACACTGATCAGCAATTGGTCGCCCGCGCGGACCTGCCGCCCAGCATAGACGAAGGGTGAGCGAGCGAAGCGAACCATGGTGAGGGTGACGGGATATCGTCGCGACACCTCCAGTTTCACGGCTTCAGCGAGCTTCAAGCGGTCGAGCCATTCGCGACCCGTCGGCGAATCGGCGCTTGCGGCTTCTAGCTCTTTGCGAAGCGCGGTTTGAAGGTCGGGCCGGCGGTAGACCGCGGACAGCGCGAAGCTCAGGGTGGAGGCGACGGTATCGATCCCGGCGAAGTAGGGTGTCATGGCCAGGAGTGGAATGTCCCGTTCGCCGAGCAAGCCGTCCTGAACGCACCGCCGCAGGATGGGAAACAAGCCGTCCTCCGGATTGCTTTGCCCGACCGACCGAAAGAGGTCGATGCCCATGTTCATGATGCGCTGCTTTGCGGCGCGAAACCTGGGGTTCCAGAGCAGGAACCGCGGCCAACGGCGACCGACTGTGACCTCGATCGAGGTGTGCATCACGCGCAGCAAGTCTTCGTAGTATTCGTCCGGATCGATGCCCGCCATGTCCATGAGCGCGGCGAGCTCGTGAAAAATCAGGTCCCTGGTGAAGCGTTCGACGTCGACGGTTTGACCGTCCCAGCGCCGCAAGCACCGCTGAACGACCTCACGCACCTCGGGCAGGCGATTTTCAAGGGTGCTTCGCGACATGGACGGACGGAGGCGCTTGCGCAGCTCGGCGTGTAACTCGCCGTCGACGCTGACCAGGGCCCGCTCGCCCCCAAAGAGCGTGACGAACTCCTGCCAGACGGGCTTCGACTCCAAGAGCTCGCGACCTTGCTTCGACAAGAACCGTAGACCTTCGGCGCCTGCCAAGACCAGCATTGGGCGATGCAGGAAGCGCACCGAGAACACGGGACCCAGGCTCCGGTAGCCCCGGATGAACATTCCGTATGGGTCGCTGAGGAACTCGGCCAAATTGCCGAGCACTGGAGCGCCAGACAGCCGGGGCGGCCGCGGCGCGCCGAAATCGCCCGGGCGGACTTCCGAATCCCTTCGCGATGGCTGGTTCGTGTGAGGCGTAATGTTGGTGCTCGGACGCATGCTTCTCTGAGGCTATAGCAAGCTTAGCCGGAGCCGGCGTTGCAGAGAAGCACGTCCACGTCTCGGATGCTTGGCCGCGCTTCGAGATCGGGTTAGGCTCACAACCTAGAGAGTGACCGATGATCCCGGACGAGTCAGTCGCATACGCACTTGCAGCATGGAAACGCTTTGACGACAGTGTTTCAGATGGCCTCTTGCGTGCAGTCGCGGGGGCCTTCGTTCTGGTCGCAGCCGCTGATGGTGAGCTGAGCCGTTCGGAGGCAGATCGTTTTTTCGATGCGGTGCGGTCCAAACGGGACGTCCTTGCTCCGATCGATTTCACGGCGCTTTCAAAGACGTTCCAGGATCTTTGCGCGGCGATGTTTACCGATCCTGAGGACGGTACGCGACTCGCCCTCGAGTGCGTAGCACGCGTGAAGGGTGTTCCTCAGCATGCCGAGCTCGTGAACGGCGCAGCCGAGATCGCCGCCGCAGCTGATGGCCGAGTCGCGTCGATTGAGGCGAGCGTGCTGCAGACCATTCGCCGCGCCTTGGGCCTCGAAGCCCCCGAAGAACCCACGCAGTTGCCCTGAGGCAGGCGTCGGACGTGGTGATTGCCAAGGTTTGCTCGAGCCCTATACCGAACGCTCGGAGGCTGAATCATGAAGGCAATGATCGTACGAGAGGCCGGCGGGCCGTTTACCCTGGATGAGCGCGAGATCCCCGAACCCGGGCCTGGCGAGATTCGCATCAAGGTCGAGGCCTGTGGAATCTGCCATAGCGACGCGTTCGTGAAGTTCGGACAGTTCCCGGGGCTCGAGCTTCCGCGCGCTCCAGGGCACGAGGTGGCAGGCGTCGTGGATGCGCTTGGAGAAGGTGTGGACTCGTTTACGGTCGGGCACCGCGTCGGAGTCGGTTGGCACGGTGGGCACTGCTTCAAGTGCAATCCATGTCGACGCGGCGACTTCATCAACTGCACCAGCGCCAAGATAGCCGGAATCAGTTACGACGGTGGTTACCAGGAGTACATGGTCTGTCCCTGGGAGGCGGCTGCCAGGGTGCCCGATGAGCTCAGCCCGGCCGAAGCCGCTCCTCTCCTTTGCGCCGGCATCACCACGTACAACGCGCTTCGTAACAGCGGCGCTCGCCCCGGCGATCTGGTCGCCGTTCAAGGCGTGGGTGGGCTCGGTCATCTCGCGATTCAGTTTTCGAATCGCATGGGCTTTCGCACCGTTGCTGTCTCGCGCGGGAAGGACAAGGAGAAGCTGGCCCGAGATTTGGGGGCTCACGAGTACATCGACTCCCAGTCGACGGACGAGGTCGCTGAGCTCCAGAAGCTTGGCGGTGCGAACTTGATTTTGGCAACGGCGCCAAACGGCAAGGCGATCGAGGGCATCGTCAATGGCCTTCATGGCCGAGGAAAGCTCATGCTCGTTGCGGCGGCCGGGGATCCGATCTCGATCAGCGCCTTTGCGATGCTCTCCGGGAAGTTGATCCACGGTTGGCCGAGCGGGACGGCGGTCGACAGCGAAGACACGATGAGCTTCGCCGCGCTCGCAAACGTGCGGCCCAAGATCGAACGCTTCCCGCTCGAGGCCGCCAATGAGGCTTTCGCCAAGGTCATGGAGAACACGATCCGCTTCCGCGCAGTGCTCGACATGGCGATTTGATGCTAAAGAGCGGTTCATGAGTGTGACTTCCATGCGTCCCATCGCGGCGGTTCGCGCGATTCGGCTTGTGTTTGCCGACCCGGATGCCACGGAGCATGTCTTCGAGGTCATCGACGCATTGCAGGGACCGAACCTCAAGCGGATCCGCGCACGGCTTCGCCGAAGCGACATCGGTAGCCGGCTGCTCGAGACGAAGCCCAATCTGCTTCCGCTGCTCAGCGACCGGGATGCGCTTCGTGCGTTGCCCGAGGGCAGCCTTGGACGAGCTTACTTGGCCTTCGTCGAGTCGGAGGGCATCAGTGCGGATGGGCTCGTCGAGGCCTCGGTAGGAGCGCGCAAGAGCGGTATCGATGGCGAGTTCCT
>DASRZF010000369.1:0-2995 GCA_035686645.1 Polyangiales bacterium
CTCGAGTCGTACGCCGCTCAGTTCGAGCTCCCCGTGTTGAACGGAGTTCGCGTCGACCGACTGTCGAGGAACGACGGTCACTACCAGCTCGAGGCCGGGTCTCGCGTGTTTCGTGCCGAGCAGGTCATCGTCGCGATGAGCAACTACCAGCGACCGAGTGTTCCCGCGTTTGCCAAACATCTCGACGCAAAGATCGTGCAACTCCACTCCATGCATTACAAGGCGCCGAGCCAGCTCGACCCGGGGCCAGTGCTGCTCGTGGGCGCCGGCAACTCCGGCTCCGAGCTCGCGATGGAGCTCTCCAAGAGCCGACACGTGTACATGGCTGGACGCAGCACGGGCGAGATTCCATTTCGCGTGGGCGGGTTTCTCGGCCGTCTCCTTCTCGCGCGCCTGGTTCTCCGAGTGCTGTTCCACCGGATTCTCACCGTGGGCACCCCGATTGGGCGCAAGCTCCGGCCCAAGCTACTTCACGGTGGAGGGCCACTGATTCGTGTCAAAGCGCGCGACATGGCTGCGGCCGGTGTCGAGCGCACGCCCCGCGTCACTGAAGTGCGCAATGGTCAACCCGTCTTGAAAGATGGTCGCGCCCTCGACGTGAAGAACGTCATCTGGTGTACAGGCTATGAAACAGGCTTTTCCTGGATCGATCTCCCGATCCTCGATGAGCACGCGGTGCCGCGCCACCAGGCAGGCCTGGTCGCTGACGCACCAGGACTTTACTTCGTCGGCCTGCACTTTCTCTACTCGCTATCCTCCGAGATGATTCACGGCGTCGGTCGCGACGCGGAGCGGATCGCCATGCTCGCGCACGCTCGCCTTCGGGAAGGCGCCCGGTCGCCTGCAGAAATTTCGGCCGCGGACCGCGCAGGCCTCAGTGCAGCGATGCAAGCTTCACGACCCGGCTGCTAGGTCTATCCGGCATGGTCTCCGCCAGAAGCCAGCGGCAGAAGACAATGCCCTCGTCGTGCCCGGCAGTGCCCACCCAGTTGCCAATCCCCGGGTCGTGCTTGGAGACGTAGATCGTCCAACCGCCATCCGGATCGAGGGTGACCTGCTTCGAGTTGAGCGAAACCTGGTAATAGCGCGCATCGAACGACTGCAAGTAGTGGTTCCAGGTTTGAACACCCCAGTAGCAGCACTCCGGTGAGCGGCCCTCGATGACCATGACTTCGTCATCCGCAAGTCGGAACGATCCCATCGCATAGATGTTGTCAGGCGTGCCCCAGCCCATGCCATCCGGATCGAAGCCGAACGGTTCGCCGAGCTCGTTGGGTTCGTCGGTTCCAGGTGGGGGGATCATCGCCGCGGTTTGAGTCACGAAGGTCGTGACGGCTTCGAGCTTAGTGGAGAGGCTGGCGTCGGTCTCGGGGGAAGGCGCTTCGATGCTCCCCGTGTTGGCGATGTGGATCTCGGCGAGTCGATCTTTGCCACGGTCGAAGTAGTACTCGCGGGAGATGATGCACACGGCCCGTGCTCCTATCGCGAAATGGTTGGGAGCGTCCGGCTCGGCGGGACCGACGAAGATCTCGAAGCTGCCGTCGGTGTCGAAGTCGATTTGGGTATGATTGATGTTGACTGCAAGGCTGTCGGACCAGGACCCGTCGGGCTCACCCGCGTACGCGCAGAAGCTCAGATAGCAGGCATCCCCGATGTTCCCCCAGATACGATAGCGTTGATCCCCGCGCGCCTGAGTGAAGCAGTACACCGAATCGGTATTGTCGCCGAGGATCTTCTGGGTCGGTCGCGCAAGCGGTAAGAACGAAGGCCGCAGCGGATCGCTCTCGAGGTAGAGCTCGAAACCATAGCTCAGTAAATGCGCGAGATGCCGATAGCCTTGAAGCTGGCTTTGGGGTCCGAGGTCCTTGAATTCGTCGGTGAAGGTTTCGGGAAGCTCGCGGAGCGTCTCCAGCAACTGCATGAAGGTTTCGTGTGTCTTGCTCATGGTTCCCCAGTTTCCGAGAGGCCGAAGTAGTCGATGTATTCCTCGAACGGTCCGCGGTCTCGCTCGAGGTCGATCCCGAAGTCTGCCGGCGTGTAACTGTGGGAGCCGTGCTTGTCGCGACTGTTCTCGGCCATGAATGCGACCATCTTGGCTTCGACCTCGGCGCTGAGTGCGTAGCCGAAGTGCGCATACATGCGGCGAACGACGTCGATGGGGTCTGCGACCGTCTCGCTCATCTTCACGTCGAAGAACTGCTCGCTGCGCCCTGCAAGCCGCTTGCGCTGCTCCAGCGACCTCGCGATGAGCTTGGCCCACCATGCGACCTGCTGCCGGCCGATCGCTTTGAAATCGATTGCGTCCGTGGATGCGCCGCGAAGTGTGGCGGTGAGGCTCGCCACCGACGCACAGACCTCGAGGGGATCACGATGCGTATGAACGATGCGCGCATCGGGAAACACGTCGAGGAGCGTGTCTAGCAAGTGAAGGTGTGCCGGTGACTTCAAGACCAACCTTTTGCCTCGTACGCCGCCCGATTGAATGTGCTGAAGGAAACGTTTGTAGAACTCGTAGGTCGAGTGCATGTCCTGTTCGTCGAGCCAAGCCTGATACGAAGGAACATCAAACTGGACCTGTAGCTGCTCCGACATGAAGCACATCGTAAAAACCGCTACGCATTCCTGAGGCATCGTCGCAGCCATTGGATGCATCGCCTCGAAGCCGGGAACCAGGCGATAGAGCTGCCGCAGAACCTTTTCGTCCTCTTCGATCCGTGGATCGTCGTCCCAGGTTTGGGGGGTTGCGGGTGGCACGGGAAACTGAACTTCCCAGAACAGCGGAGAGCGATTGGCCGGGTCTTGTTCGAGCAGGGCGTGAAGGATGGTGGTGCCCGTTCGCGGAAGGCCGACGATGAACAACGGCGCGACGATCTCCTCGTTCGCGATCTCGGGGTGCTTCTTGCGCCAGTCGACCAGCCGCAGTCGATTCGCGAGATTGTCGACCGTGTATCCCTGAACCATCAGCCGGCCGAGCAGAGAGAGATTCGCCTCGGTC
>DASRZF010000370.1:0-2209 GCA_035686645.1 Polyangiales bacterium
CGGGATTTCGCGAGAAGAGCAGCAGAAGATCTTCGACCGCTTTCATCAGACGGAGACTTCGGAACGGCGCAAGCAGGGCGGCGTGGGTATTGGACTTGCGCTGGCTCGCGAGCTTGCCCAGCTCCACGGTGGCTCCCTCACCGTGGACAGCGTCGTCGGAGAGGGGTCGACATTCACGCTCTTTCTGCTGAGCGGCAAGGAGCACTTTCACACAGAGATCATGGAGCGGCGTCAGCTTCAAACCGATGAGCATCCAGGGCGCCGAGTCGAAGACCACAGCACCGGAACGCATACCATGGAGATGGAGGCTACGACGGTCGAGCTTCGGCAGAGTCAGCGTCCACCCGAGCGACTCCTGCTTGATCGTGGACGGCTTCCGCGGGTGCTGGTAGCTGAAGACGAAGCTGATCTTCGCGGATTCATCGTCGGCGTCTTGAAGAGCAGCTACGAGGTCGACGCCGCGGCGAACGGCGCTGAGGCGCTTGAATTGATGAAGGCGAACAGACCAGACCTCGTGCTGACCGATGTGATGATGCCGGGCACAAGTGGACTCGATCTCACCCGTGCGATCAAAGAGGATCCGTCGCTTCGCCATATCCCGGTGATCTTGCTCACGGCCCGCGGCGAGAGCGACGCTGCGCTCGAAGGTTACGACGCAGGCGCAGACGATTTCGTCTCGAAGCCCTTCCACACGAAGGTGCTTCAAGCGCGCATTCGTGCACACCTCAAGATGCGAGGTCTGAGCTTGCAGCTTGCGGATCAAGCGCGCCTGGCTTCCGCGGGCACGCTCGCGGCCGGACTCGCGCACGAGGTGAAAAACCCGCTCAACGCAGCCGTGAACGCCGTGCGAGTCCTCGCAAAAGGTGGCTCTTCACGGGTTTCAAACGAAAAGCTGATGACGTTGATCATCGAGGCGCTCAATCGTATCGATGGCGTCGTCTCCGCCCTCGACGCGCATGCGCGCCCGGCGGATGGGACCGATCTGGCGCCCTGCAACGTACGCAAGGCCGTCGAGTCCACCCTCAACCTGCTCGAGCACAAGATGAAGCACGTCACGGTGCACGAAGACTACGAAGTCACCGGCGACGTGTTCGCACCTGCACGGGCGTTCAATCAAGTGCTGCTCAACTTGATCGACAACTCCATACGGTCAGAGGCGAAGAACGTCTGGATCGAGCTGAGGCAGGTGGATAAGCAGATTTCTGTGGCCGTGGCCGACGATGGGCCCGGCGTTCCAGCCGACGTGGTTCATCGCATTTTCGACCCCTTCTTTACAACCAGAGCGGAAGGTCAAGGGACCGGGCTCGGGCTGCACCTGAGCCGAAGAATCGCGCAGGACTGTGGTGGTGAGCTAAGATATGAGCCTAGGCCCGGTGGGGGGGCCCGCTTCGTGATGGAGATTCCCGCGATGGAGCAGGCGGCATGACAGCGCACGTACTATTCGTCGACGACGAGGAGCCGAATCTGGTCGTCTTCGAGGCGGTCTGCGGCGATGACTTTCCCGTTTTGACCGCGTCGAGCGCGGCCGACGGTTTGCTATTGATGAAGGAGCACGAGATCGGAGTCGTGCTCACCGACCAGCGCATGCCGGGCATGACGGGGATCGAGCTGCTCGAGAAGGTCGAGATTGAGTATCCGGAAACGATCCGGCTACTGATCACGGCGTACTCGGACTTGCAGGCGGCCGAGGATGCGATCAACCGCGGCCATGTCCGGCGCTACATGCGTAAGCCCTGGGAGCCCGAGGTCTTGCGAGCCGAGCTTCGCGATGCGATCGATCTCTACAACCTCAACACACGCGTCAAAGAGCTGGAGCAGCGCCTGCTCGATACAGAGCGCGCGTATTCATTGAGTGTGGTGGCAACTGGGCTTGCCGACGAGCTACGGAATCCGGTGGGTTGGATTCGCAACAACCTCACCGTGATCGAGACTTCGATCTCGGCGGCGACAGCGGCGCTCGAAGAGAAGACACCCAACGTCGCGCGCGCCCGTGGAACGCTGGCGCAGGTCGAGAACGCTGTGCTCGATGCGCGTGATGGCGTGAAACGGATTTTGGAGCTCACCGAGGAAATGGCGAAGGCGCCCGACGAGGCCGTCGCCGAGGTGGTCGATCTCGCGGACGCGGTGCGCGTGGCGCTTCGAAAGGCGGAGAGCAGCGGGCTTCGTGGTCGCGCGCTGATCGAAGTGACCACCGGTGTCGAACCCAAAG
>DASRZF010000371.1:0-4426 GCA_035686645.1 Polyangiales bacterium
GAGTCCCGTGCGTGCGATGGCCTGAGCAAGGTCAGGCGCTTTTCATGCGCCCGTCGGGGTGGTAGAAGGGCCGAGGATGGGGCTGAAGAACACCGTCGACTGGGTGCGCACCGAATGGGGCATCTTCCGCAAGGGCGGAGACATGGGCTGGAGCGAGCGTGGACGCTGGGTCCGGCAGTGGATTCCATTCGGCACCCGAACGATCGGCTGGGGGCTGCTTTCAATCACGGTAGGCCCGCTCACCAAGGGTTCGGCCTCCAGCTGGGCTGCCAAGAGGTGGAGCCAATCCTCTGCAAAGGGACTCCACATCTACATCGAGGCAAGCGGCGAAGAGAACGTTCCGGAAGGCGGTTTCGTCTACGCGAGCAATCACGAAAGCCTAATCGACATACTCGTACTAGGCGCGGCGCTGCCCGGCGATTTCAAATGGGCCGCAAAGCGTTCGGTGATGAACATCCCCTTCCTCGGTTGGCACCTGCGCTTGGCAGGACACGTGCCGGTCGATCGAAACGGGAGGAAGGATTCCGCCGCGGCAGTCACCGAAGCATTCGAATCCGTGCTCCGAAACGAGCATCCATTGCTCGTCTTCCCGGAGGGCACCCGCACCGAAGACGGCAAGCTGAGGCCGTTCAAGAATGGCGCATTCCAAGCCGCCGTCTTGACGGGCAAGCCCGTGGTGCCGGTTGCCCTCAAAGGCACGTTCACACTGATGTCACGTGAAGCGGTGGACACGGGCTCGAGCAAGGACCCCGAGGATCGGCTCGTGACAGTGCGAATCGGCGAGCCGCTCTATCCGCGTGTGGAGCTCGACGAGACCGAAGCTGTAATCGAACTACGGGATCGCACCCGTGCAGCGGTGCTCGAGATGCTCGCGGCCACGACGGACGCTAAGGCCGCTGCCGCAAGAGCGCAGCCGCTTCGAAGCTAACTACGGTTTCTCCGCGCTGGTTGCTGAGGGTCAGAAGGCTTCTGATGATGCCGAGCCCCGGCTTGCTTTCGGAAGGCCGGGTCTCGATGATCTCACCTCGAACCCGCAGCCGATCGCCCACGCAGGCAGGCGTATGAAAGCGGACTCGATCCCAACCAAGCCCCATCACGGTGGCCGTCGGTTCGTTCTGCATCTGGTGCCCAAGACGAATCGCGATTGCGACCGAGTGAATCGCGGAGGTGAAAAGCTTCCCGACCGGCGTCGCTGCAGCCGCTCGCTCATCGACGTGGAACGGGAGCGGATCCCACTTCTTGCAGAACTCGATGATCTCCTCGGCGCTCAGCTCGTAGTCCTCGGTCGACTCCTTCGCGTCGCCGACCTGGATGTCCTCGAAGTACTGCATTCAGACGTACTTCTCGATGATCTTCCCGAGACCTGGAACCGCACTTTCGACGTTCTTTCGGGCGGAACTGCGCAGCTTTCCATAGGCGCCTTTGACCGAACCGTGCTCTGAGCTCTGGGCTCGGCTGTCGGTAACGGCCAGAAGGGCTTCGGCCACCTCCCCGGTGTTCCGGGCAAAGTACTGACTCACCGTCTGACCACTGGAGACGGCTTGTGCACTAATCGGTTCGAGTGCTGCCGCAAAGTCGGGAAGCAAGGCCTTCACCACGTTGCGCACGAAGCCGGGCTTCACTCCTTGAACGAGCCTGTACCCGGCTTTGACCGCAACACCGCTGATCCCCTTCTGCTTGGCAACCTCTTCGTCGACCAGGCGACACACATCCTCGATGATCGAAGCGCGTTTGGCTTCATCACTCAACACGTCGTTCAGATTCATGGTCCATCCTTTTGCCCTTTGCAGGCCCTGATGCAAGCGAAGCCGCCGCAATGCTCGATTCGATCGCAACGACTACGGAATCGACAATCTCGCGGCGCTCGCTCACGACGAAGAGATACTCCTTGTTCCGAAGGTGGCTCACGCGGCCGACCTTCTCTCCACTCGGGTTGTGGATTCCAATCTGCGCACCGACGTAGCGTTTGAAGTCCACGGCTACGACTCCCACGTGCCCCCGCGTCGACAGGAGCGCGGTCATCTCCTCACGGTCGACATGCCCTTCGTTGTTGAATGAAACGAGCATGTGCTTGCATCGCACCGCGTCGAATAGTGCCTGAAGGCCCTGGCGAATGCGCCGCTTCGAGTTGAAGTCGCTCTTGTATTCCTTGCACTGTATCCGCTTGTTCGCGATCCCGTACGTCTCGGGCTTGTCCCAGCGGACCAGACTCTCCCAGACGTGGTAGTTGCCCATGTAGCTATGCTGATTGTAAGGCGGATCGATGTACGCGATGTCCGCTTCGACCTCGGCAGCCGCCTCGACAGCGTCGAGGTTCAGCGCTTGACCCGGACCGGGAAGGATCTTTGGAACACGAAGCTCGATCTCTTTGAAGGCGCGAGCGGCCCACTGCTTCAAGTAGGCCATCTGAACGCCCGTGGTGGAGTCGACTCGATCGGCCGCCTCCATCAAGGACACGAGGGCGATCGCTTCGAGCTCGGGTTGCAAGGACCGCCGGCGGATCTCTTCGCGAATCGCATCGACACGCGCGCCGTTCCGCGGTTGGAAATACCGTGCGTCTTCACAAAACGCTTTAGTGAAGTAGCCGGCATCCGGTGCTAGCTCGGAAAGCTCGGCGATCAATTGCGCTGCATCCTCGAGCCAGCGGTTCGCGTCGGCCTGGACGTAGCAGCGAGCCAAGGTCGATGCGTAGCTCAGGTGATCGTTCGCGATCACGTAGCGCCCAGTCGCTTTGAGGCCTCTTGCCACACGCGACGTGCCGGAAAACAAATCGAGCACCCTGCCCGACTCCGGGAACGCCGACACGGCCTTCAGGATGTGCGGCACCAGCAGCCGTTTCGAGCCTATGTACTTGATCATGAAGTCTGAGACGTCATCGCCTGGACGATGGCGTCCCGGAGCGTAGCAGCTTCATAGGGCTTTTGAACGAAACCCAACGCTCCCATGCTGCGTAGCTCCCGCTCGAGGTCGCGATCCCAGTAGCCGGAGACGAAGACGACCGGCGCGTCCGGGTCGATCTCTTTGAGCTTCTTGAAAGCCTGGTCGCCGGTCATTCCGGGCATGTTCAGGTCCATCAAGACCAAATCGGGCCGGGGCTGCGTCTCGGTATAGATACGTAGGGCCTCGTCGCCGCTCCGCGCGAAAATCACCCGATGTCCGCTTTGCCGAACCACCCGCCCAGCACTTCGGCGCACGACGTCTTCGTCGTCGACGAGCATGATCAAAAGCTGCGTCGCAGGTAGCTTGATCGCTGGCAAGCTCGGCTCGGTCGGGATCATGGGACGCTCGGAGGTCAGGGGAAACACCACCTGAAACTCACTGCCGCGATCGGGCACGCTGTGCACCGTGATGTGGCCGTTGTGAGATTTGGCGATCTCGTACACGGCGGCAAGCCCCAACCCGGCGCCTACCTGGTCTCCCTTGGTCGTGAAGAAAGGATCGAACGCACGCTCCCGCGTTGCATCGTCCATCCCAATCCCCGTGTCTTCGACGGTGATGATCGCATGAGCAACCAAAGGGTTGAGGGGCGCTTTCTCGAGATCGACGGGATCGGCTTTCTTCGCGCTGATCTTGAGCTTGCCACCGTTGGGCATCGCGTCTCGCGCATTGATGAGAAGGTTCATCAGAAGCTGGTGGAGCTGCCCCCGGTCGCCACTCACCTTGAGCCCGCGGTCGATGCGCGCGTCGATTCGAATGCCGCGGTGGAATGTGTGCCGTGCAAGCTGCACGACGTGGTGGCACAGCTCGCTGAGGTCCACCTCCGTGTGGCTCCGCTCCACTTCACGGGCGAAGCCGAGCAGACGGCTGGTCATTTCGGTCGCGGTCGCAGCAGCAGAGCGGATATCGTTGAACGCCTCACGGACGTCGGGATCACTCAGCTTCGTTTCACCAGGAAGGTCGTTCAGGAAGTCGATACTCGAACGCACGGCACCGAGAAGATTGTTGAAATCGTGAGCGACGCCGGTTCCGAGTCGTCCGATCGCTTCGAGCTTTCGTCTCTGGGCGACCTGCTGTTCCATCGGGTCGTGATGGGCGAACAGAAGGAGCGAGCTTCCTATTTGAATGCGGTCGCCGTACGTGAGCACCCGCCGCGTGACCGCCATGCCATTGACCTGCGTTCCATTGCGGCTTTCGAGATCTTCGATGACGTAAGAGCCATTCTCGTGCTGATAGATACGGGCGTGAATTCTGGAGACGAGCGTGTCGTCGAGCTTGACGCTCGCGTTGTCACCCCGTCCGAGCGTGAGCTCTTTGTCGATGGCGTACTTGTCCCCAGCGAGCGTGCCAGCGAGCACGACGATGCGCGCCTGCTCCTCCTTCTTGGAGAGGCTCTTCTCGGAGAACACGTGGCGGCGTGTGACCTCGGTGGGATCGTGTCGGGACATCAGACGGTGGGCACTCCGGGCCCAGTTAGATCCTAGCCTGC
>DASRZF010000372.1:0-3496 GCA_035686645.1 Polyangiales bacterium
GGCCTTCTTGATGCCCGGTTCCTTTCGGACCTGGCCGAGGAGCTCAACGAGCGGGGCGTGATCGGTGACGAGGTTCTCGCAGACGCCCGGATATACGCAGCTCAGGCGTCGGCAGGCCTTTTCGATGCGCTCGTCCTTGCATTTCATCTGGTACATGTTCGCGGTCGGTCCACCGACGTCGCTGATCACGCCGGCAAAGTCGTCCATGCGCCGGAGCGCACGCACTTCGCGGAGGACGCTCTCGGCGCTTCGCGACTGAATCACCCTGCCCTCGTGTTCGGTGATCGAGCAGAAGCTGCAGCCGCCGAAACAGCCGCGCATGGTCACGATGCTGTGCTTGACCGTTTCGTAGGCAGGAATGGGCGCGTCGTACGAAGGGTGTGGGTAGCGCGTGAAAGGGAGATCGTAGAGCTCGTCCATCAGCTCCGTGCTGAGCGGCTCGGCCGGCGGGTTGAGGTAGACGGCCTCGTGTTCATGGGGCTGGATCAAGGGCCGGCCGTTGCCCGGGTTCGTTTCTTTTTGGAACGCGCCGCTCATCTCGCTGAAGCGTTCCTTGCTGGCTTTGATCTCCTCGTAGCTCGGCAGGAATACGGGATTGCCGTCTCGGATGAAACGGCTCGGCTCGATGTTCTCCCATTGGCCCTTGCGCAGGACGTGGGCGGTTCCGCGGATGTTGCGAACGTCTTCGAGAGACTCACCGGCGGCAAGCCGATCGGCCAGCTCCCAGACCGGGCGTTCGCCCATGCCGAAGATCAGCATGTCGGCTTTGGAGTCGAGGAGGACGCTCCGGCGAATCGAATCGCTCCAGTAGTCGTAATGCGCAATGCGACGAAGGGAGGCCTCGATGCCACCGAGCACGATCGGCACGCCCGAGAATGCCTGCCTGCAAAGGTTGCCGTAGACGATGCTCGCGCGATTGGGGCGCATGTTGGTGCGGCCGCCTGGCGAGTATTGATCCTCGGAGCGCACCTTCTTCTGCGCGGTCAGCTTGTTGAGCATGCTGTCGAGATTGCCGCTCGTGATGCCGACGAAGAGTCGCGGCGTGCCCATGCGGGATACGTCGGCAGGATCGTCCCATTTGGGCTGGGCGATCATGCCGACACGGTAGCCACGCCCTTCGAGGAAGCGGCCGATCAGCGCGCCGCCGAACGCGGGGTGGTCGACGTAGGCGTCCCCGTTTACGATCAGCACGTCGAGCTCGTGCCAGCCGCGTGCGTCCATTTCGGCCCGGGTGGTGGGCAGGTAGGCGCTCGTATCCGGCCGGCTCGCGCCCCGAGTGCCTTTTCGCGATAAGGGGACGAGAGCCACGCCCCACCTTGCCCATGAGTGACCGGTCGCGCAAACGTACACCCATGAAGGGCCAAGAAGAGCCGCACGCCAGAGCCGGAGACCGGCGGAGCTTCGAGGTCGAATCGCTGCTGCCTTCGGGGGAAGGTGTTTCGGGACGCACGCGCATCGCGGGTGCCTTTCCCGGGGAGCAGGTCGTCGCGCGTGTCGAGCACGTGGGCAAGCACGCGAGCTTTGCGACGATCCTAGAAGTGGAACGCGGGCGCGCGGGTCGGCGGCTCCCGCCCTGCCCGCGTCATGTGGACCTGAAAGACGGGAGCTGCACCGGATGCGGCTTGATGGCGCTCGATGAAAGTGATCAGCGGACGCTCCTGCGGGAGATGCTGCTCGCCGAACACGGGCTCGATGTGGGTGAGGTGGTCCCGGCGCGGGAATCGCTCGGCTATCGCTGGAGTGCAAAACGCATTGCGTTTGGCGGACCTGGGAAGCTGCGCCTCGGGAGCTTCATGCGCGGGACCAATCGTCCTGCGGACATGAAGGGTTGCCTGGTGGACCATCCTCTGATTGCGGCGGCGGCGGACGAGCTCGCCGAGGCCGCACGTGACCTCGGGATCGCGGCCCATGACGAGGAACGCAAGCGACTCGGGCTTCGCGCGGTCTGGTTGCGTACCAATGGGACCGAGGTGCTGGCTACGCTTGTCACGAGTGAAGCCAACGAGGACGAGCTACGCCGGCTCAGCCCGCGGCTTACGCGCTGCGATGGCCTGGCGTTCAGCTTTCATCGGGAGGGCGGCAATGCGCTCCGGGGCGCAGAGGCGACGATGCTTCGCGGGATCGAAGCGCTCGACGTGAACGGTACGCGGATCGGTCCGCTCGGCTTTCTGCAACCCAACCCGAGAGTCTCGGAGCAGATGTACGACGATCTCGTGGAGGGCATTGGTGGCGGGCGCATCTTGGATCTCTATGCAGGTTCGGGCGCGACTACGCGTCGGCTCAGAGCCGTGGCCAGCGAGGTCTTGGCTTGCGAGTCACATCCCGAAGGCGCGAGCAGGCTTGGGATCGAAGCGGAAACTGCGGAAGCGTTTCTTGCGCGGCAGACCGAGGCGCCGGACGCGGTGGTCGCCAATCCACCTCGGAAGGGCCTTGGCGCTGCTGTGACGAGCCAGCTGCTTCGGCTTCGCCCGGCGCGCATTCACGTGATGGCTTGTGGTCCGGCTGGGCTGGCGAAGGACATCGCAGCGCTTGCCGACGGGTATCGGCTGGAAAGCCTGCGCGCCTACGACAGCTTGCCGCAGACCCCGCATCTGGAGTTGATCGCGAAGCTGGTCCGAATCGACGAACCGGCATCGGCGTGAACCGCGTGCTTGGGGCCTCGCTTCAGGGAGCGTGCGCTTGAATCAAGGCCTCGCCGAGCTCGCGGAGTCGTTTTTGTTCGCCGCTTTCGGTCCGTTGCTCCTCGAATTCTTGGAATCGTCGGAACATCTCGGCTTTGATCGGCTCCGGCAGTCGGGCATCGGCCATTGGGTAGAGCACCTGGTCTTCTTTCCGGATGTGCTGGCGTAGCAGAGCGGAGAACTCCTGCACCGTCTGTGCGATCGTGGCCCGGTCTTCCTTACTCCAGGGCGCCGATTGTTTAGCGAGTCCGCCTAGGACACCCACGAGGGAACGGCCGAGGTCGTGCTCCTGCAGCATGACGGCGATGGGGCCCACGTGGCGGGGAAAGCCGTGCTGGCCCATCAGGACGAAGAGAATGTCTTCCTCCTTGCCGTGGTGATAGGCGTCCGCGAATCCTTGGATGAACGCGACGAAACGAGCGAGCTCCGCTTTCTCGTCTGGCTCGGTGGCTCGGCCCAACTTTGCGCTCCAGCCCTCCATGGCATCGAGTGCCTTTTCAATGACGCGGTGCTCTTGCATCAGCATGTCTGTGGCTTCCACTTCGGCTCCCTTCCTCGAGTTGGCGAGCTGCAGCATCGCGAATGGCGTCCGGATGGCAACGCTACCAACCCGACAGTGATCTGGCCTCGTGAATCACAATGTGATACATGATTTGCATGAATGTGTCACAGCAATCCGCCGTAGAGCAAAAAGCCCTTACAAATCGGGCACATGATGAATCTTCGTCCTTGCGGTACTGGCTGGCTGCGGTCGATGCCGTGCTCAGGGGCGTCGAGGAGACCGTCTGGCGTCTGCGTCGCGAAGCGGTGGAGGC
>DASRZF010000373.1:0-9643 GCA_035686645.1 Polyangiales bacterium
GAGGCATATGGTACCGACGCGTACTACTGCGATTGGCTAGACACCGACGAAAGTCAGGCGCTTCTAAATTTTCAACGAATCAGCTTCGAGGATTTCATAGGCGAGATGCGCCGGGCCTCGCGGTTCACCCGGCCCCTGACACGGATGTTTTCCCCGATGATCCGCTGGTTCATGTTGCGGTACTCCGATGCCTGGCAGGCTCGGAAGCTAGATGCCTAGCTCAGGCGCGCTGGCTCGATACTGAAAGCACTTCGCCCGTCATGTACGAGCTGTACTCGCTGCCGAGGAAGACCATGACGTTCGAGATTTCCCAAGGCTCTGCGCCGCGACCAAAAGCCTCGCGCTTTTTCAGCTCCTCGAGCAGTCCCGGTGGTGTGACTTTCTCCAAAAAAGGGTGCATCGCCAGCGAAGGTGCGACGCAATTGATGCGCACGTTGTGCTCGGCAGCCTCGATTGCGGCGCAGCGGGTCAATGCCATTACGCCTGCTTTGGCAGCTGCGTAGTGCGATTGCCCTTCTTGCGCCCGCCATCCGAGCACCGAGGCGTTGTTCACGATCGTCCCGGTGCCACGCGGCATCATGTGCTTCAGTGCAGCGCGCGTACAACGGAAACAACCGTTGAGCGTGACGTCGAGAACGAGATTCCACTGATCGTCGGTCATGTCGACCAGCTTCGCGTATCCACCCAAGCCTGCGTTGTTCATCAACACGTCGACGTGCCCCATCTTCTCGACTGCGAGCTCGAACATGGCCTGCACTTCGTCTTCGTTGGTGACGTTGCACATCACGGTATCTGGGCGCAGGCCCGTTTCTTGTTCGATCTTCTCTGCTGCTTCGCCCAGACGGCGTTCGTGAATGTCGCTGATCATCAGGCCCGAGGCGCCTTCTTCGGCGCACCGAACGGCGGTTGCAAATCCGATGCCGGTGCCCGCGGCCGCCGTGACGAGCACGGTCTTGCCTTCGAGAAGCTTGTGCCCTTCGACGTACTTCGGTGGCTTGTTCATCGCGGCTCCTTTGGCAGTCCGAGTCCTCGTTCTCCGATGATGTTTCGTTGAATTTGGTTCGACCCAGCGTAGATCGTGTCAGCCCTCGAGAAGAGATACCACTTCTGCAAGGCAGTCAGCTCGTATGGCGGACCTTCGATCAGCTCGGCCTCCGGCCCGAGCAGGTCCATGGCGAGCTTCCCGAGGTCACGATGCCAGTTCGACCAATAGAGCTTGCTGATCAGCGCCTCGCGACTGAGGTCCGCACCCTCGTGCTCGAGTGTACGAAGTGCGTTGACACGCATGTTCTTGAGCCCGATCCAGGCGGCGGCGATACGCTGCCTGAAAATCGGGTCTTTCGATGCGCCCGTACGTTTTGCGACTTCGACGATCTGCTCGAATTCCTTTTGGAATAGATACTGCTGGCCGAGCGTCGACGCGCCGCGCTCGAAGGCGAGCGTGCCCATGGCGACTTTCCAACCGTTGTTCACGCCACCCACGACGTGGTCCGAAGCCGCCTTGGCGCCGTCGAAGAAGACCTCTGCGAACTCCGCGCTTCCACCCATCTGCTTGATGGGGCGCACGTCGATGCCGTCTTGCTTCATGGGAACCAGGATGTAACTGATGCCCCGATGCTTCGGCGCATCGGAGTCGGTTCGGCAAAGGACGAAGCACCAGTCCGAGTACTGAGCGCCTGAAGTCCATATCTTCTGGCCTTCGATGACCCACTCGCCACCCACCAGGGTTGCCTTGGTCTGCACGTTCGCCAGGTCCGACCCCGCTCCGGGCTCGGAGTATCCCTGACACCAAATCTCGTCCCCAGAAACGATGGGAGGCAAAAAGCGCTCTCTCTGAGCCTGCGTACCAAAATGAATCAGCGTGGGCCCAAGCAGCGTTTCGCCAATGTGTCCGACGTTGCCCGGGCCGTTCGCCCGGACGTATTCCTCGTTGAATACGGCTTCTTCTTTGATCGTGCAGCCTCGGCCGCCGAACGCCTTCGGCCAGCCGATGCAGTTCCAACCGGCCGCCCCCATCACCTTGCCCCAGGCGATTCGTTCCTCGACGTACGTATCCTGATCGCCTGAAGCCCCGCGGCCTCGAAGATCTTTGAAGGGGCCGTTGAGCTGCTCTTGCAACCAGGCCCGTGCCTCCTGGCGGAAGCTCTCCTCTTCTTGGCTGAGTTGAAGCTCCATCACAACTCCAAGCGTTGCGCGACGCGTTCGCGGTGAAAAGAAGGGGCGCCGAATAGGACTTCGGAAGCCTTGGCCCGTTTGAAGTACAGGTGCGCCGGGTGCTCCCAGGTGAAACCAATCCCCCCGTGAATCTGGATGTTTTCTGCGGCGCAATGGAAGAACGTATCTGAACAGAACGCCTTCGCACTGGAGGCCGCTTCCGATAGATCTTCTTCCCCCTGGGCTGCGAGCGCACTTGCGTAGAATGCCGCCGAACGCGCCGATTCGATCATCGTGAGCATGTCGGCGCATTTGTGCTTGATGGCTTGGAACGAACCTATGGGCCTGCCGAACTGCTTGCGAACCTTTGCGTACTCGACCGACATATCCAGGCACATCTCTGCAGCGCCGACTTGCTCGGCCGCCAGAGCAATCCGGGCCAGGTCCAGAGTTCGCTCACAAAGGTCCCAGCCCGAGCCTTCCTTCCCGAGGAGCGCATCGGAGGAGACGCGCACGCCATCGAGATCTACCGACGCCAAGCGCCGCGTTTGATCCATGCTGGGGAGCCATGAGCAATTCATGCCCGCCGCGTCTCTCGGCACCAAGAAGAGGCTCACGCCTTCTGTTCCACTGCTGCCTTTCGCGCGAGCGGCAACGATGAGAAGATCGGCCGTGTGTCCATCGAGAACGTAGTACTTCTGGCCGCTCAGAACGCATTCCGTTCCAACCCATGAGTAGCTTGTTTCGACTCCGTCAGCGTCCGTGCGGTTGTTCCGCTCGCTGTACGCAAGCGTCGCGGTGAGCTCGCCTGCGGCGATTCCGGGCAGATGGCGCTCTTGCTGCTCGGTAGATCCGCCGAGCATCAACGCGTTCGCGCCGAGGCAAATCGTCGAGAAGTAGGGTGCGCAGAGCAATACGCGACCCATCTCCTCCATCAAGGGATGAAGGTCGAGATAACTCATGCCGAGGCCGCCGAGCTCTTCAGGAATGGTGAGCGCAGTCCATGCCAACTCCTCGGAAAGCTGCGTCCAGGCGCCACGGTCGTAGCCCCTCTCGGTTTCCATGGCGGCGCGCACACGCTCTTCCGAAGAGGCGACCTCCAAGAACCGGCGCGCGGCTCGTCTAAGCTCATCCTGCGCTTCTGAGAATGAAAATTCCATTCACTCAATCTCCTCGATTGACGCTGGCGGCCGAGAGAAACGCGGGTGTTTCTCCCCCCCCATGAAGAAGCAAATTTGCGCCGCTCACGTATGCGGCAAGAGGCGAGGCGAAGTACAGGCACGCGCCTGCGACGTCTTCGGGAGTGCCAAGTCGCTTCAACGGAACGGTCTCGGCGACACGTGCGATCCCCTCGTCGTTGCCGTAGTGGAGGTGCGCCTGTTCGGTTCGAATCAATCCGGCTGCGATCGAGTTCACTCGAACCTTGGGAGCCCATTCGATTGCGAGTGTGGCACTGAGATTGATCAATCCCGCCTTTGCCGCGCCGTATGCTGCCGTCCCGGGAGAGGGGCGCACGCCGGAGACGCTGGCGATGTTGATGATGCAACCGCCAGAATCCTGCCCTTGCATGACTCGATTGACTTGCTGAGCGCAGTGCAGCGCCGCGGTTAGATTCAATTGAATGATCTTCTCTGAAAACCGTGGTGATGCAGTGGCCGCATCGGTGAAAGGCGCGCCGCCCGCGTTGTTGACCAAGACGTCGATGCGTCCGAGCTCTGCGACCACCTGCTCGACCATCTTCTCCACCTGCTCGGGGTCGCGAACGTCCGCACTCACGAAGACGGCGGTCCTGCCATCCATGCTGGGGAGCACATCGGGTTTCTTCCGGCCACAGACCGCCACCTTCGCGCCCGCCGCTAGGAAAGCCTCCGCGATCCCTTTGCCGATCCCGCGGCTTCCTCCGGTTACCAGGACCGCGCGGCCGCTGAAGTCGAGAGGCTCGTTCATGTGCCGTACACCTTCACCAAGGGGCGCGCTTTGGCGAGGAGGCCCTTCACGGCGGGCCCAACCTCAGAAGCGTCCCAGCGCTTGCCGATGTCGACCGTCTGTTCGCGGCGATACCCGTCGAAAACCGTGATGGTTCCGCCAAAAACCTCCCAGACACGTCCGGTGACTTCGCGCGATTGCGAGCTGACCAGCCACGCGATGAAAGGTGACACGTTGGCTGGGTCGTTCTCGTCGAAACCCTGGTCTGGCGCCTTCATCGTGTCGCCGAAGGCACCTTCGGTCATCCGCGTCCGTGCGATCGGACAAATCGCGTTTGCGGTGATTCCGTATCGTCCGAGCTCGGCGGCCTGCACTAGCGTCAAAGTTGCAATCCCTGCTTTTGCGGCGGAATAGCTCGATTGACCGACACTGCCCAGCACTCCCGCGCCCGAGCTCGTGTTGATGATCCGTGCATCGACTTCCTTTCCCGCTTTGATCTCAGCTCGCCAATATGCGGCCGCGTGCCGCGCAACGCAGAAGTGGCCCTTCAAATGCACCCGGATGACCGCGTCCCACTCCTCTTCGCTGCAACTCACGAACATGCGGTCCCGCACGAAGCCCGCGTTGTTGACGACGGCATCGAGGCGCCCGAACTCGTCGATGGCCTGTCGGACCAGGGCCTCGGACTGTTCCCAGTCCGCGATGTCCGCACCGTTCGCCACCGCTTTGCCACCCATGGCGCGGATGGTATCGACGACCTCGTCCGCAGGGCCTTGGCCGCCGCCTTCGCCACTGTTGCTCACGCCTAGGTCATTGACGACGACCTGCGCCCCTTGCCTCGCGAGCTCGAGCGCGTGCTCCCGTCCGATGCCGCGGCCTGCGCCGGTTACAATCACAGTCCGTCCATCACATATGCCAGTCATTCCCAAACCCCTGCGTCGGCCAACTTGACCATCAGTTTTCCTCGATGCGCACCGTTGAAGAGTCTCAGCAAGTGCGACGGAGCCGCGTCGAGACCCTCGACGATCTCGTCGCGATAGCGGATCTTGCCCGCGCGAATCCAAGCTGCGAGCTGGGCGCGCGCTTCGTCGTAGCGTCGCGCGAAATCCAAAGTGGTGAAGCCCTCTATTCGAGCGCTCTTGGCGAGAAGCTGCAGGTAGTTCTTTGGACCGGGAGGAAGCTCGGACTCGTTGATCTGGGAAATTGCGCCGCAGAGCACGACGCGGCCGTGGCGGTTGAGTCGTGTGAGCACCGTGTTGAGGATCTCACCGCCGACGCTGTCGAAGAACACGTCGACACCATTCGGACATGCGTCCTTGAGCGCGGCCCGCAGATTCGAAGCTCGGTAGTTGATCGCTGCGTCGTAGCCGAGCTCGTCGATCAGCCACGCACATTTCTCATCGCTGCCCGTCAGCCCGACGGCCCGACAACCTTTGATCTTCGCGATCTGCCCGACGATCGAACCCACGCCACCCGCAGCCGCAGACACGAGAACGGTTTCCCCCTCGCGCGGATTGCCGACTTCCAAGAGCCCAAAATAAGCGGTCAGTCCAGTGCCGCCAAGCACGCTCAACATCGCCGAGAGCGGGATGCCTTCCACCGGCGTCACCTTGCCGTGAAGATTGCCCACCGGGACCAGGCTGTACGACTCCCAGGCCGCCAGAGCCTGCACAATCTGCCCAACGGACCAGCCCTCGGCACGCGTCTCGACGATCCGTGAAAGAGTTCCGCTCCGAACGGGCTCGCCGATCCCGATCGGAGGCAAGTACGACTTGGCGTCGCTCATCCACCCGCGAATCGCCGGATCGATCGACAGATAGAGGTTCTCGAGCAGCACCTCTCCGGAACCAGGGCTCGCCACCTCGCATTCCCGGGCTTCGAAATCCGCTGTGGAAGGCAGCCCTCTTGGGCGTCTTCTCAACAGAATCTGCCGTCCAACCCGGGTCACAGGTCCAAGACTGAAACATGTTTCACTTTCTGCAAGGGGACCCGCGCGCGAGCTCGGTTTACGTCGGCCCGAGGGGGGGGTCCTTAGTTCCAGACGATCCCTCTCTGCCAGAGGACCGCGAGGTCCATCGTGAGCGCGATCGACCAGTGGAGGAGGGCACCGAGGAAGAACGAGCGGTGTCGAAGCGCGAGGTAGCCTAGAACGAGCCCGGCGATGATCGAGCCGTTGACCTCGAGGATGGGTTTCCCGTAGTGGCCGACACTATAAAGCGTGACCATCCAAGGCAGCGCCAAGATGTCCAGGTCACGACCGAGGCCGAAGGTCATGTAGCCCCGCCAGAAGCTCTCCCCGGATAGGAACATCAGGAAGTAAGCCGCGTGGTAGAGAACGAAAAGCCGGACCGAGGCTTCGTTGCCGCTGACGATCCCTCGCGTCTGCGGATAGCTCGCTTGGAACTCCGGCAGCGTCGAGGCCCAAAGGACCAGCGGAACCATGACGACGAACAGCCCGAAATAGATCCATCGATAGCGTGTTCCGCCCCGAACGACATATCCATAATCGCGAGGGGCCTTCTCGAGCTTGAAGCGAACGAGCAGGTACGGGATTGCGAAGCGGAGCAGCACACTGGAGGCCGCGAAGTAGAAGAAACCAAGCAAAGGTGAGCGCGCGCCCTTCGGAATCCACGGCTCGATCGCATGCTTGTAAGTATCCGAGCGACCGAACGCCAGGAAGAAGATCAAGAGCAGCATCGAGCTGATGACGATGAATCGAGCCTCGTAGGAAATGTCCGAAAAGCGAATGCCCGTGACGAGGCGCAGCAGTCCGAAGTAGAGCGCGCTTCCGAGGATGATATAGACCGTCAACGAGCCTGGAATCCCGCGAGCCCAGATGTACCAAGTCCAATTCAAGGGCACGAGCACGGCGATGCAGGCTCCCGTCAATCGCCAGAAATTCCCGCTATCGGTTTCGATCGTAGTGTCGTTCAAGCGCGCCGCCTCAACCGGCTTTAGCCCTTTGGCCCGACTTGATCAAAAAGGGCGTATCGGAGATCGCTAGGTCGGCAGCTAGCGCTCGATCCAACTCACGTATCGCTCGAGCATGTCTCTCAGGAGGACGCGAGAGCCCTCATCGATGAGAGTGCCTTCTTGGATTCGCTCGTGCGCCTTGGCCAAGAGGAATTCTGGATGTGGGAACACCTCCGACAGCGTCCCCGCGAGGACCTGCCTCAGCTGCGCCTGCGCCCTGGCCGTGCCGACCGCGCCCGGCGCGGCTCCGAGGATGGCGACTGGCTTGCCGAGGAGCACCGACCTGAACGCCGGCCGCGAAACCCAGTCGATCGCGTTCTTGAGGACCCCGGGAATGCCGTAATTATACTCCGGCGTCGCAAACACCAGGCCGTCCGCCGCGTCGATCTGCTCCTTCAACGCCCGAATCGGCTCAGGACCGCCATCGATGTCCAGGTCTCCATTGTAAAGAGGAATGGAGGTGAGCGAGGCGACTCGAAGCGTCGTTCCCTCCGGCACCAACTCCGACGCCGACGTCAGGAGTGCCGTGTTGAATGAGTTTTTCCGTAGGCTTCCTGAGATTCCAATGAGCTCAGTCATGGTGTTACTCCTCGCCTTCCGTTGAGGCGATGTCGAATAGAAGCAACTCGCTCTCATCGAGCGAGTCGATCGTGATCCACGGGACATCGGTCAGCAACGCAGCGTCTCCTTCATGGAGCGAAGCGCCTTCGACGACAAGGGCGCCGCGAACGACTTGTAGCCAAGCTCGTCGGCCCGTCACGAGTGGGTGCTTCACACGCTGCCCCTTTTCGAGAACCGATGCGAACATCGACACGTCCTGCTCGATCTGAACCGAACCGTGGGCGCCATCGCGGGACGCAACGAGTCGAAGCCGGCCGCGACGTTCATCTCCGAAGAAGCTCTGCTCGTAGCCGGGTTCCAGCCCACGCTTCGAGGGAATCACCCAAATCTGAAGAAATCGCACCGACTCGCTCGCCGAGGCGTTGTACTCGCTATGCGTCACTCCCGTTCCCGCACGCATCCGCTGAACGTCTCCAGGACGAATCAGCGAGCCGTTACCCATACTGTCCTTGTGCTCGAGCGCCCCTTCGACCACGTAGGAAATGATTTCCATGTCGCGATGTGGATGCGTTGGGAACCCTTCGCCGGGAATCACGCGGTCATCGTTGATCACGCGCAGCGGTCCGACTCCCATTTGGGCCGGGTCGTAGTAGTCGCCAAACGAGAAGCTATGTCGACTGTCGAGCCAGCCATGCTGAGCATGGCCCCGGTCTTGGCTACGGCGAACTCTGATCATGGCTGCATCCTCCTTCCCGAAAACCTAAGGAGTTTGAAAAGACAAACAATATGACATACAGTGACATCACTGTTCGGAAATCCGCACAATGGATCTCAACGATCTCTCGATATTCGTGGCCGTGGCAGAGCATGGAAGCTTCTCGAAGGCGGCTTCGTCGCTCGGGCTTGCGAAGTCGACGGTCAGCGAGCGAGTCCGCGCTCTCGAAAACGAATTGGGCGCCCAGCTTTTGCGTCGCACCACCCGACGTTCGAATCTGACCGATGCGGGTAGGGCGCTCCTCGCTCGCGGGCGGACCATCGTCTCACTGGCGGCCGAGGCCGAGAGCGAGCTGACCGCTGCTACGCAAACGGCGGTGGGCCGACTTCGAATGAGCGCACCGATCTCGTTCGGGCTGCGGTTTCTGACCGAAATCGTTGCCGAGCTCGCACGAAACCAGCCCCAGCTCGCAATCGATTTCCAGCTCGAAGATCGCAACGTCGATCTGGTTGCAGAGGGCTTCGACCTCGCGCTGCGGATCGGTCGGCTTCCGGACTCATCGATGTTGGCGATCGGTGTCGGTTCCTCTCGGCGTCTCGTCGTGGCTGCTCCTGCCTACGTCGAGCGCCATGGTGCGCCGACGAGACCCTCCGAGCTTCGAGACCATGAATGCCTCCTCTATACGCATCAGGGTGAACCGGATACTTGGTTCTTCAATCGACCCGATGGATCGGAAGAGCGAGCTCGGGTGACGGGTCGGCTCAAGAGCAACCACGGCGACGCACTGGCTGAGCTTGCATCGGAAGGAGCCGGGCTTGCCTGGCTTCCCGAGTTCATCGTGGAGCCCTTCATCGAGCAGGGACGGCTCGTTGCGTTGCTCCCCGATCGCTGCGTTGCGGAGGTGCCCATTCAGGTGCTGTTTCCGCCTCGCTCACATCGGACCTTCAAGGAGCAACTCCTGGTCGACGCGTTGAAACGTCGCCTCGCTCGCTGAGCATTGCCGTCCTTCCTCTGCATCTCCGAATGCCGGTGTGATACCCTGCGGGGCAGCATGCATCGACTCAAGCCGGCATTTCTCGCCATCTCGATGTCCTTCGCGACCTTGCCGTCGACCGCGATTGCAGAGCCATCGGCCCGAGCGCCCTCTCCGGAGGAGGCGGATTCAAGCCCGGGGACTGCTCTCCCAGCCAAGTATCAGGCGACGCTGGCAAAGCCGCCCAACGTAGAATGGTCGCTCACCGCGGAGCTCGGCTTCCTGTCGGTCGTGAGTCACATCGTCCAGTTCGGCCAGGACGGGAGCCGTTTCAACTACCG